>JBLIKI010000147.1:0-6738 GCA_047636235.1 Paracoccaceae bacterium | reverse complement strand
GCTGAAAGTCAAATACCGTTGGTCGAACAGTTAGGCGCAGGCGGACGGCGGCGCAAGAGGGCGCGTATCAGGGCGCGGTCAGCAGCAGCTCCGGCGCCCGCCCGGCCTCGATCCACACCACCGCGTTTTGGCGATACGCGCGGCCAAGCGCCTCCGCCTCGGCGCGCGTGACGCCAAGCGCCAGCACGCTCGGCTCCGGCGGCCAATCGCCGACCCGCCCGATGCCGAGGCCGAGGATCATCGCATGCCCGCCCGCCTGCAACGCCCCGACAAGGCGGGCCTGCGCGCGGGCGTTCTCGGCCGCGTCAGTCGGGCGGCTGGACGGGTTGAACGCGGTGATGAACACCGCCGTCGTGACGCCCTGCGCGCGCAGCAGGGCGTCCACGGGCGCCGACGCGTCGCCGATCCGCGCGACCACGGGGGGCGAGGCGTCGATGCGGTAGTCGGTATTGCGATAGGCGGCGATCAGATCGGGGTCCATGGGGCGCCCTTGCATCGACGGATCACTCCTTCCGGTTCATCGCCTTGGCCAAGGCGGCGGCCAGCGCGCCCCCGGCCTCGGGCGTCCTGTCGGTGCGGGGCGGGCGGGCCTCGGCATTCTTGTGGCCGCCGCGGAGGCCGGATGCGGGGCGGTCGGGCCGGTCGGGCCGGTCGGGCCGGGGCGCGCCGCGCTCGGCCGGGGCGCCGCCGGCGTCCTTGCGCATGCTCAGCCCGATGCGTTTGCGCGGCACGTCCACCTCGGTCACGCGCACGCGCACCACGTCGCCCGCCTTGACCACCTCATGCGGGTCTTTGACGAACCGGTCGGCGAGCTGGCTGACATGCACCAACCCGTCTTGGTGCACGCCGATGTCCACGAAGGCGCCGAAGGCCGCGACGTTGGTCACGGTCCCCTCCAACGACATGCCGGGGCGCAGGTCGGCCATCGTCTCAACCCCTTCGGCGAAGGTCGCGGTGCGGAACGACGGGCGCGGGTCGCGGCCGGGTTTTTCCAATTCGGCCAGAATATCGCGCACCGTGGGCACGCCGAAGCCGTCGGCGATGAAATCCTCGGCCCGCAGGCCCTTCAGCGCGCTCCCGTCACCCATGATCGCGCGAATGTCGCGCCCGCAGGCCTTCACGATCCGACGCGCCACGCCGTAAGCCTCAGGGTGGACCGAGGACGCATCCAGCGGCTCCTCCCCATCCCGGATCCTGAGGAACCCGGCGCACTGCTCGAACGCCTTGGGGCCGAGGCCCGCGACCTTCAGGAGTTTCTTGCGCGACGCGAACGCGCCGTTGGCGTCGCGGTGGGTGACGATCGCCTGCGCCAGCGACGGGCCAAGCCCAGCGACATGGGCCAAAAGCGGCGCCGACGCGGTGTTGAGGTCGACGCCGACCGCGTTCACCGCGTCCTCCACCACCGCCTCCAAGGACTTGCCGAGTTTGCGCTGATCGACGTCGTGCTGGTATTGGCCGACGCCGATCGATTGCGGCTCGATCTTCACCAATTCCGCCAGCGGGTCCTGCAAGCGCCGGGCGATCGACACCGCGCCGCGCAGCGAGACATCCACATCGGGAAATTCGCGCGCCGCGAGTTCGGACGCCGAATAGACCGACGCCCCGGCTTCGGACACGATCACCTTGGTCGGGCGCGCCACGCCTGCGGGCAGGGCTTTGATCACGTCGGCGGCGAGGCGCTCGGTCTCGCGGCTTGCGGTGCCGTTGCCGATGGCGATGAGATCGACATTATGGCGGCGGATCAGGTCGAGCAGCGTGGCCGCGGCCCCGCGCAGGTCGTTCTTGGGCTGGAACGGATAGACCGTCGCCGTCGCCACCAGCTTGCCGGTGGCGTCCACCACCGCGGCCTTGACGCCGGTGCGGATGCCGGGGTCCAGCCCCAGCGTCGCGCGCGGCCCCGCAGGCGCCGCCAGCAGCAAGTCCTTGAGGTTGCGAGCGAACACCTCGATGGCTTCTTCGTGGGCGCGCTGGCGCAGCTCGGTCAGCAGGTCGGCGAACATGGTGTGGCTCAGCTTCACGCGCCAGGTCCAGGCGGCGGCGTCGCGCAGCCACGCATCGCACGGCCCGTCGCTGCGGATGCCGATTTCCGCGCCGACCATCGACACGGCGCGGGGGGCGCCGGCTTCGGGTTCGGGCGCGATATCGAGGGTCACGATTTCCTCTTTGGTCGCGCGCAGGATCGCCAGCGCGCGGTGCGACGGGATCTTGGCCCATGCCTCGCGATGGTCGAAATAGTCCGAGAACTTGACCCCCTCGGCCTCCTTGCCGGGTTTGACCTTGGCGGAGATCTCCGCCTCGCGCCGCATGAAATCGCGCAGGCGGCCCAGCAGGGGCGCGCTCTCGCTCAGCCCTTCGGCGAGGATGTCGCGGGCGCCGGTCAGCGCCTCTTTCACGCCGGGAACCGCCTCGGTGACATAGGCGCCCGCCAGCGTCTGCGGATCGGCCGCGCGGTTCGCCAGGATCGCCTGCAACAGCGGCTCCAGCCCGTTTTCGCGCGCGATCATCGCCTTGGTGCGCCGCTTGGTCTTGTAGGGAAGGTACAGATCCTCAAGCACCGCTTTGGTCGCCGCCCCGTCGATGGCGCGGGCCAGCGCGTCGGTCAGCTTGCCCTGATCCTTGATCGCCGACAGGATTGCGGCGCGCCGCGATTCCAGATCGCGCAAATACGCCAGCCGCTCCGCCAAGGTCCGCAATTGGGTGTCGTCCAGCCCCCCGGTCGCCTCTTTGCGATAGCGCGCGACAAAGGGCACCGTCGCGCCGCCGTCCAAAAGCGCCACCGTGGCGGTGACTTGGCCCGGGGCGGCGTTGATCTCGGCGGCGATGCTGCGGGTGATGCGGTCGAGGGCGCGGTCCAAGGGGGGACTCCTGCGGCTGGCTGCGGGGATAACCTTGATAGCCGGACCGGGCGGCGGGGCCAAGGGCTGCGCGTCAGCCGTCGGTGCGCATCCCCGCGGTCCCGAGGATCGCCGCCAGCCCCGCGGTCAGCCCGCGGATCGACGGATCGGGCGCGACGTCGATCCATTCGTCGAGCGAATGCGCCCGCTCTCCGGCGATGCCCGCGCCGAGCCGCACGGCGGGGATGCCAAGGCTCATGGGGATGTTGGCGTCGGTGGAGCTACGCTCGAACCCCGCCGCGTATCCGAACGCCTGCAACGCGGCGACGGATGCCCGCACGATCTGGCTGTCGGGGTCGGCGGCGCCCGCAGGCCGGTCGCCGATCGGCGTCACCTCGGCGGTGATCTCGCCCGCGCTCGTATCCCCGCGGGCGTTCTCAGCCGCCACGGCCTGCGCCACCAACGCCATGAACCCGGCGTTGAGCGCGGCCAATTCCGGGGCGCCTTCGGAGCGTAGGTCGACCTCCATCCACACCTCGTCCGGGATCGCGTTGATCGACGTGCCGCCGCCGAAGATCGTGGCGCAATAGGTGGTTCGCGGCTCGCGCGGGGCTGGAAGCGCGTTCATGCCGGTGATCACATCTGCCATGGCGCAGGCCGGGTTGACCGTGCCGAACGCGGTCAGCGAATGGCCGCCCGGGCCGCGGAACGTCGCCCGGTGGCGCAAGGACCCGACCCCGCCGGTGGTCAGCTTTTCCAGGCTGAGGCCGTCGACGGTGAAAAAGCTGTCGATCCGGCCCGCATATTCGCCGTCCGTGAACAGATGGCGCACCCCGCGCAGGTCGCCCTTGCCTTCCTCGCCGACGTCGCCGACGAACAGCAGGTCGCGCTCGGTCTCAATCCCCGCGGCGTCCAGCGCGCGCAGATAAGCCAAGATCGCCGCCAGCCCGCGGGTGTCGTCGCCGACGCCGGGGGCGTAAAGGCGGGTCCCTTCGCGCCGCACGGTGCAATCGGTCCCATGCGCGAACACGGTGTCGAGATGGGCGGCCACCGCCACCATGCCTCCCAGCCCGTTCCCGGTCCCGCGGCGGATGCCGGTGACATTGCCAATGGCGTCGAGGCGCACATCGGCCAGCCCATGGGCGCGGAACATCTCCAGATACACCGCGGCGCGGCGGTCCTCGGCGAAGGGAGGGGCGGGGATCTCAGTCAGCATTACGATTTCATCGACATAGCGGTCGTGATCGAGGCGCAGCGCCTCCGCCGCTGCGTGAAACGCGGGGGCGGCGAGGATGGCGTCGATGTCGGTCATGGTGAGAACCCCTCGGGGGCGGCGCGCCCGGGCGCGATCATCCTACGGATCGCCCCCGGCGTCGATGCCGGGCTATTCGGCGGCCATCGCGCGCGCCGCGTCCTGCGCCCCGTGCCGGGTCTGCGGCAGCTTCATCCCCAGCAGGCGCGCCGCGATCTGCGTGCGCAGCACCTGCGCGGTGCCGCCCCCGATGGTGAACATGCGCGCGTCGCGCACCATCCTCTCCAATGGCAAATTGCGCGAATAGCCCCGCGCGCCAAACATCTGCAGCGCGTCATTGGTGACCTTGATGGCCATCTCCGACGCCAGCACCTTGGCCTGCGCCGCCAGCATCGGGTCGGGGAACGGATTTGCCGCCAGCGCCGCGTTCCACAGCGACAGCCGCGCGGCGTTCAGCTGGATCGACATATCCGCCAGCATCCATTGCAGGCCCTGGAATTCCGCGATCGGGCGGCCGAACTGCTCGCGCGCGCGCACATAATCCAGCGCCAGATCGAACGCGCCTTGGGCGATCCCCAGCGCGACCGTCCCCGCCCCGACCCGCTGCGCGTTATAGGCGTTCATCAACTGCGCGAAGCCGCGCTTCAGCCCGCCCGGAGGGGTCAGCGCCATCGCGGCGGGGATCTCGAGCCCTTCGAAGATCACCTCCGTCTCGGGGATGCCGCGCAGGCCCATCGCGGGTTCCCGCGCGCCGATGCGGAAACCGGGCGTGTCGGCGCCATCGCGCACATATAGGAACCCGCCGATGCCAAGATCGGTCCCCGCCTCATCCAGCACGCGCGCGAAGATCAGGTGAAGCTTGGAGACGCCGCCCCCGGTGATCCAATGCTTGATCCCGTTGAGCACGAATTTGTCGCCACGCTTGCGCGCCGTGGTGGTCATTTCCGTCGCCGCCGATCCGGCGCCCGGCTCGGTGATGCAGATCGCGGGCTTGTCCCCCGCCAGCACCAGATCGGCGGCGAGGCGTTTTTGCGCCTCAGACCCGAAGAGCATGATGGCGGAGATCGCGCCCATGTTCCCCTCCACCGCGATGCGCCCGGAGACGCCGCAGGTGCGGGCCATTTCCTCGACGATCAGCACGGCGTCGAACAGATCGCCCCCCGGCCCGCCATAGGCCTTGGGGATGGTGCGCCCGATCAGCCCCGCCTCGGTCATCGCGCGGACATTGTCCCACGGATAGGCCTCGGTGCGGTCGACCTCGGCGGCGCGGGCGCGGATCTGGCCTTGGGCCAGTTCGCGCGCAAGGCCTTGGATGCGGGCGCGTTCCGGGGTGAGCGTGAAGGGCATGGGGCGGACCTAACGTATCTGTGATGGGATCGTGATCATCGCAGACCCGGATTGAAACCAAAAGCCATAAGAATTTGCGATGATCATCAATTTTCCTTACGATAGCAGTATGGACATCAAGCGCCTTCGAACTCTTGTCATGGTGGCCGAGACCGGCGGCTTCAGCGCCGCCGCCGACCGGCTGTTCATCACCCAATCCGCCGTCAGCATGCAGATGAAGGCGCTTGAGGCCGACTGGCGCGTGACCCTGTTCGACCGCAGCACCCGCCCGCCGTCCTTGACCCGGCGCGGCTGGACGCTGGCGCGGCGCGCGCGGGCTTTGGTGGAGCAGTATGAGCTGCTGCAATCGGGCGCGGGAGAGGGGGATCTGGTCGGGTCCCTTCGGGTCGGGGTGGTGCCCTCGGCGGCGACCGATCTGCTGCCGCAGGCGATGCTGCGGCTGCGGTCCTCGCATCCCGGGCTGACGGTGCGCGCGCGCAGCGGGCTGTCGGCGGATCTGATGGCGATGGTGGGGCAGGGGCGGCTCGACGCCGCCGTGGTCACCGCGCCGGATCGGCTGGAGGCCGGGATGGTCGCCGAACGGGTGCGGAGCGAGGAGCTCAAGCTCTTCGCCCGCCACGATCTGGTGATGGCCGATGTGGGCCGGATGTTGGAGAGCCGGCCGTTCCTGCAGTTCAGCGGTGCGATGGGCGTGGGACGGATCGTGGACGAGGCGCTGCGCGCCCGCGGCATCCGGGTCAATGCGATCGCAGAGCTGGATTCGATCGAGGCGATCCTCGGCATGGTGCATCTGGGCCTTGGCATCGCGATCTTGCCGGAACATTCGATGGCGGGCCGCGCCGGGGGCGATCTGGCGCGGATCGCGCTGTCCCCGCCGATCCGGCGCGAGGTGGCGCTGGTGGCGCGGCGCGATTTCATGGCGCTGCCCGAGATCGGGCTGCTTTTGGAGACGTTTCAGGCGGTAGCCGGGTTGCGTGGCGGCGATCGCGCTTGAGAGGCGCGGGGATCGGCGCGATGGTGGCTCATGGAAATCATGATCGTGGTTCTGATCGCGCTGGTGATCGTTTTCGGGCCGCTGATCAGCGCCTTGGTGGCGCTGGCGCGCGTCAAAGCCCTGCGCGAGCGGGTCGAGGAGTTGGAGGTCGCGGTGGGCCGCCTGTCGGCCGCCGCGCCGCCCGCCGCGCTTTGGGCGGCGGCAAGGCCGGACCCCGCGCCAGAACAGACGCCAGAGCCTGAGCCGGAACCGACCCCGGAACCCAAGCCCGCGCCGGAGCCGGAGGCGACCCGCGACCCCGCGAAGCAGCC
>JBLIKI010000146.1:0-6755 GCA_047636235.1 Paracoccaceae bacterium | reverse complement strand
TCGCAGTGCGGCGCCTGCACGGTGCACGTCAACGGCCAGGCCATCAAAGCCTGCACCATGTTCGCCGCCGAAGCGCAGGGCGCGGATGTCCGCACCGTCGAAGGCATGGCGGCCGCCGACGGGTCCTTGGGCGTCATCCAGCAGGCGTTCCAGGACAACCACGGGCTTCAGTGCGGGTTCTGCACCCCCGGCATGGTGATGACCGCCGCGGACCTCTTGGCCAAGAACGCCAGCCCGACCGAGTCCGAGGTGCGTCACTACCTTGAGGGCAATCTCTGCCGCTGCACCGGCTACCACAACATCGTCAAATCGATCATGGCCGCCGCCGCCACCCTGCGCGGCGAAAGCATCGCCGCCGAGTGATGCCTGCGTTCAGGGGGGGCGCGCGCCCCCCTGAACGGACCGATTGACCGTCGGCGCAGTGTGACAAAAATGTAATGATTAACAAATTGTGAATAAAATTTAATTGACTGGTTCATTCATCCGTTCATATCTCTTAACGAAGCGCTGTGTCCCCACGGCGGTCGTTCAGTGATGAGGCGAATGTATGCTCGGTCAGTTTCTCAGGGGCGCCTTGGTTGCGCTTGCCATACCCGTTAGCGCGCATGCCACTGTGATAACATTGGCGAACAACACGTTGACCTCGCTCGCGTATAAGGGCGAGAATGTATTGCTTGATACCAGAGTTTCCGGAAACTCAAGCATCTTCAACAACAACTGGGGCATTCAAAACAGCTCAGGCGGCGGAAACGATCCGAACATCGGAATATCAAACACTTCGAAAAAGCTCGGTGAAATCGGCTACGATGCAAACGGTTTCTTCAATTTCTCGTTCGACATGCAGGAAGCGGGCAAGAATGACCCGGGCCTGACGATCTTTGGCGCGAAGATTGAGATCAACGCATTGAACCCTGAGACCGACACGCTTGAATGGTTGACCGTATGGGAGCTCAACGAAGGCCAAAGCCTTGAGATCTATGACGAAACTCTTCCGCCTCCCAACGTGCTGAACCTGCTCCAAGCGAGCACCGGCAACAACCTGGACCTGATCATCAAGGTGCCTGCGCAGTTGATGATGACCTTTGCGCCAAATGCGCTCGGCAGCTCGCTGGCGCGCATCAAATGGATCCAGTTCGACTACAGCGGTGGCAACGAGGAATTCAACCTCGCGCAAAACCCAACCGCCGGCCTGTCCTTTCTTGGCGATGGTGAGTCCGTTATGAACATCGCGATCCCCGCCGTGCCGCTTCCAGCCGGGGCGCTTCTGCTGCTTTCCGCGCTCGGCGCGTTCGGGATTGTGCGTCGCCGCGCTGCCTGACCAAAGGCCACCGCCGCGGATCTTCCCGAAAGAGCCCCGCTCATCGAGCGGGGCTCTTTCGTGGCGGGCCCCGCTCAGCCGAGGGTCAGGCGGGCGCCGTCTTCGGTCACAGCCACCATCCGGTCGCCGGGGCTTCGGGCCATGATCGCCGCCGCCCGCGCAGGCCCCGCGGCGCACAGCGCGGTCGACAGTCCGTCGGCGCGCGCCGCGCTTTGCGCAATCACCGTCACTCGCGCAAAGCCGGCGCCGGACTCGGCGCCCGGCGACAGGATATGCCCGGGACCGCCGCCAAAGCGGATCGCCCCTGGCTCTGACGTCGCCATGGCGCCGCCGGTCAGCGACACCACCTCGCCGCCATCGCCAAGCGCCAGCCGCCACGGCCCGTCCATGGCCCGCCATTCGCCGACATTGACCAGCGCATGGCCGAACCCGTGCGCCGCCAGCGCCGCGGCGGCGCGATCGGTGGCGAACCCTTGGGCGATGCCGTTGAAGGTCAGCGCCATGCCGGTGCGCGCGAAGGCGATCTCTGTGGGGTCGATGCGCACGCCCTCCCACCCGATCAGCGCCCGCGCCCGCTTCAGCGCCCACGGATCGGGGCGCCCGTCGGTGTCGGCCATCAGACGCCAGAGCGGCTGCACGGTGGGATCGAAGGCGCCCTCGGTCAGGGCATGCACGCGCGTCACCTCGGCGGCCAGCGCCAGCATCTCAGGCGGCGGGCTGCGCAGCCGCCCGTCCGCATTCAGGCGCGACAGGGCGGACCCCGGATCGAACAAGGAAAACGCCGCCTCCGCCCGCCGGATCGCATCGCGCGCGGCGTCCAGCGCCGGGCCCGCCCCCGCGCCGACCAGCGTGATCGAGGCGTCGGCCCCCAACGCCCTGCCCCGCCACGTCGCCCGCGGGGCGCCCGGCGCGAAGGCCAGCGCGGGGGCGGCGGCGGCAAGGATGCTCAGCGCCCGGCGGCGAGTGATCGGGGCCATCACACGCCCTCCGGCATCTTCAACGCGGGCGCGGCGGGGCGCCCCGCCTTGGCGCGTTTGGCCGCCAGCACCAGCGGCACGCATTGCTTGGGGCTGTCGTGGATCGTCACGCAATCGAGGCATTGGAAGCATTCGTCATAGCGGATCGCGCCCGATTTCTCGATCGCCTGATAGCGGCAGCGCACCGCGCACAGCTGGCAGGGCGATCCGCATTCCACCCGCCGCGGGATCCAATCGCGCCCGCGCAGCAGCCCGCCGATAGCCATCAGCGCGCCCAAGGGGCAGACATAGCGGCAGAAGCTTTTGAACAGCGACATGCCCAAGATCAGCCACAGCGCGGCATAGGCGACATAAAACCAATCGCGGATGAAATACGTGGTGACGGCGGTCTTGAACGGCTCCACCTCGATCATCGCGTCGGTGGCGGACGGCGAGATCAGCGTCGCCGCGGTCAGCGCCGCCAGCACCCCGTACTTGACCCATTTGAGGCGCGCGTCCCAACGCGCCGACATGCGGATCTGCGGAATGCGCAGCAGGCGGCCCAGATGATGGGTCAGTTCCTGCATCGCGCCGAACGGGCACAGCCAGCCGCAAAAGAACCCGCGGCCCCAGACCACGAACCCGGCGATGGTCGCGCCCCAGATCACCAGGCTGAACGGATCATAGAGCAGGAAGGCGAACGAGCCCCCTTCGACCGCCGTGCGCAACACCGCCAGCGGGGTCACGATCGAGAGTTGCCCCTGCCCCCACCAGCCGACGAACACGATCATGGCCGCGAGGAACGCCAAGCGATAGGGCGTGAACCGCTTTAGCGCCGCCACCGCCGATTGGCGGAACGCCAGCGCTGCGCCCAACGCGATCATCCCCGCCGCAACCACGATCAGATCGATGCGGCGGGCGAGCAGCGCCTCCACCCACACCGGCTTGGGCGCGGCGGCGGCGGGGGGAGCCATGTAGAACCGCGCGGGGGTCTGCACCTCGAGGCTGAAATCGGTGGAGCCGACCTCGGGCCGGAACGAGCCATGCTCGCGCAGCGCCCGCACCGACAGATCCCAAGGCGCGGTCGGGTCGAAGCCAAGGCGGCGGTCGGTGCGCAGGATGATGAAGGCGTTGGGCTCGGGCACGTCATCGGCCAAGCTCGCCAGCAGATCGGCGTCGCGCAGCGCGATCGGCAGGCCCGACTGGCGCGCCGACAGCCATTCTGGCGCGGTGTTGCGGATGAAGGTGGGCGACAGCAGGCCGTGGCGGCCATAATCCATCACCAAAATCGGCTCGTCATGTTTGGAGATCGTCAAAAATTCACGCAGCTCCGCCCACCCCGACGGGCTGAGCGCGGCGCGCGCCACCGACGGCGCGCCCAAGTCCACCACCACCAGGTCGAGGAACGCGCCCTCGGGGTCCTCGCGCGCGATGGGGTCGTCATCCTCCCACGTTGTGTCCGCGAAGGCGGCGTCGACCTCGGCGTTGGTGACAAGGCGGCGCTTGGCGATGCCTTGGGCCACCAGATCGGACCAGGACAGGTTTTCATCAACGGTCAGGTCCGGGGACATCGGCGGGCCGCCCCCCAGCCCCTGCATCCGCTGGCGCGCGACGTGATAGGCCGCGGCCAGAATGCTTTCATGGGCGATCCGCACCGAGGCGGTCGCCTTGGTCACCCCGTGCAGGAACACCATGTCGGACCCTTGGGCCGCCTCGCCGTAGGGCACCCCGACGGTGATCGCGTCGGCTATGGACAGGCCTTTGTATTGGCGCATGAATTCATGAAACGGCGCTTGGCCGAGGCCGGATACGAAGATCGGCTCATTGTGCTTCAACAGCTCGACATTGATGAACCGACCCTCAAGATCCAGCGTCACCAGCATGTCGATCGGCGCGCCGGAAAACCCCGGCAGCGGGGCCAGCGGCGCGGTTTGGAACACATAACCCGCGTCTTTGCCGTCAAGGTTGACGATGCTCCAGACCCCGTCATCCGACAGCCGCTCCCCCAGTTGATAGGGCGGCTCGATCTTGGCGGCGATCGCGTCAGGCGGCAGGAACGCTTCGTCCGCCAGCGCCGGAGATGCCAGCGCCGCGACAAGGAAAAGGGCCCGCGCGAGGCGGACCAGAAAATGCATCCATGACATGCATCTTGGGTAGGCTCAGCCGAGGCGACCGACCATAGCACTTTGGCGCCCCCCGCACCCGTCTCCGGCGCGTCAGCCCTTGGCGAACAGCGGCGCCAGCAGCGCCGCCAGCGCCCCGGCATCGTCCCACGCCACATGAACCGGCAGCGGCATGGCGCGGCCGCGAAAGGCGGGTGGCAGGCGCACGGCGTCTTTCTCAGTGGTGACCAGCATGGCGTTCGCCGCGTCGGCCTCGGCGCTGAGGCGCCGCAGCGCGCGCGGCGCAAAGGACGCGTGGTCGGGGAACGAGTGCGCGGCAACCAGATCGACGCCAAGCCCGCGCAGGGTGTCAAAGAACTTCTCCGGCCGGGCGATGCCCGCGAACGCCACCACCTTGGCGCCCGCCCATTGGATGCCGATGGCGCGCGGCACGATCGCCCCGCGCAGGATCGGGCGCGTCAACAGCCTCGGCCAGCGCGCCAAGGTCCGCTCCTGCGCCGGGGCCGCGCCCAGCAGCGCCACCGCGTCGGCCCGCACCAGCCCCGCGACGACCCCCTCGCGCAGCGGCCCGGCGGGGATGGCGCGACCGTTGCCGAACCCCTCCACCGCGTCCACCACGAGGATCGACAGGTCTTTGGCCAGCCCGGGGTTCTGATAGCCGTCGTCGAGCACGATCGCCCCCGCGCCCGCCGCCACCGCCGCGCGGGCGCCGGACGCCCGGTCGGCGCTGACCCAGACCGGCGCGAACGACGCCAGCAATTGCGGCTCATCGCCGGTCAACGCGGGATCGTCAGAGAAATCGACCCGGTGCGGGACCGGCCCCTTTCCCGCCGTGCCGCCATGGCCGCGGGTGACGACATGGGCGTCGACGCCCATGGCGCTCAGCACCTCCAGCACCGCGATGGCGACGGGGGTTTTGCCCGCCCCGCCCGCGGTCAGGTTGCCGATGCAGATCACCGGGACCGGGGCGGTCCAGTCCGGCGCCCGCGCCACCCGCCGCGCGGTGGCGCTCGCATAAAGCGCGCCCAGCGGCGACAGGAGCCGCGCCAGCAGGCCGGGGCGGTCAGGCGGCGCGGACCAAAAGCGCGGGGCGCGGATCATGGCGCGGCCCGCGCGGGCGATAGCGGCGCCAGCAGCGCCATGGTCGCCGCCTTGGCCGCGGCCCCGTCCGGCAGGGCCGCGCGCGCGGCCTCCGCCATCGCGACGCAGGCGGCGAGGTCGGTCAGCAAATGCGACACGGCGGCGCCCAGATCGGCGGCCCCGCGCACCTCCTGCGCCCCGCCGCCAGCGGTCAGCGCGGCGTAATCGGGCGCGAAATTCGCCACATGCGGCCCGTGCAGGATAGCAGCGCCGATCGCGGCGGGTTCGTGCGGGTTATGCCCGCCCACGGGGACCAGCGACCCGCCGATGAACGCGACCGGGACCATGCGCAGCCACGCGCCCATCTCGCCCAAAGTGTCGAGCACATGCACCGCATCATCCGGCCCTGGCGCGCCCTCGCCCCGACGCGACGCCGCCAAGCCTTGCGCCCGCAGCGCCGCCAAGATCGCCGGGCCGCGTTCCGGGTGGCGCGGCGCGATCAGCGTCAGCAGGCCGGGGATGCGGGCGGCGGCGATGCGGTGCGCCTCGGCGACCGCCGCTTCCTCGCCATCATGGGTCGAGGCCGCAAGCCACACCGGCCGCCCCGCCGCCGCCGCGATCAATTCAGCCCGCGCTTGCGGCAGATCGGGGGGCGCCACACCGCCCTTCAGCGTGCCGGTGACAACGGGCGCGCGGGCGCCAAGACCCACCAGCCGCGCGGCGATATCCCCGTCCTGCGCCGCGATGACGTCAAAGGCGCCGAGCAATTCGCGCGCCATCCCCGGCGCGAACCGCGCCCAGCCGCGGGCGGATTTCGCCGACATCCGCGCGTTGACCAGCGCCATCGGGATGCCACGGGCCTGGGTTTCGGTCACCAAGACGGGCCACAGCTCGGATTCCGCCCAGATCGCCAGATCGGGCCGCCAATGGTCCAGAAACCCTCGCACCGCCCCCATCGCGTCCACCGGCGCGAACTGATGGATTGCGCCCGCGGACGAGTGGGCGGGCAGCCGCACCGCCATCAGCCGGGCCGAGGTGACGGTGCCCGTGGTCATCAGGATCGCGATATCAGGGCGCGCCTCGCGCAGCCCGTCGATCACCGTCAGAAGCGACAGCGCCTCGCCGACGCTGGCGCCATGCAGCCACGCCAGCGGCCCGGCGGGACGCGGGGCCGATGGATGGCCGAGCCGCTCGCTCCACCGCGCCGGGTCCTCTTTGCCGCGCGACAGCCGCCGCGCGATCAGCGCGCGCGCGGCAGGCCCGGCGACCGTGGACGCC
>JBLIKI010000145.1:0-6798 GCA_047636235.1 Paracoccaceae bacterium | reverse complement strand
TCCCCCCCCGCGCCCCCCCTCCCCGCGGGCGTCGCGCGTCAGACGCCCATGAAGCGCTTCACCTCGGCGGCTACCGCATCGGGTTGCTGGTGCAGGATCCAATGATCCGCGCCGGGAATGTCCACCACCGTCAAATCATCGCATAGGTCCGCCAGCCCTTCGCGCGACGCAGGGCGAAGCGCGCTGTCATCAAGGCCCCATAGCAGCAGATGGGGCATCGTGATCCGCATCGCGTCCGCAGGCATGGCGGGCAGATCCGCGGGCGCGATCGGCTGGCCGGGTTTCGCGACCTTGAGCGGCGTCGCGCGATACCAGTTGACCATCGCGCGCATCGCGCCGGGGCGGCCCCAGGCCTCAAGGTATTTCGCGCGCCGATCTGGGGTCAGCCACGACATGTCCATGGTGGCGCCGAACAATGTCTCCATCTTGGCGAAGGCGTCGGCGGCGAGGCGGTCCTCGGACCCCTCGACCCGTAGCCAGTCGATGTATTGCGATGCCGCCGACTGGTCCCCGCCCGCGGCCATCGCGCGCTGGAACGGGATCGGGTGGACGCCGTTGGCGATGATCAGGCGCTCAATCTTCTCAGGCGTGCGGATCGCCGCCGCATAGGCCGCCGAGGCGCCCCAATCATGGCCGAACACCGCCGCCGCCGCCCCGCCGGGACGGTAATGCTCGATCAGCGCGGCGATGTCGGCGGCGAGCTTGCCGCCGGTGTAGGAGGCCACGCCGTCGGGTTTTGAGCTTTGGCCATAGCCGCGCTGGTCCGGCGCGACGAGGAAGAAATCGCCCGACAGGCGGGAAAGCATCTCCTCCCACGCGCCGGAATATTCGGGGAACCCGTGCAGCAGCAGCATGAGCGGCGCGGCGGGGTCCCCCGCGGTCAGGCAGTGAAACTCCAGCCCATTGGCGGTGACCATTTCGGAACGCATCGGAACTCTCCCGTCTATTCGCCCAGATCGGGCCGTGTCAGCGCAGCTTTTGAAACAAGCCATTGAGCGCGTCCGCCGGGTTGGCGGGGGCGGGGGCCGGGGCGGGAGCCGAAGCGGGCGTCGCCGGATCGTCGGCAGGGGCCGGGGCAGGGTCGGCTGCCGGGGCGGGCGTGGCGCCCCCGGTCAGCGCGTTCAACCCGCCTTGCAGCAGCCCTGCGGCGCCGCCGGAAGCGCCGCCCAGCAACGATTTCACCTGATCCGCCGCCCCCGCAGGGTCTTTCAGCAGCCCCTGCGCCGCCGCCGCCAGATCGGGCTGGATCGACGGGCCCGCCCACGGTCCGCGAATGTCCACCGGGACCGACAGGCCAGCCACATCCTGCCCCGCGCCCTGTCCCTTGATCGTCGCCACCGCCTTGGGGGTCACGCGATACTCCAGCGTCTGCGCGCCGATATCGACGGTCCCGGCGCCCTCGACCCGGATCAGCGGACCGGCAAGGCGCAGGTCCTCGTTGGTCAGCACGCCCTTGGCGATGGTCCAGGACGCGGTGATGGCGGTGAAATCGGTGCGCTGCGCCTCGCCGCCGCCAGTGAAATTGCGCACCACCGACGCAAGGTCGAGGCCGATGATCGCGCCGTCGCGCAACTCCATCACGCCGTTGCCCGACAGCGCGCGCATCATCGCGTCCATCGACCCGCCGGTGGCGGCGATCGAGGCGGTCAGATCGCCGGTCCCCTCCACCCGCTCGGTGACGCCGAGCGCGGTCAAAAGCGGGCGCAGCCCGACCCCGGTCGCCTTCAAATCGCCTGAGATCGCAGTTTTCGCGCCCGCGCCGCCCGCCTTGGCGGTGCCGACGATCAGGCCGCCGAACATCTCCGCCCGCTCCAGCGTCATCGTAGCAACGCCTGATTTCAGGACCGCCTTGCCCGCCAGCCGGTCGATCACGCCTTGCGGCAAGGTCACCGGCCCGGCGGCCAGCGACAGGTCCAGATCTGCGGCGCCGAGGCCCGACAGATCAATGGGATCGCGGGGCCAGCCCGCTTGCTGCGCCGTGGCCGTGGCCGGGGTGTCGCCGCCCTTTGCGCCCGCCATCCATGGCCGCAGGTCGAGCGCGCCCAAGGTCACCGCGGCGCGCGCCACGGGCTTGGCGCCGGACCAATCCGCGCCGCCAAGGATATCGCCCGCGATGTCATCGACCGTGATCTTGCCGCCGTCGAGGCTCGCCGACGTCGCCGTCACCCGCAGCGCGCCCGACAGCGCCGCGGTCTGCAGCGCGCCATCCGGCACGCGGGTCAGCGCCACGCCCGCCAGCGCCGCCAACTTGCGCGGGGCGCCCGAAAACTCCATCCGTCCGGCGAAGAGCGCGCCCGAGCTGTCGCGCGCCACCCCGGTCAGCTTCAAATCGCCGGCGTCCCCTGCCGCCAGCGCGGCGTCGACCGTCAGCGGCCCGCTCACAGCCCAGTCGGCGCCGCCGGTCACGTCGGCGGAGAGCGAGGCCTCAACGCCGTCAGCCCCCACCGTCAGCTTGACCGCGGCGCTCAGCCCCTCAGCCCCCTGCGCCACCTCAGCGGCGAGGTCGACGGTGTCGATCCGCGACGCCTCGGGCGGCAATGAGGCCGACAGATCCGCCAGCCCCAGATCGCTGAGCAGCTTGCCCGGCGCGCCGGACCTCACCGTCAATTCCCCGCTCAGCGTCGGCGCCCCGGTCGCGCCCGCCAGCGCGGGAACGGCGACGCCGCCGGTCCAGCCCAGCTTGGCCCCCGCGGCGGCGAGCGATAGCGTGACCTGCGCCTCTCGGCCCGCCAGCAGCGCGGCGGGGTTCGACAGCGTCAGCGCCACCGAGGCGGGCGCGCCGTTCCAGATCGCCTTGGCGTCCAGCGAGATCGGCTGATCCAGCGACGGCGCGGTCAGATCGGCGTCCAGCGACGGCAGGCTCAGATCGCGCCCGGCGCTTGCGTCGCGAAACCGCAGCGCGCCGCCGGTGATCCGCGCCCGGTCGATGCCGATAGCGGGGGCGGAGGCGCCGCCCGACGGCGAAGCCGAGGCCGCGTCTGCGGCGGCCGCGCCCTTCGCCCCGGCGAAATCCCAGTTGCGGCGGCCGTCGGAGGCGACTTCGAGCGACACCTTGGGCTCGATCAGCTCCAACCCCGTGACCCGGACCTGACCCGACAGCAGCGGCAGCAGCGCCACCGTGATCCGCGCGCGCGTGGCGGTCACCATCTGCGGATCGGTCGCCCAATCGGCGTTGGAAAGCGAGACGCCCTCGACCTCGGCGCCGATATCGGGCCAGAGGCTGGGCCGCACCGTGCCGGTGATCGCCAATTCGCGCCCGGTGGCCGCCCGCACCTGATCGGCGGCGAGCGCAATGATCCGCTCGGTCGGAAGAAAGACCCACGCCGCCGCGCCGGCCAGCGCCAGCGCCACCACGACGCCCAGCAGCATTTTCACAAGACGGCCCATGGCGGTTTCCTTGATCGGCGGGGATCGGATCATCATTCATCCCCAAGACGGCGCCCTGATCAAGCCCGCCGCGGCGGTCAGCGCGATTTCTCACCGGGGCGGCTGTCGCGCAATTGCCGGATCAACAGCAGCACCGGCGCCAGCCCCACCGCGATGATCGCCAGTGCGGGGGGGCCGGCCGCCGACAGATCCTCCAAAGACGCCGCCGAGTAGATGCGGGTGGCGAGGGTATCGAAATTGAACGGCCGCAGGATCAAGGTCGCGGGCAGCTCCTTGGCGCTGTCGACAAAGATCAGCAGCGTCGCGGTCAGCACCGAGCCGCGGATGATCGGCAGATGCACCCGCGCCAGCGCGCCGCGGCGGGTTTCCCCCAACGCGCGCGCCGCCATCTCCATCGAGGGCGTCACCCGCCCCAGCGCCCCGTCCACCGCGCCATGCGCCACGGCGGCGAAGCGCACCACATAGGCGAAGACCACCGTCGCCGCCGATCCGGTCAGGATCAGGCCGGGGTCCCAGCCGGTGGTGTCGAACACCGCGTCCGCCACAAGATTGTCGAACGCGGACGCGGGCAGCAGCACCCCCACCGCCAGCACCGCGCCGGGCGCCGCATAGCCGACCGCCGCCGCCTTGGCGACCCAGCGCGGCCCCGCCGACCGCGACGCCCGCGCGCCATAGACCAGCAAGACGCCCGACGCGGCCGCGATCACCGCCGCGACGCTCGACAGCCAGAACGTGTTGAACGCCGCGCGCCAGACCTTGGGGTCTGCCCAGATCTCCGCCGAGGCGAAGGCGTGGCTCGCCATCACCCCCACCGGCAGCGCAAAGCCCAGCAGCACCGGCGCCGTGCAGCCCGCGAAGGCGATCCAGCCCGCGAGGGCGCCGAGGCGCTCGCGCTCGATCGGGCGATAGCGGCGCGACATGTTGTGATAGCGGCGGCCGCGGCGCGACGCCGCCTCAAGGCCCATCAGCGCGAACACGAAGATCAGCATGACGCAGGCGATCTGCGCCGCGCCGCCTGCGTTGCGCGATTCCAGCCAGATTGAGAACACCCCAGTGGTCAGCGTCTGCACCGCGAAATGATCGACTGCGCCGAAATCGGCCAGCGTCTCCATCATCGCGATGGCGCCGCCCGCGAACACTGCCGGGCGCGCCAGCGGCAGCGCCACGCGAAAGAACGTGCCCCATGGGCCGCAGCCGAGCGAGCGCGCCACTTCCAAAGCGCAGACCGACTGTTCGCGGAACGCCGCGCGCGCCAGCAGGTAGACGTAGGGGTAAAGCGACAGCGTCAGCACGAACCCCGCCGACCAGATCGAGCGGATCTGCGGGAACCAATAGTCGCGCGCATCCTGCCAGCCGAACGCGGCGCGCATGCCGGTCTGCACCGGCCCGGCATATTCCAGCAGATCGACCAGCGCATAGGCGCCGATATAGGCGGGCATCGCCAAGGGCGCGAGCAGCAAGAATTCCAGCGCCCGCCGCCCCGGAAAGCGGGTCATCACCACCAGCCACGCCGCCCCCGCCCCGACCGCCGAGGCGCCCAAGCCGACCATCGCCATCAGCGCGACCGAATTCATCGCATAGCGCGGCAGCACGGTTTGGAGCAGATGGGGCCAGATGTTTTCGGTCGGGAACAGCGCGATATAGGCGACGGCGATCAGCGGCGACAGGATCGCGCCCGCGATCACTAGCGACAGCACCGTCCAGGCGTCGAGCGCGAGGCGCCCCCGCCCGACGCCGAACCCGATGCCCAGCCCTGAGGCCAACCATGCCCGCGCCCCGCCGCCCACAAAGATCGCGGGGGTGGCTGCCGCGGGCGGCGGAGTATTCCGATCAAAAGCGTCAGTCATAAATGCGGGATACCGCGCGGGCCGATCGCTGTCCAGCGGATCGGCCCGATCTTGCGTCGGTCGCGGCCGGACTTCGGCGGTGCGTGCAAGGGCGGGCCGGGCGGGCCGGGCAGGACCGGGTGGTGCGGGCAGGGGGGGCGATGCGGGCAGGACCGGGCAGGGCCGGGTGATGCATGGCAAGGCCGGGCGAACCGGCGGCGGGGCCGCCCGGCGGCGGCCATCCACTGCGATACCCCGTCCGGGCCGGTGACGGCTACGGGCACCTCGGCCTCCTTCGTGCCGATCGGTGGCCGAGCCGGGGTCGCGCCTTCGGCTCGCGCGCGGGCACGGGCGGTCGCGGCGTCGGGTACTCAAAGGTGAACCATCGCGAAGGCCGCGTCGGCGGGCCGACCCGGCATCACTGCCGAATCGCCGGGCTGGCGTTCGGCGCGCAGGACCGAGCCGTCACCGCGCCCCGTGACCAGGATCGTGGCCGCAGCGCTCGTCGGCCTCTGGCGTCGCCGGGGTCGCCTTCGGGTCGATCAGCGGCATATGGGGCGAGACGGCGCCACCGTCTTGGGGCTGCCCGGGACATCGGCGGGCGGGTTTGGCCGCGCGGACCGATCCCGCCCTAGCCCCGCCCCAACCCGACCGCATCGCAGGCGCGGGAATGGCGGCTCAGAACTCCAGCCACGTCCCCAAGGTCACCTTGGCCGAGCGGTCGTTGACCACCCCGGCGGAGAACGACAGCTGCAGGTGCATCCCCTCGCCGACCTCCAACACCGCCGAGGGGGCGAGACGCGCGCTCGACCCCTCGGCGGGGCGGCGGTCGGCCTGTATCTGCAAGATCAGCATCAATCTGTCCGCGGCATGCACCCCCGCGGTGAAATCAGCCCTGAGGATCGGGGCGCCGGACACGCCGCGCATCTCCGCTCCGGCGTCGAACGCGAGCCATCCGTCACCCCAGTCCGCGGCGAACCCGCGGCCCCACGACACGCCGGGGCGGACTCGCATGTCGCCCCCTGCATCGCCGGACGCATAACCGAGCCCGATTTCGGCGGAAATCTCATCCCCCTCGGACCCCGACCACAGATGGCGGCGCACGAAGGCGAGGCCGGTCCAGGCGTCGTCCCGCCCATCCCGCGCTGCATCGAGGCCGATGGTCCAGACCGGCGTGGCGCCGAATTCGGCGTAGAGCGAGCCGAGCCCCGCCGGCCCGCCCGCGTCATCCGCGATCGTGGCGGCGGGGGGGTGGAAGGACGCGAACCCTTCTCCATCGGCACGCGGCCAGGCGCCCGCCATCGCGGGCCTCGGCGCCATCAGCGCCAACGCAATGAGCGCGCCTGCGATGCAGGGGACAATTCGGGCGGCGGGGGGGCGGCGAGCGTCCATGGCTGGTCTCCTCAACCTTGCATCCGCCCAGACTGCGCCCCGCTGGTTAATGCGGCCTGAATCCCCCCCGGCCCGATGTCGCCTCCGGCCTGCGGCCCCGCGCCCGCCCGGGGCTGATTGACGCCCCGCGCCCCCGCTTCTATGGTCCGCGCGCGCCGCACGAGGGCGTCGCCAGCCATGATAGGACCGCTGC
>JBLIKI010000144.1:0-6926 GCA_047636235.1 Paracoccaceae bacterium | reverse complement strand
GCGCCGGCGATCCGCGCCTCGTCATCGGTCAGCCTGTGGCCCTCGGGCAGGCCGGGCAGGCGCACGGTCACTTCCTTGTGGGCGAAGTGGATGCCTTCGCGGGCGAACAATTCACGGATCTCATGATACACCAGCTTGCGGGTGGTCCACTGATCGCCGGGGCGGGTCATGTATTTGACGCGGAGGATCATCGCGCTGTCCTCCATCATGATCACGCCTTGCGATTTCAACTGCTGCACGAACTTCGGCCCCTCGGTCGGATGCTCCAACAGCTTTTGACCCAGCTTTTTGACCAGCTTGCGGACCTTCTCCACATCCGTGTCATAGGTCAGGCGCAGCGGCAGCTTCATCATCACCCAGTCACGGCTGAAGTTGGTCAGGTGGGTGATCTCTCCGAACGGGATGGTATGCAGCGCGCCGAGGTGGTGGCGCAGCTGGAACGACCGGATCGAGATTTTCTCGACCGTGCCTTTGACCAGCCCAACATCGATGTATTCGCCCTTGCGGAACGCATCATCGAGCAGGAAGAACATCCCCGACAGGATGTCGCGCACCAGCGTTTGCGCGCCAAAACCGATGGCCAGACCGACCACGCCGGCCCCGGCGAACAGCGGCGAGACGTTGACCCCGAGCTGCATCGCGATCGACAGCACCGTGGCCAAGATGATGAAGAACAGGATGAAGCTGCGGAACAGCGGCAGCAAGGTCGCCAGCCGCGAGGCGGAGGACCCGGCGCCCTCATCCCCGGGGGCCGCCTCGAAATCATCGCCGCCTTCGTCCTCGATGCGTTTGTCGAGCCAGATCCGCACCGCGTGGTAGGCGACATAGCCCATGAACAGCTTGTCCACCACGTCCTGCAGGAAATCGAGCGGCGCGCCGTCGGCGAAAATCTCGGGCCCGCCCCAGATCCGCGCAAGCAGCCAGAACGCGACCCCGGCGGCGAAGATCGAAGCGCCGCGCTGGGCCAGATCCTCAAAGCTGGACATGGCGTGGGGGCGGCGTGGGTCGACCTTGCGCGAGGCGGGCTTGGCCGCGCGGCGATGGGTGGCGGGCCCGCCTTCGTCGTCGCCGTCGGCGTCACCGCCCATGCCGCCGCCATCGGCCATTTCGGCCGCCACGATGTCAGCAGGGACGGGCGGCAGGATCACCATTTTGCGGATCCGGGCGCGCGCGAACAGCTTCTCGACGATGAACACCGACACCGCATAGACCACGAGGCCGACCATCAGCGTGATGAACGCGCCGGTCAGCAAGGGGATGTTCTGCTCCAGCCCCAGGATCAGGCGCACCACGCCCTCGCCCCAGGCGGCGATCAGATAGACGGTGGCCGCGGGGGCCCAGATCACCGACGCGATCGACGCCAGCCAGCTGGAGGTCGCACGGGGCCGCCCGCCCAGAATCGCGCCCGAAATCGCCTCACGGTTCGCCCAGATCAGCCCCACGGCGATGGCCAGCGACATGAACCCGGTGACGGTGACCGAAATCGCATGCGCCTCAGGCGAGACGCCGAGCGCTTCGATCCACGCGCAATAGGCCTGCCCGCCGATCGACACCCCCGCCGAGGCCGACGCCCAAAGGTAAAGCCGTCGCGCCTGCGTGTCCGAAAAGCGCGGGATGCGATAGTCGGTCAGATAGGGGCAGATCGTCATCCGCCAGACCGTGTCGACCATCATGTAAAGGCCGTAAGACCCCATCAGGATGCCCATGGTGATCAACGACTGCTTGTGGTCCCCGACGATGGCGAGGCCGAGGGAAACGGCCACCGCCTCCATGATCAGGAACCCTGCCAGCGACAGGCCCAGCCGCGTCGCCAGCACTGGCAGCTTGTCGCCCAAAGTCACCGGCGGCGCGGGCCGCCGCTGCGCGGCGATCATCACCGGCATGGCGATGAACACCGCATAGATCATCACCACCGCGCGGCCGATCATCAGCGCGATGATGCTGACCAGAATCACCCCGAGGAAATAGCCCGCCTTGCCATCGGGGGCGGCGCGCGACAGGGCGCCCTCTTTGTCGATCCACAGATCGGGGATCGACCGCGCGATCCGGTCGAGCCGTTGGCGGAACACCGACACGTTCTCGGTGGTGCGCAGGATCATGTTGCCGTCGGGGCTGGCGGCGAGCGCGCCATAGGCCGCGACCTCAGGCGCGCGGTTGATGCTGCCGTCTGGGTTGGCGGTGACGCCCGGCGGCTGCGCGCCGGCGGGGTCGGGCGCGGGGGGCGGCGTCTCGGCGCGCGATCGCCCGAACAGGTTGGTATAGTCGATCCCGGCCTGCGCATGGGCCGGATCCGCGCCCTGCCCCAGCAGCATCAGCGCCAGCGCCAGCGCGGTCATCACCGCGCGCAACGCCGCCCGTAGCCGCCGGGGACGAGACGCGCGCCGGCCATCGTGTCGGACCGCCGAGAGTGGCGCGATATCGGCGGCGGGCGCGCGGTGGGTCATGGGATGCTCCGTGGAAACTCAGAGGACGGGCGCCGTCGTGCGCCGATCGAAGAAGGAGATAATATATAGCGCCTCCGCCGGGGCGTCACCTGCCCACGACACCCGAATCCGGCCCTGACCCGGGCGATTGAGTGAGATCGGGCGCGATCTGGGCGCAATCTGGGCGAGATCGGGGGCCCCGCGCGCGTGGGTCGCTGGCGATTGGACGGAAAATTCGCGTTCGGCGGGTTTTGGAGGTCGCCTTTTTCGGTATAGCATGACGGCGACCATCGGTCCGACGCGCCGCGCCGCCCCCTTCGGATTTTTCCTTCGGGGGGAGAGTGCTGCGCGGTTCACGGGTGGCCGGGTGACGATATCCGCGCCCGAGGATGCGGCGCCTCCCGGCGCACCGCCCCTCATCGGCAGCGGCATGATGGAACGCGAGCGCGCATGACCGACCACAATGAATTCGCTGCCGCGCAGCGCGCTCCGGCGGCAAGGCCGATTCAGGCGCATGTCGGGCTGGTCGACGCCGCGCGGGCCGCGGCCGCAACCCCCGTGCAGGACAAGACCCGCCGCCCCGCGGTGTCGCGGCGCGCGCTGCTCTACAGCCATGACACCTTCGGGCTGGGGCATCTGCGACGCTCGCGCACCATCGCGGCGTCGATGACGTCGCGCGATCCGGGGCTGGCGGCGCTGATCCTCACCGGATCCCCCATCGCGGGGCGGTTCGATTTTCCCGACCGAGTCGATCATGTGCGCCTTCCCGGCGTGGTGAAGCTGCCCGACGGCGAATACGCGTCGCACAATCTCGGCCTGCCGATCGAAGAGACCGTGCAGCTGCGCGCAGCGATCATCGAGGCGGCGGACGACTCGTTCAAGCCCGACCTGCTGCTGGTGGACAAAGAGGCATGGGGCTTTCGCAACGAACTGGCCGGAACGCTTGCCGAAGCGTCGCGGCGCGGCACGCGCATCGTCCTTGGCGTGCGCGACGTGCTGGATGAACGCTCGACCCTGGCCGCCGAATGGGCGCGCAAGGGCCATGCCGACGCGATCGAGCGGTATTTCGACGAAATCTGGGTCTATGGCCTGCCGCAGATCCACCAGCCCTTGGCGGGCCTGGGGCTGAGCGACGCGGCGATGTCGCGTGTGGTCTATACCGGCTATCTGCGCCGCGATCCGCCCGATTGGCCGCAGGATTTCGGCCTGTCGGCGCCGAACGAGCCGTTCGTGCTGATCACCACCGGCGGCGGGGGCGACGGCGCGGACCTGATCGACTGGACGCTGCGCGCGTATGAGGCCGACCGGCGCCTGAAGCCCCATGGCGTGATCGTCTACGGCCCGTTCCTGCAACCCGAAAAGCGCGCCGAATTCGACCGCCGCGCCGCCGCGCTGGCCGGGCGGGTCACTGCGATCAGCTTCGATCCGCGGCTAGAGAGGCTTCAGGCCGAGGCGGTCGGGATCATCGGCATGGGCGGCTACAACACGTTTTGCGAGATCCTGAGCCTCGACAAGCCCGCCGTGATCGCGCCCCGGTCGCGCCCGCGCAAGGAACAGTTGATCCGCGCCGAGGCCGCCGAACGGCTCGGCCTGATCCGCATGCTGCACCCGCCCCGCGACGGCTTCGGGCCGGAGGTGATGGCCGCCGCGATCCGCGGGCTTGCCGATCAGCCGCGCCCCTCCGAAGCGCCGGTGGAGGGGCTGCTGGGCGGGCTCGACATCATCGCGCGGCGGGCGTTCCCCGATCGCGCGCTGGTCTCGGCGGGCGCCTGAGCGGATGGCCCATGATCACCCGCCCGGCTGCGGCTGCGGCGCGCACGGCGACATGCACGTGTTCGCGGCGCCCATCGCGCCGACCGGCCCGGCCATTGGCGGCGACGCCCCGCTCGCGGTCATCGTGAAAGGCTGGCCGCGTCTGTCAGAAACGTTCATCGCGCAGGAATTGCTGGCGCTGGAGCGGCTTGGCTTTCGCTTTGACATCTGGTCGCTGCGCCGCCCCTATGATGACCGCACCCACCCGATCCATGAGGAGATCACCGCCTCGGTGCGCTATCTGCCCGAATATCTGCACGAGGAACCGCTGCGGGTGCTGCGCGGGCTGATCGCGGCGATCCGCCTGCCGGGGTTCGGCGCCGCGGCGCGCCATTGGCTGCGCGATCTGCGCCGCGATCCCACCGCCAACCGAGTGCGCCGGTTCGGGCAGGCCTTGGTGCTGGCGCGCGAATTGCCCCCCGGCACGCGGGCGCTTTACGCCCATTTCATCCACACGCCCGGCTCGGCCACCCGCTATGCGGCGCTGATCCGCGGCCTTGAATGGGGCGCGTCGGCCCATGCGCGCGACATCTGGACCACGCCCGATTGGGAGAAACGCGAAAAGCTGGCGGATCTGAGTTTTCTCGCCACCTGCACCGCCGCCAACGCCGATCATCTGCGGGCCTTGGCCGATCAGCCGGGCAAGGTGGATCTGGTGTATCACGGGCTCGACCTGACGCGGTTCCCCGAGCCGCCCGCGCGCGAGGCGCATGGCGGGCCGCTGCGTCTGCTGTCGGTGGGGCGGCTGGTGGAGAAGAAGGGCTACGGCGATCTGGTGACGGCGCTGGGGATGCTGCCCGCGGATGTTGACTGGCGCCTGACGCATATCGGGGGCGGGGAATTAAAGGACGCGCTGGCCGCGGACGCCGCGCGCCTCGGCCTGTCGGACCGGATCGAATGGCTCGGCAAGCGCGACCAGACCGAGGTGATCACGGCGATGCGCGCCGCCGATCTGTTCGTGCTGCCGTGCAAGATCGCAAGCGACGGCGACCGCGACGGCCTGCCCAACGTGTTGATGGAGGCCGCGAGCCAGCGCTTGGCGATCCTGTCCACCGCGGTGTCCGCGATCCCCGAATTCATCGACGACGGGGTGCATGGCGCGCTGGTCCCTTCGGACGATCCGGGCGCGCTGGCCGCACGGCTGGCCGCGCTTGCGGGCGATCCGGCGGGGCGGGCGCGGATGGCGGACGCGGCGCGCGCGCGGCTGGTGGCTGATTTCGGCATGGACCGCGGCATCCGCGTGCTGGCGCGGCGTCTGGCGGCGATGCTCGGCGATGCGGCCCCGCCGCGGCGCGCGCCCGAACCCGCGCCGCATGCGAGGGCGTCATGATCCCCGGTCCGCGCCACAGCGCCGGCGCGGGCGCCGACCCGCGCCCGCGGATCGCGTTCCATGCGCCGATGAAGCCGCCCGATCACCCGGTCCCCTCCGGCGACCGGGAAATCGCGCGCCTGACCATGCGCGCGCTGGACATGGCCGGGTTCGCGCCGTTTCTGGCGAGCACGCTGCGAACGCTCGACATCAACGGCGACCGCCTGCGCCAGCACGCGCTGATGACCGAGGCGGACCTTGAGGTCGAGCGTCTGGTCGAGGCGCTGCGCCCCGATCCGCCCGCCCTGTGGTTCACCTATCATTGCTATTGGAAGGCGCCCGATCTGATCGGGCCGCGGGTCGCGGCGCAGCTCGCCATCCCCTATGCGGTGTCCGAGGCGAGCCATTCGCGCCGCCGTCTTGCAGGCCGCTGGTCATGGTTCGCCGAAGAGGCGCTGCGCGCCCTTCGCGCCGCCGATCTGGTCTATTGGACCACGGAACGCGACCGCCCCGGGCTGGCCGAGGCGCTGCGCCGCGATCAGCGTCTGCGCCCGCTTCCGGCGTTCATCGACCCCGGTCCGGCGCCGAACCGGGGCCCGGCGCTTCCCGATCCCGACGGCCCCTTGCGCCTGCTGGCGGTGGCGATGATGCGGATGGGCGACAAGCTGGCGTCCTATCGCGCGCTGGCCGACGCGCTGGCCGATCTGGACGGCCCCGATTGGCGGCTTGCGATCATCGGCGACGGCCCGGCGCGTGAAATGGTGCGCGATCTGTTCGACGACTTTGGCGGACGGGTCGAGTTTTCAGGGCGCATCGACGACCCAGACCGCCTGCGCGCGGCCTATGAGGCATCCGAACTGCTGGTCTGGCCCGGCGTCGGCGAAGGCTTTGGCATGGTGTATCTGGAGGCGCAGGCCGCGGGTCTGCCGTGCCTGGCCGAGGACCGCCCCGGCCCGCGCGAGGTGATCCTGCCGATGGTCCCGCTGCCGCCCGCCCACGACAGCGCGGCGCTGGCCGCCGCGATTCGCGCCATGGCGCAGGACCGCGACGCGCTGGCGCGCCACGGGCTGGCCGCGCGCAGTCATCTGGAGGCGCAGCATTCCCTGACCGCCGCCGCCGCCCGCCTGCGCGCCGATCTGTCGGCGTTGGTCGGGGCGCGGGCATGATCGCCCGGGTCCGTGCGAAAGCGATCGGTCTCGCCGCAGCAGGACAGGGCCGAAGATCTCCGTGCCGCGCCGGCGCCCCCTTCGCCGACGGGGCGACGTCGATCCGGCGGGGGTTAAGGCCGAGATGTCGCGCGACGGGATGCTTGTTCGCCGCAAGGGGATGAAGGCGCCGCGCGGCGGCCCGGATCAGATTGACGCAATCAAGCAAGCGGTCGA
>JBLIKI010000143.1:0-6996 GCA_047636235.1 Paracoccaceae bacterium | reverse complement strand
GGGGCTTCGCGGCGAAACCGCAGCGGCGCGGATAAGCGCAGAGGCGGCGATGGTGACCCCGGCGTGGTTCGAACACGCGGCCTACGGTTTAGGAAACCGTCGCTCTATCCAGCTGAGCTACGGGGCCGTCGCCGACTGTCTACCCGCCCCGATGCGGCGGGGTCAATCGGCGGCATGAAGGGCGCGGCGCCCCTCGTCTCCGGCTCAGCCCTGATCGGCAAGCTTGGCTTCAAGCGCGGCGATCCGAGTCTCGAGCGCGGCGTTCTGGGCGCGGGCCTTGGCGGCCATTTCGCGCACGGCGTCGAATTCCTCACGCGTCACCAGATCGCTGTCGGCCAGCCAGCGGTCCAGCATGCCTTTCATCGCGGTCTCGGCCTCGGCGCGGGCGCCTTGGGCGACGCCGGCGGCGCTGGTCATCAGGCGGGACAGGTCGTTGAAGAACGGCGGGCGGCTGGTCATGTCGTGGCCTCCTGGCAGGGGATGTCGCACAGTTCGCTTTATATGGCGCGGCAGGGCATGATTCGCCAATGGCGACCCAATGGCGACCCAATGGCGACCCAATGACGACCCGGTTGCGACCCGGTTGCGTCGGGCGTCGCGCCCGGTCAGGATCGACCCTGATCGCCGCCCCGGGTTTCAAGGAGCCTCGCCCATGTCCGACCTCTCCGTGCCGCTTCACCTTGCCGAACCCGCCTCGGCCGAGGCGGCCATCGCCGCCCTTTCGGCCCCGGCGCAGGCCTGGGCGCGGCTGCAAGGGTTCACCGGCAAGCTGGGCCAGATCGTGCAGATCCCCGGCCCGGATGGCGCGCTCGCCGCGGTGCTGGTCGGCTGGGGGGACGCAGGCGCGCGGGCGCGCGGGCGGTTCCATCTGGGGCGCCTGCCCGCCGCGCTGCCTGCGGGGCGCTATCGGCTGGCGGATGCGATGGAGCCCGATGACGCGCTAGAGGCCGCGCTGGGCTGGGAGCTCGCCTGCTATCGCTTCGCCGCCTACGCCGCCGCCAAAGTCCCCGAGGCGGAGCTGGAGACCCCGGACGGCGTCGATCCCGCCCGCCTCGCCGCCCTGGTGGCGGGCGCCCGCCTGACCCGTGATTTGATCAACACCCCCGCCGAGGATATGGGCCCCGCCCAGATCGAGGCCGCCGCCCGCGATCTGGCCGCCGCCCATGGGGCGGAGGTGTCCTCGATCGTCGGCGATGACCTGCTGGAGGCGGGCTGCGCGCTGATCCACGCGGTGGGCCGCGCGTCGATGGTCCCGGGACGCCCTGACCGGGCGCCGCGGCTGATCGACCTGCGCTGGGGGCGCAGCGATGCGCCGCGGGTCACGCTGGTCGGCAAGGGGGTGGCGTTCGACACCGGCGGGCTTGGCATCAAGCCATCGGGCGGCATGGCGATCATGAAGAAAGACATGGGCGGGGCGGCCAACGTGCTCGGCCTCGCGTCGATGATCATGGCGCTGGGGGTGGACGTGCGGCTGCGGGTGCTGATCCCGGCTTTGGAGAATTCGATCGCCGGCAACGCGTTCCGCCCCGGCGACATCTTCCGCTCTCGCGCCGGGCTGACCGTAGAGGTGAACCACACCGACGCCGAGGGCCGGCTCGCGCTCGCCGACGCGCTGTCGGTGGGCCAAGAGGACGCGCCGGAGCTGATGGTCTCGATGGCGACGCTGACCGGGGCGGCGCGGGTGGCGCTGGGCCCCGATCTGCCGCCGTTCTTCACCGACGACGACGCGCTGGCGCTGGACATCGCGGCGGGGGCGTCGCGGATGCGCGACCCGCTGTGGCGGATGCCGTTCTGGGACCCGTATGAGGATCTGATCGAGCCGGGCATCGCCGATCTCGACAACGCGCCCGGCGGCGGGATGGCCGGCGCGGTGACCGCGGCGCTGTTTCTGCGCCGGTTCGCGGGGGCGGCGGCGCGCTATGCGCATTTCGACATCTATGGCTGGGTCCCCGCCGCCAAGCCGGGGCGGCCCAAGGGGGGCGAGATGCAAGGCGCCCGCGCGTTGCTCGACGTGATCGAGCGGCGCTGGGGCGGCTGAGGCGATGACGCCGCGCGCCCGCAGGCCGGGGTTGGTCCGGCCCATCGCGGCGTCCGCGCCAAGCGGCGCGGCCCCCGCATCTGGCCCGCCCTGCACCCCTATCTCAAGGGGCCGCGCCGTTTCGCCATACGCTGCCGCGCGGCCCCTGCCGCGGCGGGACGGGGGCGCGCAAGGCGCCGCCGGACCGCACCTGCCTCCCGCATCGCCGACCGAAGGGGGGGCGCCATGACCGCCGCCGTTGACCCGCGCCGCAGCCTCGCCCGCCCTGACGTAGCCGCTGCGATCGACCCATCCCCAGCCGAGGTGATCTGCGGCCTCGCCCCGCTTCTGCCCGCCCCCGACGCCGCCGGTCTGGCCGCGGAGCTGCGCCTTGGCGAGCGGGTGCGCGTGGCTGAGACCCGCGGCGACTTGGTCCGGCTGCAACGCGTCCGCGACCGCTATGTCGGCTGGGCGCCCGTCGCCGCGCTCGGCCCCGTCGGCGCGCCGCCCACCCACCGGGTCGCGGCGCCGCTCGCGCACATCTACCTCGCGCCCGACATCAAGACCCGACCGCGGGACATCGCCCCCATGGGCGCCCTGCTGGCGGGCACGCCCGAGGGCGCGTTCCTGCGCACCCAACATGGCTTCGTGCCGCTGGCCGCCCTCGTCCCCGCCGACGCCCCGGCGCCGGACCCGGTCGACACCGCGCTGTCGCTGCTCGGCGCGCCCTATCTGTGGGGCGGGGAAAGCGCGCTGGGGGTGGATTGCTCCGGCCTCGTGCAGCTCTCGCATCCAGGCGCCCCGCGCGACAGCGACATGCAGGCGGCCGAGGTCGGCGCCCCGTTGCCGAACCCCTGGACCGACCCCGACCTTGGCGCCCCCGCCGATCTGCGCCGCGGCGATCTGATCTTCTGGCGCGGTCATGTCGGGATGCTGCTTGACGCGGACACGCTGCTGCACGCCAACGCCACCCATATGCGCGTGACGCAAGAGCCGTTGGCCCCCGCCATCGTCCGCATCGCCGCGTCGGCCACCGCGGCGGGGACCGGCGCGGGCCTGCCGACCGCGCTGCGCCGCCCGTAACCCGCCCGCTTGCCCCGGCCCGCCAGCGCGCCTACGGTGCCGGTTCCTCGCGCCCCCAGATGGCGCATCCCCGCGCCGGAGCGCCCCTCGATGTTCGCCACGCTGCCCCCGTCCGAGCCTGATCCGATCCTCTCCCTCATGGCGGCGTTCCGCGACGACCCGCGGGAGGGCAAGATCGACCTCGGCGTCGGCGTTTACCGCGACGCCACCGGCGCGACCCCCATCTTCGCTGCGATCCGCGAGGCGGAGCTGCGCCTCCACGCCGCCCAGACCACCAAGACCTATATCGGGCTGACCGGCGACATGGGCTTCGTCACCGCGCTGGGGGAGCTGTCGCTTGGCGCGCCGCTGATGGCGATGTGCGCCGGCGCGCAGGCCTTGGGCGGCTCTGGCGCGCTGTTCGTGCTGGCGCGGCTGGTCCGGGCGGCGCGGCCCGACGCCACCGTGCATCTGCCGAGCCCGACCTGGCCGAACCACCGCAATCTGCTGGGGCAGGGGGCGGGGCTGGCGACGGCCGCCTACCCCTATATTTCCGGGTTGACCGGCCGGGTGGACACCGATGCGATGCTGGCCGCGCTCGACCGGCTCGGCCCCGGCGACGTGGTGATCCTGCACGCCAGCTGCCACAATCCGTCGGGCCTCGATCTCAGCCCCGCCGAATGGGCCGCCGTCGCGCGATCCGCCGCCACCCATGGCTGGATGCCGTTTTTTGACGCCGCTTATCTCGGGTTCGGCGACAGCCCCGACGCCGACGCCGCCGGGATGCGCGCCGTGATGGAGGCGGTCCCTGAGGCCCTCGTCGCCGTCTCCTGTTCCAAAACCTTCGGGCTCTATCGCGACCGGGTCGGCGCCGCCTTCGCCATGGCCCGCGATCCCGCCGCCCGCGCGGCGATGCAAGGGCGTCTCGCGGCGGTGAACCGAGAGCATCTGTCGATGCCCCCCGACCATGGCGCCGCCACGGCGCGCATCGTGCTGACCGATCCGACCCTGCGCGCGTCGTGGACGGCGGAGCTGGCCTCGATGCAGGCCCGCATCGCCGGGCGGCGCGCCGCGCTCGACGCCGCGCTGGCCGTCACCCCCGGCGGGCAGCGCTGGAGCGGCCTGGCCCAAGGCCGCGGCATGTTCGCCACCTTGCCGCTGACCCCGCCGCAGATCGCCCATCTGCGGCAGGCGCACGGCATCTACGTGGTGACCGGCGGGCGGATCAATGTCGCCGGGGTGCCCGACGACGGCGCGCCGATGATCGCGGCGGCGCTGGCTGCGCTAGACTGATCGACGGGGCGGGGCCTCGCAGACCCCGCCCCGTCGTGCTCAGCCTCGGCGGCGACGCCCAAGCTCGATCCGGTGGCGGCCGTGCCCGGACCAAGCGTCAGAGCCGCGGCTTGCGCAAAAAGCCCCGCCCTGGCGAATGGCCAAGACCGCCGGCTTGCACCCGATGTTCGGATCATCCCCCGTCGGGGATGATCGTCTCATCCGGTTTTCAAGGGTTCGGGCCGCGCTTCACAAAAACCTCAGCCACTCCCCCTCAGGGGCGCGGTCGGCGCGCAGGGCGTTGACCGGGTGGTCGGGGTCGCGCCTGCCGATCGCCACGCCGCAAAACAGCATCGTCGCCGGGTCCGCGCCGATGAATGCATCGACGCTGCGGTGGACATTGGCCCAGATTTCCTGCGCGCAGCTGTCATAGCCTTCCTCGCGCAGCAGCAGCAGCAGGCTGGCGATGTATTGGCCCAGATCGGTCCACTGCGCCGCCCCCATCCGCCGGTCGACATGGACGAAGATCGCCGCCGGGGCGCCGAAGAACCGGTAGTTGTTGCGCAGCCACTCCAACCGGGCTGGCTTGTCGCCGCGCGGGATGCCCAGATGCGCGTACATCGCCTCGCCGACGCCGAAGCGGCGGCTGCGGTAGGGTTCGTGCAGCGCGTCGGGATAGATCGGGTATTCGGTGGGGTCGAGGTCCCCGGCGTCGACCTGCGCTTCGATCAGCGCCTTGAACTCCGCCAGCTTGGCGCCGTCCAGCACGGTGACGATCCACGGCTGCACATTCCCGCCCGAGGCGGCGCGCGCCGCCCGGGTCAGGCAGCGGGCCAGCGCGTCGCGCGGGACCTCATCGGCAAGGAACGCCCGAACCGATATGCGCGTGTCGATCGCGTCGCTGACCTTCATGTCCGTCCCCTGATGTTTGGCGCAGGCCCGCGGGCCGCCCGGTTGCGCGCACGGTCGCCGCCCCGGCGCCGCGACGCAAGCGCGACATGCCGCCCCGGCGCTGCGGCGCGGCCCGCGACGCCGTGATATCGCCGCGCCGTGATATGGTCGCGCCTCGGCCTTGACGCCGCCGCGTCGTCGCCACAGGGTCGCAACCGCGCGCGCTCCCGCCCGCCGCCCTTTCGCCGCGCGCCATCGCCCCGGCCCGCGCCGCGCCGCACGGAGAGCTGCCAGCCATGATCCCCACCCGCCCCCTCGCCGCCTCGATCCTGAGGCCCCTCGTCCAGCCCCGCGCCCGCCGCGGCGCGCTGGCCGTCGCCATCGCGCTGATCGCGCTGACCGGCTGCGCGTCGGCGGATGCGCCCGCGACCTCGGCCGCGCCCGCCCCCCGGCCCGGCGCGCAAGACAGCGCCCCCGCCGCCGCGCCCAAACCCGCCGCATCGCCCGCCACATCGGCCACCGCCGCCTCACCCATCCCGGCGCCGCGCCCGGACCCTGCCGCCACCGCCCGGGCCGCGGCCGAAGAACTGGCCTCGTTCGCCGCCTGGCGCGCAGCGTTCCGGGTCCGCGCACTGGCGGCGGGCATCCGGCCCGCGCTGTTCGACCGGGCGTTCCAAGGCGTCACCCCCAACGCGCGGGTGACTGAGCTGGACGCGTTCCAGCCCGAATTCGTCCGCCCGATCTGGGCCTATCTCGACAGCGCGGTATCGGCGACCCGCGTCGCCAAGGGGCGTGAGAAACGCGCCGAGCTGTCGCGCCTGCTGGCTGATATTGAGACCCGCCACGGCGTCGACCGCGACGTCGTGCTGGCGATCTGGGGGATCGAGAGCAATTTCGGCGCCAATCGCGGCAATATCGGCGTGATCGAGGCGCTGGCGACGCTGGCCCATCACGGCCGCCGCCAGGAATTCGCCGAAACCCAGCTGATCGCCGCGCTGCGCATCCTTGATGCGGGCGAAGTCGCGCCTGACGCGATGCGCGGGTCGTGGGCGGGGGCGATGGGGCACACGCAGTTCATCCCGACCTCCTACGCCGATTACGCGGTGGACCAGACCGGCGACGGCAAGCGCGACGTGTGGGGGGAGGACCCGAGCGACGCCCTCGCCTCCACCGCAGCCTATCTGGCGCGGTTCGGCTGGACCCAAGGCGCGCCGTGGGGGGCCGAGGTGCGCCTGCCGTCCGGGTTCGACCTGTCGCTGGCGGACCAGTCGGTGCGCCGGGGCGCAGGGGTCTGGAGCGCGCTCGGCGTGTCGCTGGCCAATGGCGCGCCGCTGCCGGACATGGGCGAAATGTCAATCATCCTGCCCGCGGGCGCCGATGGCCCGGCCTTCGCCGCCTACCCCAACTTCCGGGTGATCAAGCGCTATAACAACGCGACGTCGTATGCGATGGCGGTGGGGATTCTGGCCCAACGCATCGGCGGCGCCGCGGACCCGGCCTTTGCCTGGCCGCGCGATCAGCGCACCCTGACGGTGGCGGAGATGTCGGAGGTGCAGGCGCTGCTCGGGCTGCTCGGCCATCCCGCAGGGGTTCCGGACGGGATCATCGGGCCGAACACGCAAGCCGCGATCCGCGCGTTCCAGCGCGCCCGCGGGCTGGTCCCTGACGGCCATGTCAGCGCGCCGCTGCTGGACGCGCTGCGCGCCGCCGAAGGCGGCTGACGCGGAGAACAGCCGCGGGCGGCTGACGCGAAA
>JBLIKI010000142.1:0-6999 GCA_047636235.1 Paracoccaceae bacterium | reverse complement strand
CTGGGCGGCTGGGCGGGCGGTCTGAAATATCGACAGGCGATAGGATGCATTTCATCCTCCGTCGCTCGGTATCTCCGTTGTTCCACGGACGGGAAGGTCCGGCGCAGCGCCGTCGCCGGACGCCCCGCCCCCGACCGAAGCCCGCAGGGCCTGCGCGCCGCGCCGTAACGCCCGGCGATCTGCGCGGCGCCAAGGTCGGTCCTGTGCAGGCGATGCCCGCCACCGCCATGAACGCCGAGGCGGCGCAGGCCTTTGCGGGTCCGACCTGCGCGGATGTCGAATTGATGGTCCATCCGCCCTCTGGCGCGATGCTGAGGGCGGCGTCTCGGGCGAGATCGACGTCGCCCCCGCGATCCCCGCCGCGCCGCCCCCGCGCCACGCCGAGGGCGGACGCAGGCGGTCCTCGGTCCCGTCATAGCCAATGAGGCTTGCGCGCCAAGGTGAAGATCGGCGGGCGGCTGCGGATGCCCGGCTGGCGGGCCGCGCTGCGATCGTCGGCCTGTCGATGGAGGGCGATCGCGCTGGCGGCCTACGCGGCGCCGGGCCGGGTGTCCTGTCCGCGTGCGGCCTATGGCGCGGCGCCAAGCGCGCGCGACCTGCGCGGCAATATCTTGGCGCCGCCGATCCCAAAGCCGGGCGCGCCGTTCGACAGCCGAGCGATCTTGGATCGTTTCGACGCGCTGGCCGGGCGGGGGCGTTGTGTCCGGTCGGTCCGGCGGCGCGGCTGGCATGGCGTCGGCTTCAGGCGTCGGCGGACGGGCTGACCGGCGCCCGGCCGCTTTGGCGGGCCCGGGCCGCGCGAGGCCCCGCCGCCGATCCGCGCATCCCGGCCTTGCGGTCTCGCTCGCCTCGATCGCGGTTGATCCTGCGGTCGCCGCCCATCCGATCCCCGCCGATCCGTGGTGCGGGCCGAAATTGGCTGATCCTGGCGCCGATGTGATCGAGGTGAAGCGCCCCGGCTCCCCCGACCGCGCCCCCGACTATGCCGCCAACGCCGCGCGGGTGACGCATCGGGGCGCGCTGGACCGGGTGTTGATCGTGTCGGGCCCTCGCGGCATGCCGGTCCGCGCCGTGCGCACAGCTTTGCACCACTTGGCGCGGGCCGACCATTGGCGCCGGCCGGGCCGGGCGCTGCGCTGGAACAGGTCCTTGGAAAGCGCGATACGCGCAAGCGACGCGCTGGGCGCCGACATGACCGGCGCGATTAACGCGAGCCGCGCGCCCGACGTCGGCGATGACTCTGCCGCGCCTGCCGATGGCGCCATCACCGCCCAATTTCGGCGTGGCGCGCTTGGCCATTCTACCCTGACGACCGCGTTTTGTGGCTCCGCGCCGCAGGATGTCTTCGGTGTCGGCCGCTCCGACTGCGGGCGGCAGGCGATGATGGCCGGCCGGCGCCATCCAGACCTGCTCGACGGCATCGTCGCCTGGGCGCCGGTGTTCGGCATGTCTCGCTCGCATATCGACATGGCGCGGCGGCGTTCGCATCTGACCGCCATCGCCCCCATGAACGAGGCCGGCGCAGGCGATCCCGCTGGCGCTGGCGCCAGCTTTGCGGGCCAATCATGCCGCTCGCGGGCGGGCGGATGTTCTCTCGATCGGGTCGCGGCCTCCGGGTTCTTTGGCCCCTCGCATGAGATCCCCACGGCCTGCCGCACACCCCGTGGCAGGCGCGGATCGCGCCCCGCCGACGGAACCCGCAACCGCGCGCGCCATGGCTGCTTCATCGCGAACGGGTCGTCGTCGTCCTTGGCGCCTTCCTGCGATCGCGCCAAGGACGGCATCGCCAACGCCGAGGCGACCGGCGTGTTCGCGGTGATCATCGCCGCCGATGCGCTGCGCGAGGCGCCATGGCCGCCCGCGCGCATCGCCGCCTCCCCGATCTCCACCGAGCGCCGGTTGCGCCAGCTGATCCGCCTCAGGCCCTAAAGCGGCCCGCGTCGCCATCGGCGAGGTGGCGGGCATCCATATCGACCCCTCGGCGCCGTCGGGCAAGCGTGCGGACCCTGCGTTCTTTCCGCCGCTCGGGCGCATGGGTCATCTCTGTTGCGCGGTGGCGCAGCGATCCTTCTTTGCGGCGCGCCAGCCTGCGCCGTGCGCCCCGCCCATTCCGGCGCATCGCGCGACACGCTCCGTACCCGAAACGCCCCGATGGCATGAGCGATCTTGCAGTCTTGATCCTTGGCGTGGAGCGCGTTGCGGCCACCGCCCCCATCGCCCCCACCGACCGCGCGCGGGTGGACGCCCCCCGGTGAAGGCCCGGAACAACCGGTCGCGCAAAGCGCTCGCCGCTGCGCGGATGATGATCCCTGCCGCCCGACGCGCGAATGGGCCGGAATTGCCGCGGATGAGCGTTGCCAGCGCCTGCGCCGCGCCCGCGGCGCTGACCGAGGGCGCACGCCCCTCTTCAGCGCAGCTTGACCGCGATCTGCATCATGTCGCCGCGATAGGTCCGGTTGGCGACCGGGATCAGGTCGCCATGCCGGTTGACCGCCACGCGCCGCCCCCGCGCGATCGGATCGCCCGGCGCGGGGGCCGATGAGGTCGCCTCCTGCGAATCCGCCGCGCCGATGGCGACCGCATGGCGCGCGTCTGCAATCTGGCGGCCGCATCGCGGTCAGCGCGCCACAGGCGGCAGCGGGTTGTATCGGGTCGCAGGCGTTCATCGACGCGGACGCCGTCCGGCGGGAACGCGATGTCATCGCGCGAATGGCGGCGACTGGCAGCGAATGGCGGCGGCGCAGGTGGCGATGGGGCGGCGCGGGCCGCCCGACATCGCCGTCATGGGCGGGCGGGATGACGCCGGAACAGGCCGGGCGGCTGGATGCATCGCGCCGCCGTGCTTTCTCCAAGCGCGCGCGGCTGATGCATCGGGTTCGGGTCGGGTTTGGATCTGGGCGTTCGGGCCGCTTGTCCGACCGATCGAAGGGCGCCCTTGACCCGCGCGCCCCACGGTCCACACTGCGCCGCAACCGCCTGTCAGGAGCCGCCCCATGCCCGTTCTCAACCGCATCGCCGATCTTCACCCTGCGCTGACCGCGATCCGCCGCGACCTGCACATGCACCCCGAGCTTGATTTCGACGTGCACCGCACCGCCGCTATCGTCGCCGCCAAGCTGCGGGAATTCGGCTGCGACGAGGTGCATGAGGGCATCGGCCGCACCGGCGTGGTCGGCGTGATCCGCGGGCGCAGCACCGGGTCCGGCAAGGTGATCGCGATGCGCGCCGATATGGACGCGCTCCCGATCGAGGAAATCACCGGCGCCGAATACGCCTCCACCATCCCCGGCAAGATGCACGCCTGCGGCCATGACGGGCACACCGCCATGCTGCTCGGCGCCGCGCAGATCCTGGCTGAGACCCGCAATTTCGACGGCACCGCGATCGTGATCTTCCAACCCGCCGAAGAGGGCGGCGGCGGCGGGCGGGAAATGGTGGCCGAAGGCATGCTCGACCGGTTCGGCGTGCAGCAGGTGTTCGGGATGCACAACATGCCCGGCATCCCGGTCGGCGAATTCGCGATGTGCAAAGGCCCGATCATGGCCGCCGCCGATCATTTCGACATCAAGGTCGAGGGCCGCGGCGCCCACGCCGCCCGCCCCCATGACGGCATCGACACCGGGCTGGTCGCCGCGCACATCATGCTGGCGGCGCAGTCCTTGGTCAGCCGCAATGTCGACCCGCTCGACAACGCGGTGGTCACCATCGCGAGCGTCCATACCGAAACCACCGCCTATAACGTGATCCCGCAGGTGGTGCGGATGCGCGGCACCGCGCGCACGCTGTCCCCCGCGGTGCAGGACATGATCGAGGAACGCCTGCCGATCCTCGCGCAGCGCACCGCCGAGGCCTATGGCGCCACCGCCGAGGTCATCTATCGCCGAAACTACCCGGTGACCGTCAACAGCGACGACGCGGTGCTGTTCGCTGGCGACGTCGCCCGCGACGTGGCGGGCGCGGGGGCGGTGAATGAAACGGTGGCCCCGATGATGGCGGCCGAGGATTTCTCGTTCATGCTGAACGAGCGCCCCGGCGCCTATATCTTCGTCGGCAATGGCGACACCGCGGGGGTGCATCACCCGGCCTATGATTTCGACGATGCGGCGATCCCGTTCGGAACGTCGTACTGGGTGCGGCTGGCCGAGATGGGGATGCGTTCGTCTTGACCCCCCCGCCCGATGCGCCGGGGGTGCGGCGGGCGCTTTATGCGCTCGGCGCCGCGCAATTCGTGGTCGGGGCCACCTCGCTCGGCGTGATCGGGCTGGTGGAGGAGATGCGCGACGCCTTGGGCGTGTCCACCGCCGCGATCGCCGGGCTGGTGACGGTGTTCGCGCTGGTCTACGCGCTGGCGGCGCCGGGGCTGCAGGCGGTGATCGGCCACCTGCCGCGGCGCGGGCTGGTGGTGGGCGCGATGACGCTGTCGGCGGCGTCCTGCGGCCTCTGCGCGCTGGCGCAGGACTATCAAACCGTGGTGATCGCGCGGATCGGCATGGCGCTGGGGGCGGCGCTGATCGGGCCGACTGCGGCGGCGGCGGCGGCGTCGATGGTGACGCCGGAGCGGCGATCCGGCGCGCTTGCGGTCGTGTTCGGCGGGCTGACGCTGGCGACGGTGCTGGGGATACCGCTGACCTCCTGGCTCGGCCACGCGTTCGGCTGGCGGCTGGCCTGGGGGGCGATCGGGGCGGCGGCGCTTTTGGCCGCGCCGGCGGTGTGGCTGGCGATGCCGGGCGGCGGGCGGGGCGCGCGCTCCAACCTCGCGGCGCTGGCGGCGGTGCTGGCGCGCCGCCCCTTCGCGCTGTCGATCACCGCCACCATGGTGATGTTCACCGGCGGGTTCGCCACCTACGCCCTGCTGGCGGTGTGGTTGCTGGAGGCCGCAGGCGTCGCGCGCGACGCGCTGCCGGGCGCGCTGCTGGCCTACGGCATCGTCGGGGTGGCGGGAAACGTGGCGTCAGGGCCGCTGTCGCGGCGGCTCGGGCCTGACGGCGTGGTCACGCTGACGCTGGCGGTGGTGACGCTGGCGGCGCTGGCGCTTTGGGCTGCGGCGGGGTCGGCGGCGGGGTCGGCTTGGGCGATCTGGCCGCCGCTGATGGCGATGGGCGCGTTCTGGATCATGTTCAACGCGCCGATGCAGGCGCATCTGATCGGCCTCAACCCCGCGCAGGCGCCGCTGGCGCTCGCGCTCAACGCCTCGGCGCTATACGTCGGGATGGCGGCGGGGTCGGCCTTGGGCGGCGCGGTCTACGCCGCGATGGGGGCCGGACCGCTGCCGCTGGTCACTGCGTTCGGCGTCGCGATGTCGCTGCTGGTATTCCGTTCCGCGCTGCGGGCGTCGCGCCCATAGACAGCCGCCGCGCGCCGCGCCATTCTGCAGCGCATGGCACATGATCATCATCACCACGACCACGACCACGACCATGGGGCGCACGCCCTGCTGCCGCCTGATCCGGCGCTGCGGGTGAAGGCGTTGGAAACCATCCTGACGCGTAAGGGCCTGCTGGACCCCGCCGCGTTGGATGAGATCCTCGACACCTATGAGAACAAGGTCGGCCCCCGGCTCGGCGCCACGATCGTCGCGCGGGCATGGGCCGATCCGGCGTTTATGACCGCGCTGCGCGAGGATGCGGGCGCGGTGCTGGACGCCATGGACCTTGCGGGCCGCCAGGGCGAGCATGTGGTGGTGGTCGAAAACACCGCCGACACCCACAACATGGTCGTTTGCACGCTGTGCAGCTGCTATCCGTGGCCGCTGCTGGGCATCCCGCCGGGCTGGTATAAATCCGACGCCTACCGCGCCCGCACGGTGCGCGAACCGCGCGCGGTGCTGGCCGAATTCGGGGTGACGCTGCCGGAGACGCAGCGCGTGCGGGTCTGGGACAGCACCGCCGAGGTCCGCTATTTGGTGATCCCGATGCGCCCCGAAGGAACCGAGGGAATGGACGAGGCCGCGCTTGTCGCCCTCGTCACCCGCGATTCGATGATCGGGACCGGGCTTGCGCGGACGCCGACGCCATGACCCGCGTTCACGACATGGGCGGGCGGTATGGCGACGGCCCGGTGGACCCGGGCCGGGATGAGCCGATGTTCGCGCAGCCCTGGCACCGCCGCGCCATGGCGCTGACCATCGCGTCGGGCGCGCTTGGCGAATGGAACATCGACACCTCGCGCCATGCGCGGGAATCGCTGCGGCCCGCCGACTACGCCCGGTTCAGCTATTATGAAAAATGGATTGCCGCGGTCGCTAACCTCGCCGTAGCGCGCGGGCTGGTGACGCGCGCGGAACTGGAGGGCGGGGTGAGCGATCAGGCCCCGCTGGCCCCCAAAGCAATCCGCGCGGGCAAGGTGTTCGGCGCGCTGACCAAGCGCAACATCTACACTCGTCCCGGCCCCGCGCCCGCCTTCGCGCTCGGCGACGCGGTGCGCACCCGGCTGCCCGCGCGCAACGCGCTGGTGGCGGGCGGGCACACCCGGCTTCCGGCCTATGCCGCGGGCCATGTCGGGCGGATCGTGGCGCATCGCGGCGCCCATGTCCTGCCCGACAGCAACGCCCACCGCTTGGGCGAGGCGCCAGAGCCGCTCTACACCGTCGCCTTTGATGCGGGCGATCTGTGGGGCGCGCCGGAACGGGCGGGCGACGAAATTATGCTCGACCTTTGGCAAAGCTATCTGGAGGGGTCGGCATGACCGGCGCTCCCACCCCTCCGGCCCAGTTCCACGAACCGTGGCACGCGCAGGCGTTCGCACTGACCGTGGCGGTGTCCGAGGCGGGGCATTTCACCTGGGCGCACTGGACCGAGGCGTTCGGCGCCACGCTCGCCCGCCATCGCGCGGCGCATCCGGGCCATGCGCTCGACGGCGGGGACGACTATTTTCACGCGTGGCTTGAGACGCTGGAGGGGCTGCTCGACAGCCTCGGCCTCGCCGGGGCGGCGCAGGCGCATCTGGTGCGCGATCAGTGGGAAAGCGCCTATCTCGCCACCCCTCATGGCCATCCGGTGC
>JBLIKI010000141.1:0-6999 GCA_047636235.1 Paracoccaceae bacterium | reverse complement strand
GGCCATGTCGCCGCCGAGGACGGCTATTCCACCGGCCGCTGGCTGCGCGATCTGGCGGGCGCGCTGGCGACCTGCCGCGCCGCTCGCCTGCGCCCGATCATCGTCGGCGGCACCGGGCTTTATTTCCGCGCCGCCACCGTCGGGCTGGCGGAGATGCCCGAACCCGACCCCGCCCTGCGCGCAGGCCTTGAGGCGCGGCTGGCCGCCAATGGCCTGACCGCGCTGGTGGCCGCGCTGGCCGCGGTCGATCCCGCAACCGCCGCGCGGATCGACACTGACAATCCCCGCCGCGTCCTGCGCGCGTGGGAGGTGCTGGAGACGACGGGCCTCGGCCTTGCGGCCCATCACGACGCGACCCCGCCGCCGTTGATCCCGCTGACCTCGGCGCTGGCGCTGCGGCTGACGCCGGACCGCGCACGCCTTTACGCCGCCTGCGACGCGCGGTTCGATGCGATGCTGGCGGGCGGCGCGTTGGAGGAGGCCGCGGCCGTCGCCGCCCTGACGCCCCCCGCCTGCCCCCAAGCGATGCAGGCGCTTGGCGCGCGCGAACTGGTGGCGCATCTGCGCGGCGAGATCACGTTGGCGGAGGCGCGCGAGCGCGCCACTCGCATCACCCGCAACTATGCCAAACGCCAATTGACTTGGACGCGCAACCAGATGGGCGGCTGGCGGGCGTTCGACGGCGGCGCCGACGCGCTGGCGGCCCTGATCGCCGAGGGCGCGGTCTAGCTCGGTCTAGCCCCCCAACGCCTGCACCTTGGCGCGCAGCCAGTCGTCGCGGGCGCCCAGCTCGAACGCGCGGCGATAGGCGAGGCCGGCGGCGCGCTCATCCCCTTGCTCCTCGAGCAGCCTGCCGCGGGCGATGTAGGGGTCAGGCCATTCGGGGCGCAGGCGCAGCGCCTCGGCATAGTCGGCCAGCGCGCCGCGCCGGTCCCCTTGGGCGGCGCGGGCTTTGCCGCGCTCAAACCTCGCGGCGGCATCGGTCGGCGCCAGCGCCATGGCGCGGGTGAAATCGGCGGCGGCGTCACGGGGACGATCGAGCGCCATCAGCGCCAGCCCGCGATTATAGACGGCGTCGACATCTTTCGGCGCGATCCGCGCGGCCGCGTCGAAATCGGCCAGCGCCTGATCGGCCAGCCCGCGGCGCAAATGAAACGCCCCGCGTCCCAGCCGCGCGCCGACATCGCGGGGGGAAAGGCGCACCGTCTCGTCGTAATCCTCAAGCGCGCCGCGCACCTGCCCGCGCGCCGCCCGCGACAGTGCACGGTTGAGGTAGACCGCCACGAATCCCGGATCCGCCGCCGCCGCCTTGTCATAGGCGGTGAGGGCGTCGCCATGGCGGTCCATCTGCGCCAGCGCGACGCCAAGATTGGTGTAGACCGCGGCCTCGGCGCGGGGCGACAGCCCGCCATCGGCGATGGTTTTGCGGCAGGCCTCGGCCAGCGAGGCGCCGTGGAAGTCGGGGTCCATGCAGATCCGCAGCCAGCGGCTTTTGGCCGCCGCCGGCGAGACAAGCATCACGCCAAGCAGCACGGCGAGCATCGCGGCGGGCGCGGCGCGGCGCCAAGGGCGGATCGATGAAGCGGGCATGGCGGGCGTCTCCGGCGATCATGGGCATGGGCCAAGCGGACCGGCAGGGTCCGATCCACGCCCGACGCCACCATAACGACCGATGCGGCGAGAGGAAGGCGCCGCGCGCGCCAAACCGCTCCCCCGCCGCGCGCCAAGCCGCGCCTTCGCCGCGCGCCACGCCGCGCCCTGCCTCGCCATGATCGACCTTGACGCCCCGATCATCAGGCGCACTTATGATCTCGAAGGAGCCAACATGCCGATCACCCCCTCTACCGTCCCTCCCACCCCCAAGGCGGCCCACACGCCCGACAATCTGGTCGGCGGCGTCTGGGCGCTGGTCGCGGTTGTGGCGGCGACGATCATGACCATCGGGGTGCGCGAGGCCGCGGTCGGCGTCGACACTCGCATGGTGGTGCTGCTGCGCTCGTTGATGATCCTGGCGGTGATGACGGCGCTGCTGCCGCTGCCATGGGTGCGGGCGCGTCTGCGCTTTTCGCGTCCCGGTCTGCATTTGCTGCGCGGGGCGTTGATGGGGCTGTCGATCCAGCTCGGCTTTCACGCCATCGTTGAGATTCCGCTGGCCACCGCCACGGTGCTGTTCTTCACCGCGCCGATCTTCGCCACGATCTTCGCGGTCCCGATCAACGGAGAGCGGATCGGCCCGCGCCGCATCGCCGCGGTCACGGTCGGGTTTCTGGGCGCGCTGATCGTCCTGCGCCCCGGGGTCGACACGATCAATATGGCCATGGTGGGGGGTCTCGGCTCGTCGCTTTTGTTCGCGCTGGCGCTGGCGCTGTCGCGGGGGGTGGCGGCGGCGGACGGGGCGTTCTCGGCGTTTTATTCGTCGATCGTGATCTCAGTGCTGATCTCGATCCCGATCGCGATTCCGGTCTGGTCGATGCCATCGGGGGCCGATCTGTGGTGGGCGATCGGGCTGACGGCGGCAGCGGGCACGATGCGCGGGGTGGCCGATCTGGAAAGCTATCGGCGCGGCGAGGCGAGCGTGATGGGCGTGGTGTCCTATTTGCGGCTGGTGGCGCTGGGGCTGGTCGGGTGGCTGATGTTCGACGAATCCCCCGATCCGCTAACGTGGGTGGGGGGCGCGGTGATCATCGGCTCGACCCTCTATATCGCGCACCGCGAACGCAGCCAGCGCCGAGCGGCCCGCGCGCAGGCCGCCGCCGCCTGAGCGCGATAGCCGCAGTGCGACAGAGGGGCTTGCCCGACGCGGCGAGTTTAAGTATCACCTGCCGCACAGAGTCACCGATCCCAACCTCAGTCTCGGCCCGCAAGGTCCGAAAAGGGGGGGCGCTAAGGGACTGCTGGATTCATCTGCTGGTAGGGGAGGAACGTCACGCTGACGTGGGCCTCTTCCGACTGGGGATGGCTCTGGAGACAGGCGCCACCCATGAGGAAGCCGAAATCGGCGGCCCGAATAGGCCGTAGGTTCCGACATCTTCGCCAGACCTGAGGACTCGTGCGCGACGGCCATGAATGCCGCGCATCGACTGTATCGGAGACCGCCATGTTCGACCGCGACCTGTTCGCCGAGGACCGCAACGACCATTTCATCCGCCGCAACGGCAAGGTGTTCGCCGGGACCCATCTGATCATCGAGGTGATCGATGCGACCGGCCTTGACGACGAGGCCCGCATCCAAAAGGCGTTCCGCGATTGCGTGGACACCTGCGGCGCCACCTTGCTGCACATCCACACCCACAAGTTCAGCCCCCAAGGCGTGAGCGGCGTGGCGGTGCTGGCGGAATCCCACATCTCAGTCCACACGTGGCCAGAAATCGGCTATGGCGCGTTCGACGTGTTCATGTGCGGCGACAGCCAGCCTTGGCTCGCGGTCGACGTGCTGCGCCAAGCGTTCGAGGCCGGCGAGGTCCGGGTCAAGGAACTGCTGCGCGGCGAAGGGCTTGCGCAGTGATTGAGCGCGCCCCCCGCGCCTGACGGCGCGAGCGACGACATTCCGGGCCGTCCGCACCTTGCGGGCGGCCCGATGCGTTCCGGGGGCCCGGTCGGACCGGCCCGCGACCAATCGCCGGGCGCCGCCGCGGGCCGGGGCGGTCGATGATCGCGATACCGCCGATTGGGCCTGAAAGTCTCCGCCATGACCGTCGCCGCCCGCGCCGCCCGCGTCCCCGACTGGACCGCTGAGCAATCGGCGCACATCGCCCCCGGCCTGACCGCTTGGGATCTGCGCCAGGCGCTGATGACCCGCCCGCCACGCCTGATGAGCGCGCCCTACACCCTGCGCAGCCGATCGGCGGGCACGCCCTGCGCCGCGGCCCGGCCCCGGCGGTCGGGGATCGGGGATCGGGTGCAATTCTTCACCGTCACCGCGATCGCGCCGCACGCCATGACGCTGGCGGTCGAGGACGGCCATCTCGACGCGCTGAGCCATCTGCGCGTCGTTCCCGACGGACCGGGGCGCGACCGGGCTGACCTCGGATCCGAGGTCTGGATCTGGAATCGGGTCGGTCGGCTTTATATGCTGCCCGTGGGGCCGGGAAATCGCCTGCTGGTGCGCGCCATGCTGCGCGTCTGGCGACGGAGCGCCCGGCCGCCCCGCGCTAGCGGCCCCCTGCGGCGCAGTCGCGCGTCGCCAGCTCGCGGCTAAAGCAGCATACCCAGTGTACCTTTGATGGGTCGCCGCGCCGCGGCCCCCACCCATGCGGAGATTGCCGATGTCCGACGCCCCCTCGACCGCCATCTATCGCTTGCCCTTGTTCGGCTTTCTGATCCGCCGCTCGGTCCAAGGGCCGGACGCGGAACTGGTGCGCCTCGCGCTCGTGATGGTGATAGGCATCCTCGTGGTGGCGCTGTTCGGCTATCCGGGTCTGATCGCGCTGGGGCTGATCGGCACATTCGGGATGCTGGGGCTGCTGATGGTGATCACCCGCGCGCGCTGACCGCCCGCACCGCGACCGCAGAGCGCCCTTGCCTGCGCGGCGCGCGGGGGCTGCCCCCCCCCTCCGCGAGCCAGTTCCGAGCGTCGCCTGCACCCTCATCAACCGCAGCCTGCAGAACCAGCGGGCGCTGGGTTTCTTCAACGGCCGGGGCGCACCGCCGGGCGGCGATTCAAGGACGGCAGGACGCGCTGAAGTGGGCGCGGCTCTGCTGCGGTCGGCCTAACGCCGATGCCGTCCGGTTGCCGCTGCATGCGCTGGCCTGCAACTTGGCGACCATCGTGCAGACGCTGGCGATGTCGAAAGCGCTTGGAACCGGGTGGCTGATCGCGCTGACCTCGCCGCGAGAGCGGCTGATCAAGGCCGGCGCCCCTCTGGCTCGCCACACCCGCCACGTTGTCTTCCAAGTCGTCGGGGCGGCGCTGCGGCGGTTGGTATTCATCGACGCGCCCGGCCTGATCAACGACCCGAGCAGGCCATCCGCAACCCTGCGGCAGTCATGAATGGACGATGCCCCGAACCGATGGGCGCGCCGGCCGACAGGTTGTAGCCGTCGTCAGGTGTTTTCGGCAGATTGGCGGCGACGGGTTTGCAGGGAAATGCGTGGTTTTCATGGGCTGGCGGCGCCGAGCGCATTGAGCGGCGGCAGGTGATCGCCAGCCCCGCAGGCCGCCGCAACCGGAGCGACGACGCCAAGGCCCGGATCGCGCCGGAGAGCCACGGGCCAGGCGTTCCCATTCTAGATGTCGCCCGCCGTCATGGCGTGGCCGCCAGCAGGTCGCGACGCGACGCACGGCAAGGCAAGCCTGAGGGCGAAGCGAGCTTCCCGCGCCTCCCTTTGGGGGCGGCGCCCGAGGCGCCGACGCCATACGCGCTGGCGGAGACCGAGCTAGACGGCGTCGCCGTCCGCCTTCCCTCTGACGCCGCGCCAAAGCGGATCGCGGCCGTCGTCTCGGCCCTGCGCAAGGCACGATGGCTGTCCCGGCGAAGGCGACCCGCGTCCTCATCGTGACCCAACGTCAGATGTGCCGGAAGGCCATGACGGACTGGCGGCCATCGCCGAAGCAGACGTCGGCCTCGGCCCATATCTCGGGCTGATCGTAGCGCGGCGACTGGATTAAGGCGCCACTTTGGGACGATGAGGCGCATCCGCGGGTCTTTAAGTTCAAAAGCCGCCCGACGAATGGTCTGGCGCTGATCTGCACTCGGCGGCGAGCGGGCGAGTGCGCCTCATCCGTGGTCCGGGACGCCGTGTTGCACCGCTTGGGGGCGCATCTCGAGGCGCGGAGACGCGGGCGTGCACTGCGGCGGGTCTATGGGCCGAGACGGCTTTTGGCGTAGCGCTACGGCCCGCCCGCGTTGGCGCCTCAACGGCATCCCCGGGCGCCATGCCTGAGATCAGGCGAGCGGCGCGGCGCGCCTTGGAGGCGGAGCGCACGACCCCGGCCGAGCCAGATAGGCGGCTCCATCATCCGGCGCCGGAGTTGCGCCAAGCGCGCAAAAGCCGGAAGTCCGAGAAGCTAACCGCCGAGGAGCGTCAGCTTGCGTTCCAAGACCTTCAGATGGCAGTCGCCGAGGTGGAGGTCGCGCCGACCAAGGCGCGAACCGCGCGCGCAGCATCCACGCTCGTCCCCACCTTGCGCAACATCGGCCGGCAGCCTGCAGACAAGCCGTGAATCGGGCGGCTGATTGAGCCTGACAGCACGCCCGTCCCTGCGGCTGAGCGAACGTTGCGCGGATCGACCAAGAGCGGCGGAGCGGCCAAGCATCACTGGTCCGAAGGGGACCCACGTCGCCGTGCGGCCGCGCAAGCCCCGTAGGGCGCGGCGCCACAATCAGGGTTGGGGCGGGAAGGCCGAGACTGCGTGTCTTTGGGCCGTGGCGCGCGACGACCGGTTCGCCAAGCCGCCACGATCGGTTCGTTGCGCATGCCCGACCTTCCCGTCACGGCCTAAGCCGTCGCCTGGGGACGCGGCGCGGAGCATCCGCAGCGCATTCGCGGCAGTGTCGGCGGAGTCCTCCCAGCTATCAGCCAAGCGACCTGCACCACCATCATTCGGGGGCGTCGCCCAGGGGCGCCGCTGCGCCGGGCGATGGGCCAGTCAGATTTTGGGGCCTGCGCGCACGGGCGTCGCCGGGCCCGCAGGCCCGAGCAGCTCTTCGGCGCGCGGTCCCTCCACTGGACGGCCCGCTGATCCACCTCGCCCTGCAGCACCCTTTTCGGGGTGCATCGAGGATCGTCCAAGCGTTCTTGCCGCAGCGGCCGGGGCGTAGGCGAAGGCGACACCGAGCGGGGCGCCGACCCACGAACGCTGATCGCGCGCCAGCACCCGGAGCCGGACGGCACTTGTCTTTCGGGCGCCTCGTCCTGCGGAGCTTGCGCGCGCGCACTGCGGCCACGGTCAGCTTCGGACCAACCATGAACAACCGGCCCCATCATTTCAGGCCAGCCATCAGCACGTCAAAGACCGGGCGGAGCAGATCGGCGGCGCGGCGGTCCGCCGGACGGTTC
>JBLIKI010000140.1:0-7097 GCA_047636235.1 Paracoccaceae bacterium | reverse complement strand
ATTCGTCTTGGACCCGATCCACCAGATGCCGGGACTGAACGCCTAGCCAGCGCGCCGCCCGCGCGCTATCGCTGGCGCCATGACCTTGCCCAACCTCGCCATGCTGCCCGATCTGCCGGTCCGCGCGATCCTGCCCGCGCTTGCCGCCGCGCTGGCGACATCGCCCTGCGCGGTGCTGGAGGCGCCGCCGGGGGCCGGCAAGACCACGCTGGTCCCGATTCACCTGCTGTCGCAGCCATGGGCCGCCGGCAAGATCCTGATGCTGGAGCCGCGCCGCGTCGCCGCCCGCGCCGCGGCCGAGCGGATCGCGTCGTTGATGCATGAGGCCCCCGGCCACACCGTCGGCTGGCGGATCAGGGGCGAGACCAAAATCAGCGCCGCCACTCGCATCGAAGTCGTAACCGAGGGCGTGCTGACCCGAATGCTGCAATCGGACCCCGAATTGACCGGGATCAGCGCCGTGCTGTTCGATGAGATTCATGAGCGGTCCCTGACCGCCGATCTCGGGCTGGCGCTGACGCTCGAGGTTCAATCCGCGCTGCGCCCCGACCTGCGGCTGGTGGCGATGTCGGCGACCTTGGACGCGGGCGCGCTGGCGGCCCTGATGGGCGGCGCGCCGGTGATCCGATCCGATGGGCGGATATTCCCGGTGGAAACGCGCTATCTCGACGCCCCGTGGCGCGTCCCCCCCGGCCGCCCCGGCCCGCGGTTCGAAGAGGCGATGGCCGACCTGATCGCCACCACCATGGAAGGCGCCCCCGGCGACGCGCTGGCGTTCCTGCCCGGCGCGGGAGAGATCGGGCGGGTGGAGGCTCGGCTGTCGGGGCGCCTGCCCGGCGTGGTGATCCGTCCCTTGCACGGCGCGATGCCCTTCGCCGCCCAGCGCGCCGCGATCGCGCCATCTGACGGGCCGCGCAAGCTGGTGCTGGCGACCTCGATCGCCGAGACCTCGCTGACCATCGAGGGCGTGCGTATCGTCATCGACGGCGGGCTGGCGCGTCGCGCGCGGTTCGACCCCGGATCGGGCATGTCGCGACTGGTCACCGACCGCGTGACGCGGGCCGAGGCCGAGCAGCGCCGCGGCCGCGCCGGGCGGCTCGGCCCCGGCCTCTGCGCGCGCCTCTGGACGCGGGGCGAGGAAGGCGGCCTCGCCGCCGCGCCCCGCCCGGAGATATTGGAAGCCGACCTGACCCCGCTGGCGCTGGAGCTGGCGATATGGGGGGCGCAGGCGTCTGATCTGGCGTTCCTCGACCAGCCGCCCGCCGCGACGCTGGCGGAGGCGCGGGCGCTATTGCACGGCCTCGGGGCGTTGGACCGCGCCGGGCGGCCCACGGCCCATGGCCGCGCGCTTGCGCGCCTTCCCGCCCATCCGCGGCTGGCGCATATGCTGCTAAGCGCGCCCGATGCGGCGCGCGAGGATGCAGCCCGGCTGGCCGCGGTGCTGGAGGACCGCGATCCCCTGCCCCACGGCGCTCCCGCCGATCTGGCCCTGCGGCTTGCCGCCCTGCGCGATACCGGGCGGTTCAACAGCGACCACAGCTTTCGCGCCGATCCGGGGCGGCTGGCGGCGGTGCGCGATAGCGCGAGGCGGCTGGGGCGGATGGCTTTGCAGGTCGGTGGCGCGCCCATCCCCGGGCCCGCGGAATCGCCCGGCCGCCTGCTGGCGCGCGCTTATCCCGACAGGATCGCGATGATGCGCCCCGGGGGCGAGGCCGGGCCGCAGCGGCCGTTCGCGCGCTATCTGCTGTCGGGAGGCAAGGGCGCGTCGATGGCAGCAGGCGATCCGTTGGCGAAACAACGGTTCCTCGCCGTCGCCGACACCGATGGCGATATGCGCGAGGCCAAAATCCGCCGCGCCGCGCCGCTGGACCGCAGCGACCTCGAGGATCTGTTCGCGGACTGGATCGAGGACGTCCGGCTATGCCGCTGGACCCCGCGCGACCGGACCGTGGAGGCGCGCGTCCAACGCCGTCTCGGCGCGCTGGTCTTGGACGACCGCCCATGGACGGATGCGCCTGAGGCCGATCGCGCCGCCGCGATGGCGACCGGGGTGCGGGCGCTGGGGCTCGACTGTCTGCCATGGACGCCCGCGGCGCGGCGCTTGCAGGCGCGGGTGGGATGGGCGCGCAAGGCCGGGGCCGACGTGCCGGATATGTCCGATGAAGCGTTGCTGGCGGATCTCGACGGTTGGCTGACGCCGTATTTGGGCAAAATCCGCGGGGCGGGGGAATTGGCGCGGCTCGACCTGACCGCGATCTTGGGCGCGATGCTGGACTGGAACGCGGGCCAGGCGCTGGACGCCGCCGCGCCCGCGAAATTCACCGCCCCGACCGGGACCGCCGTGCCGGTGGACTATGACCGCGACCCGCCCGCCATCGCGATCCGGTTGCAGGAGATGTTCGGCCTGACGACCCACCCCGCCTTGGGTTCCGGCCATGGGGGCGGACGGATACCGTTGTTGATAGACTTGTTATCCCCCGCGGGCCGCCCGGTGCAGACCACCGGCGATCTGCCGGGGTTCTGGTCATCCTCCTATCACGATGTGCGGCGCGATCTGCGCGGCCGCTATCCGCGCCATCCGTGGCCCGATGACCCCGCCGCCGCACCCCCGACCACTCGCGCCCGCAGGCGCGGAGAGCCGGGACCCGCCTAGCCGCCCCTCAGTCCGCCTGCTTGCCGGGGCGCAGCAGGCGCAACATCCCCAGCGCCGCGAACCCCGCCGCCAACAGCCCGAACCCCGCCGGAAGCGGCACCGCGGCGCGCAGGTCTCCGGGCGGCTCACGCGTCAGCACCGCCGCGGCCAGCGCCGCGCGCGGCGCCCGCCCGGCGTCGCCAATCTGCAAATTATCGATCAGGATCAGCGCCGCGTCGGTGCGCAGCATAATTTCATCGAAGGCGATGTTGCGGAACCCAAGAAACGCCGTCCCCGGCTGATCCCAGCTGGTGGCGAGCGCAAAGCTCTCCACCACTTGCCCGTCCAAAAGCGCCGTCAGGCGGGTATTGGCGGATTCGGTGGCGAAGGCGAAGGCGAAGGCGGTGATCGTATCGCGGAAATGGATCGACAGCGCGCCATCCCAGCCCCGGTCGCCATGGTTGCCAAGGCTGACCCCCGACATGCCCGCCACATGGTCCACCGTCTGCGGCGACAGCGTCAGCGCGCGGGAAAACCCGATCCCGGCGCGGTCCAACCCCAGCACCAGCGCGCCGGGGCGGGCGCGCGCGCCCTCCAGCCCGATCGCCTGCGCGGGGGTGTCGAGCCCGCCCGAACTGATCACCGGCGCGGCGGCGGCGGCGCCCGCGATGGCGACGCCCAAGGCGGCGAGGGGCGAGATCCGCAGGATCGAGGTTCGGCGCATGGCGAGGCCTTTCGGGGAACGGCGGGGGGGAATCACTGCGCCAAGATGGGCGCGCGATGCCTGTCAAAACATTGCCCGCAGCCGCGTTAACGCTGATTCCGCGAGCCGATCCCGGTTGCAAAGCCCAAGGCGGGGCCAAAGATCAGAGCCGGCCAGACCTTGACCGCCCCGAGCCACCGGATGGAGCCGACCATGCGCTTTCCTGACCTTGAAGACCTGATCGACGCCCATCGCGGGGACGCGGTTGATTTCGGCGACGCCAGCTGCGATCTGAATCCGACCCCGGCGCGCGTCGCGCAAACCGAGGCATACGTCGGCGCCAAGCTGCCCCCGAGCTATCTTTGGTTCACCGCGACCTATGACGGCGGAGAAGTGTACGGCGAGGAATTTTTTTTCGATCTACCGATCCTTCGACGGACGATATCGGCGTCGTCACCTGCAGATACCGGGATTCGGGCTTTATCGATTGCACCGAAATAGCCATCTGCTCCAACGACTTCGGCGAAATCTTCGTGCTGGATACGCGGCATCCCGACCGGAACGGCGAATATCCGGTCTTCGTATGCCGCGGAGGCCGCAAGCAGCCCTACGCCGCGACCTTCGCCGAGTTTCTGACCAAGCGGATCAGCGATCCGACGGGATAGGAGCCGCCCGTCCAGCGCATGCCGGTCCGCCGCGACAGGCCCCGGCGACGCCGCGCCGTGAATGCGGCCTCTCTTGGCCCCTCGCTTCTCAGGGCGCCTTTTTTGTCACCATATCCGGCGTTCCGGGCCGGCCGCCCCCCCGCGCTTGCGCCAGACGGCGCGCGGCGCGACCGTTCCTCAGGGTCCGGCCAGAGGCCCGCGAAAAGGGAAACGCCACGCCATGACCACCGACACCGCCGAGCCGAGCTTTCGCCACTCCGTCGACATCATGTTCTCCCGCGCCGTCGCGCTGATGAACCTGAGCCCGGGGCTGGAGGAGAAGATCCGGGTCTGCAACGCCACCTACACCGTCCGCTTCGGGGTGCGCCTGCGAGGCTCGATCCACACCTTCACCGGCTATCGCGCGATCCATTCCGAGCATATGGAGCCGGTCAAGGGCGGCATCCGCTATGCCATGTCGGTGAACCAAGATGAGGTCGAGGCGCTCGCCGCGCTGATGACCTATAAATGCGCGCTGGTCGAACTGCCGTTCGGCGGATCGAAAGGCGGCCTGTGCATCGATCCGCGCGAATGGACCGAGGACGAGTTGGAGCGGATCACCCGCCGCTTCGCGTTCGAGCTGATCAAGCGCGACCTGATCCACCCGTCCCAGAACGTCCCCGCCCCCGACATGGGGACCGGAGAGCGCGAGATGGCCTGGATCGCCGACCAATACCGGCGCATGAACACCACCGACATCGACGCGCGCGCCTGCGTGACCGGCAAGCCGCTCGACGCGGGCGGCATCGAAGGCCGGGTGGAGGCGACCGGCCGCGGGGTCCAATACGCGCTGCGCGAATTCTTCCGCCACCCCGACGACGTGACCACCGCGGGCCTGACCGGCACGCTGTCGCGCAAGCGGATCGCAGTGCAGGGCCTTGGCAATGTCGGCTACCACGCCGCCAAGTTCCTGAGCGAGGAGGACGGCGCCCTGATCGTCGCGGTGGCCGAGCATGACGGCGCCGTGTTCGACGAGGCGGGCCTGAACATCGAGGCGCTGAAGGCCCACATCACCGCCTGCGGCGGGGTCGCGGGGTTCCCCGGCGCGATCTATCGGTCGGACGGCGATTCGGGGCTGGAGGCCGACTGCGACATCCTGATCCCCGCCGCGATGGAGGCCGCGATCAACCTGCGCAACGTCGCCCGCATCAAGGCCAGCCTGATCGTCGAGGCCGCCAACGGCCCGATCACCTCCGGCGCCGACGAGGCGCTGCGCGAGGCCGGGGTGGTGATCATCCCCGACCTCTACGCCAACGCGGGCGGCGTGACGGTCAGCTATTTCGAATGGGTGAAGAACCTGTCGCACATCCGCTTCGGCCGCATGGAGCGTCGGCGCGAAGAAGCCCGCCACCATATGCTGATCGAAGAGCTGGAGCGCCTCGGCGACGGTATCTCGCCCGATTTCAAGGCCCGCTATGTGCGCGGCGCTGATGAGCTGGAATTGGTGCGCTCCGGCCTCGACGACACGATGCGCGACGCCTATCAGCGGATCCGCGCGGTGTGGCGCGGGCGCGCCGATGTGCCGGACCTGCGCACCGCCGCCTATCTGTGCGCGGTGGAGAAGGTCGCGGGGGCGTATCGCGCGCTGGGGCTGTGACGCCCCGCTGACATGCCGCTGACATGGATAGGGCCCCGCCGAGGCGGGGCCCTATCCATCCCTATGGGCGCGTTCAGCCCTTGCGGCGCCGCGCGATCAGTCCGAACGCCGCGATCCCACCCAGCATCAGCGGCAGCGCGGCGGGCACGGGCACGTCCGCGGTCCCCGCGAACACGGTCAGCCGATTCGGATCTCCCAGCCCGGTCGACAGGAAGAATTCGCCGAAGCAGCCGCAATCATAGCTCGCGAGCACCATTTCAACGCCGGGCGCGAGCATCGAAGTCGCCAGCCCGTCCACGAAGAAGTCGATGCCATATAGCTCTTGATCGTAGAAATAAACTTCCGGAAAGGCATCGTATTCGGAGTCGTCGGCGGCGGTGAAGGTTTGCTCGTACGTCTTGCCCGTGAACAGGGTCATGCTGAAGGAGATAAGCCCGGCGAGGGGTGTCAGCGTCACATCGCCCGTGGTGCCAAACACGAAGCCGTCTTCGTAGACGAGCGTGCCATACCCCGGCGCCGCGTCATAGGCCGAGATGTCGCTGTAAAGATCAACCTCGAAATCAATGGTGACCGGCAGCGCCTGCGAGGCCGTCGCACCTAGCGAGAAAATCGCGGCGCAGAGGCCGTTGCGGATGATGGACATGATCGATGGCTTCCTCAAAGAGATTAACAAGAGGTTCACATTTAACCTCTCAGGCACGTGAAGCAATGCACAATCGGGCGCAAGCCGCACCCTCAGGCGAGCCCTGTGCGCCCCATATCCAGCACTTTCCTGCGCCGCGCGGCCAGACGGGCGTCACGGGTCAGGCCGTCCACCTCCGCCAGCATCGCGCCGATCGCGACGCCGATGGCCGCAATGGCGGCGCCGCGGTCGCGCTGCGCCCCGCCGACGGGCTCCTCGATGATCCGGTCGCAGACGCCGAGCTTGTGCAGGTCCTGCGCGGTCAGGCGCAGGGCCTCGGCGGCCTCACGCATCTTGTCGGCGTTCTTCCAAAGGATCGACGCGCAGCCCTCGGGGCTGATCACCGAATAGACCGAATGCTCCAGCATCGCGACCCGGTCGGCGGTGGCGAAGGCGACGGCGCCGCCCGATCCGCCCTCGCCGATCACCACCGACACCAGCGGCACGGCGATGCGCAGGCATTTCTCGGTGGACCGCGCGATCGCCTCGGACTGGCCGCGTTCTTCGGCTCCCTTGCCGGGGAATGCGCCGGGGGTGTCGATCAGGGTGATCACCGGCAGGTTCATGCGGTCGGCCAGATCCATCAGGCGCACCGCTTTGCGGTATCCCTCAGGCCGGGCCATGCCGAAATTGCGCTTGAGGCGCGACTTGGTGTCGTGGCCCTTTTCATGCCCCAGCACCATCACCGGGCGGTCGTGAAAGCGCGCCAGCCCGCCGACCACGGCGGCGTCCTCGGAAAAGCCGCGGTCGCCTGCCAGCGGCACATATTCGGTGAACAG
>JBLIKI010000139.1:0-7132 GCA_047636235.1 Paracoccaceae bacterium | reverse complement strand
GTGGCGGAGAGACAGGGATTCGAACCCTGGATAGAGTTGCCCCTATACACGCTTTCCAGGCGTGCGCCATCGACCACTCGGCCACCTCTCCGTCGCGGGCCGGTTTTAAACAGATGGCGTGGCCCTTGGCAAGCGGCGAAAGCACCCCGCGCGGCGAAGTTTTCGCGCGCGGGGCCCGGCGCCTCGGCGAGGGTCGCGCGGCGCGGCGCACAGGCGCGCGGGCGATCCGCTCGAATCGACGGCAATGCGATCGGCTTGACGCGCAGGCTGTGGGAAACGAAGATGATTCTTCGCTGAATCCTCCGATATCACGACAAAACTTGCGCCAACGCGCGCTGCGACGCGCCGCCCTCGCAACCTTGTTGCGAAGTTGGCTCGTCCCCCGCGACGCCGTTGACGCGGGGCCCCGATGCGTCCCACCATGCTGCAACGCGAAGGAGATGATGATGCTCGAGCAACCCTATCTGCTGTTCCTCGGCGATGCGCCGGACAAGCTGGCCGCCAAGGTCGCCCAAGGCGTGCGCGACTGGAACCCCGAAGCCTCGGTCGGCCAGTTCCGCATGCAAGGCTGCAACGCCGACATGGGCCTTCCGGACATGTCGATCGACGACGCGGTCGCCGCGGGCGCCAAGACGCTGGTGGTCGGCGTCGCCAACCGGGGCGGGCTGATCTCTCCCGCGTGGATCGCCGTGCTGAAAGAGGCGCTGGCCAAGGGCATGGACCTCGCCTCCGGCCTGCACAACCTGCTGAGGGATGAGCCGGAGCTGGTCGCCGCCGCCAAGGCCGCCGGGCGCACGCTGCACGACGTGCGCGTGCCCGAGGTGAAATACCCCATCGCCAGCGGCGTGCGCCGCAAAGGCAAGCGCATCCTGGCCGTGGGCACCGACTGCTCGGTCGGCAAGATGTACACGGCCCTCGCGATGACCGAGGAGATGACCCGTCGCGGCATGAAGGCGACCTTCCGCGCCACCGGCCAGACCGGCATCTTGATCACCGGCGATGGCGTGCCGCTGGATGCGGTGGTCGCGGACTTCATGGCTGGATCGATCGAGTGGCTGACGCCCGACAACGACAGCGATCATTGGGACGTGATCGAGGGGCAGGGGTCGTTGTTCCACGCCTCCTACTCCGGCGTCACGCTGGCGCTGATCCATGGCGGGCAGCCCGACGCGCTGATCCTGTGCCATGAGCCGACGCGCAGCCACATGCGCGGCCTGCCGGATTATGACCTGCCGTCGCTGCCGGCGCTGCGCGATGCGGCGCTGATGATGGCCCGCGTGGTCAACCCGAACGTCGAAATCATCGGCATCGCCATCAACACCAAGGAGATGTCGGACGAGGAGGCGATGGACTATCTGGCCGGGGTCGAGGCGCAGATGTCGCTGCCGACCACCGATCCGGTGCGGCTCGGGGTTTCTCGGCTCGTGGACGCGCTGGCATGAAGCTGACCGCGGCGCCAGAGGTATTTCGCCTGCGCGAGGCGTTCACCATCTCACGCGGGTCGCGCACCGAACAGGCGGTGGTCACGGTCACGATCAGCGATGACGGCCATGTCGGGCGCGGCGAATGCACCCCGTATGCCCGCTATGGCGAGACGGTGGCGGGGGTGATCGAGCAGATCGAGGCGCTCGACCTGACCGGCCTGACGCGCGAGACGCTGGCGACGCGCCTGCCCGCCGGGGCGGCGCGCAACGCGGTCGACTGCGCGCTGTGGGATCTTGAGGCGAAAGCCGCGGGCAAGCGGGTGTGGGAGGTGGCGGGCCTGCCGCCCCCCGGCCCGTTGGTCACCGCGTTCACGCTGTCGCTGGGCGAGCCTGAGGCGATGCGCGCCAAGGCCGCGGAAAACGCCCATCGCCCGCTTTTGAAGGTGAAACTGGGCGGCATGGGCGATATCGCGCGGATCGAGGCGGTGCGCGCCGGCGCCCCCGATGCGACCATCATCGTCGACGCCAACGAAGGCTGGACGCCGCAAAGCTATGCCGAGCTTGCGCCCGCGTTCCTGCGCCTCGGCGTCGCAATGGTGGAGCAGCCGTTCCCCGCGGGCGCCGACGACGCGCTGGCAGGCATGGACCGGCCCCTGCCGGTCTGCGCGGATGAGAGCTGCCATGACCGCGCGTCGCTGCCGGGGCTGGTCGGCAAATACGACATGATCAACATCAAGCTCGACAAAACCGGCGGGCTGACCGAGGCGCTGGCGCTGAACGCCGCCGCCCGCGCCATGGGCTTTCAAGTGATGGTCGGGTGCATGATGGGCACCTCGCTGGCCATGGCGCCCGCATCTTTGGTGGGGCAGGGGGCGGAGGTGATCGACCTCGACGGACCCTTGCTGCTCGCCGAGGATCGCGACCCGGCGCTGACCTATGACGCCGCCGGCTTGCAGCCGCCGCCGCCCGCGCTTTGGGGCTGATCCACCCGCCGTTACGCCTTGCCGCCGCCATCTCGCGCACCTATCCCCGCGCGATCCGACCGATCCGATCAGGAGCCTTGCGATGTCCAGAACCGTCTATGTGAACGGCGAATATCTGCCCGAAGAGACCGCCTCCGTCTCGGTCTTCGACCGCGGGTTCCTGATGGCCGACGCGGTCTATGAGGTGACCACGGTGCTGGACGGCAAGCTTTTGGACTTCGCCGCCCATATGGTGCGGCTGGAACGGTCGTTGGGCGAGCTTGGCATTGCCGCGCCCTGCGATCCGGACGCGCTGCTGGCGATCCACCGAGAGCTGTTGGAGCGCAACGCGCTGACCGAAGGACTGATCTATCTTCAGGTCACCCGCGGCGCCGCCGACCGCGATTTCGGCTGGGGCGAGATGACCCCGACGCTGGTGCTGTTCACCCAAGCCAAGAACTTGGTCGACAGCCCGGCGGCCAAGACCGGGATCGCGGTGATCTCGGTCCCCGATCTGCGCTGGGGGCGGCGCGACATCAAGACGGTGCAGCTTTTGTATCCGGCGATGATGAAGATGGAGGCCAAGTCCCGCGGCGCCGTCGACGCGTGGATGATCGAGGACGGGTTTGTGACCGAGGGGACCTCTAACAACGCGTGGATCGTGACCGCGGACGGAACCTTGGTGACCCGCAACCTCGGGACCGAGATCCTGCACGGGATCACCCGCGCGTCGGTGATGCGCTATGCCGCCGCGGCCCAGATCAAGATCGAGGAGCGGCCCTTTACGCTGGCCGAAGTGCTGGCGGCGAAAGAGGCGTTCTTCACCTCGGCCTCGTCGTTTGTGATGCCGGTGGTTGCGATGGACGGCGCGCCGATCGGAACCGGCGCCGCGGGCCCGGTGGTCGCCCGGCTGCGCGAGATCTATGTTGAGGAAAGCCGCAAGACTGCGATCTGAGGCTTGCCTTGTCGGGGTGGGGGGGGGGCGGGCGGCCTCGGGGGGACGAGCCCCCCGCTTGGCCGCCCGCGCGGAACGCGATTCGTCCGCGGGCCGCGCCGCGGGGGTCAGTACTTTGCCTGTTCGCGCGAGATCGCCTTGATACGCTGGGTCACTGCCAGCAGATCGCCCAAGGTGCGGATCCCGCGGGAATGAAAAATTTGGATCAACCGGGCGAACACTTGGGCGGTGGCGACCGCGTCGCCGATCGCGGTGTGGCGCAGCGCGGGCGCGATGGTGACGCCGTAGCGGGCGCAGAGCGCATTGAGGGTGTGATGCGGCGCGCTCGGGTCCAGATGCGCCGAGATCGCCACTGTGTCCGCCACCGGATTGCCAAAGCGCAGGCCGATGGCAGCCTCGGCCCGGCGCAGGAAAGCCGTGTCAAAGGGCGTGTTGTGCGCCACCAGCACCGCGCCTTGGGCGAAGGCGTGAAAATCGCGGCCGACCGTCGCGATGCGCCGCGCGCCGCCGACATCCGCATCGGTCAGTCCGTGAAATTGGGTCGAGGCGGGCGGGATCGGGCGGCCGGGGTCGACCACCTCGTCGACTACATTGCCCGCCAACACGCGCCCGCCAAGGATGTGCGCGGCGGCGATCCACCGATCGCGTCCCCGCCCGCAGGCGACAGGCCGGTGGTTTGGGGGTCGAACGCCACGAAGCTGAGTTCGGTCAGCAGGCGATCACCGGCGGGGCCGCCATGGGGGCGGGCCATCAGGCCGAAATCATAGAAATCGGAGCGTGGGGTCAGGGCTGGGGCGGCATCGTTGGCGCCGTCATGAAACGACAGCGCATAGCAGCGCGCGCCGCCCGCGCCCGCCAGCGGCGCGATCCGCCTCGCGAGCATCCGCACCCGCGTCCGCCGCCACGCAGCGCACCGGCAGCCCCGCCGCGCCCGGCCCGCACGCCAGCGCCGCATCGAGCGGCGCGGTGTCAAGCCAACGCCCCAAGGGCCGGTCGAGCCCCAGCGCCGGGCTATCGCCCGGCAGCGCCTGCGCGCGGGCGTTGAATAGCATCAGCCGGTGGTCATGGGTGCAGATCGCGACGCCGTCAGGCAGGGCGTTGATCACTGATTCCAGCTGCGCGCGGCGGGCGGTCAGGGCGGCGGTTTCCTTAGGCACAGCGCCCGCCAGCGCACCGCGCGCGCCGTGAAGCGTGGCCGCCGCATCCTGCGCCGCCGGGGCCAGCGCGCCCAGCCAGCGGCCCGCCGCCGCATCGCGGATCGGTCCGGCATCCACCCGCGCCCGCGCCGCCAGATTTTGCGCCAGCGCGTCGATCGGGCAGGTGACGTGGTCGTCGAACCTCAGCCACACCCACAGCGTCACCGCCAACAGCTCAGCGCATCCGACCAGCCCCGCGGTGATCAGCGCGGAGGCGATCCCGTCTTGCGGGGGCAACCGCCGCCACGCCACCATGAGCCCGCCGATCACCGCCGCCGCCCCCGCCGCCCCGATCAGCGCGAAGAACAAGAACACCCGGACGCGCAGGCTCAGCCGCTCAAGACCGTCCGGCGCTAGGCGGCGCATGACCTAATCATCTTGTGACTGGTGCGGACCCGCCGCACAGGGCTGCGCGGACCCGGTCGTTGTGGGGCGGCGGGCTCCACCGCTCGGTCTGCGGGACGCCTGCGGCGTCAAAGCCAAGACCGTCGGCGACCTTGGCGATCAGCCCGCGGGCGCAGTCGACCAGCACCGGCGCGCGGCCCGCGGGCGCGTGGCGGTCGAACAGATAAAGCTGCGTCATCGCCAGATCCGGCGCTGCGGGGGCGCGCAGCACGCCGCAGCTGTCCATCGCCGCGATCAGCGACAGGTTGGGGTGGATCAGCGTCCGGGGCTTCCACCAGGCGCTGCTCTCGACCTCTCGCACCACGGTGAGGCCGTCTGGCATCTGCGCCAGCGCGCGGCCGCCCCAGGTGACGTTGAGCCAGACGCCATAGCACAGCATCCCCAACCCCGCCGCCACCGGCGCGATCCAGCGCGGCAGCCGCCCGCCGGTCATCCGCCGGAGCGCCATGGTGAAGCCCGCCGCCCCGATCCCCCAGCGCCACGGCGCCGAAAAGTTCGATGATCATGGGATCGTTCCTTTGCGTTCGGTTACAGGATGCCGCCGCCACGGCCCGACGCCGCCGCTTGCTGCATGGTGCGGATCACCAGAAAGGCGTCGCGCAGATGAGTTCGGTCCAGCTCGGACGCCGCCGAGGGGGCCATGTAGTTGTCGGGCGCCGCCCCGCGCCGCACCTGGCTCGCTTGATGGCGCAGGCGCACGGCGCAGATCAGGTCATAGGCGGCCAGCAGGTCCGCCCCGCCCGCGTCGCTGGCGATGTGCGCGTCGCGCGCCGCTCGCAGGCGGGCGTGGGTGTTGACCGGCTCGATCCGCCCGATCAGCGCGTAAAGCCGCCCCAGATCGACCACCGGAACCACGCCGTGGTGCTTCAGGTCGATGGTATCGCGGTGGTCCCTCGACTGGATCAGCGCCAGCCCGCGCAACATCCACACCGGCGCCTGATGCTTCAGCGCCCCGGCGGTCATGTGCGCGAGGTAGATCGAATTGCGCGACGCCATTCCCGGCGTCTCGGCGTGCAGGCCGTCGAACGACGAGGCGTCCCCGCTGATCGGGCGCAGGTCGAACATCACCGAGGCGAGCATCTGCGCCATCGGGTCCGGCTTGCGAATCCGGCCCGCGAAATAGCCGCGCCATACTGACAGCGGCTGGCGCCAGCGGGCGGGCACGGCCATCATCTCGCCGACGCAATGGACATAGCCGCAGGCGTCGAGGCCTTCGCTCACCATGCGCGCCAGCGCGGTGAAATAGGGATCGTCGCGGGCTGGATCGAAATCGTCCGACAGGATCAGGCAGTTGTCTTGGTCCGGCACGCCGGTCTGCTCCTGCCGTCCTTGGCTGCCGCACGCAAGCCACAGATAGGGGACGGGGGCGCGCCAAGCGTCGCCTCGGCCAGCGCCAGCAAACGGCGGGTGGCGGCGTCGGCGATGTCGGTGATCATCCGCGCGATCACATGGGGCCGCGCGCCTTGCGCCACCAGATGCGCCAACAACTGTGGGATGCGAGCGGTCACCGCGGCCATCGCGTCCGCATCATCCGTGCGCGATATCGCGGCGACAAGGCGGGCGGCGGATTGCGCCTCATGCCCTACCAGATCGGCCTGGGTCAAGATGCCGACCAATGCGCCATTGGCGACGATCGGCAGATATCTGATCCCCCGCTCCGCCATCAGATGCAGCGCGTCGAGGCCGAGCGCATCCGGCCCCAGCGTCAGCGGCGCGGGGGTCAGCTTTGGGATCGGAGCGGTCGGTCTCGGCAAAGCTCCTGTCACGAGCGAAAGGCGCGCTTGCGGCAACGGCGCGGGGCCGCTGGCGAAAGGGCGCGGGCGGGGGCGAGGGCGAGGGCGAGGGGGAGGCGGAGAGGGGGCGCGGACCGGTGCAAGGCCCCCGCCGCTGTTGTCAGTGATCTTGCGCCACGCCGGCGCTGCGGGGGAAGCGGATGCTTCCCACCAAGTCCTGGATCGCCTTGGACACCGCATAGGCCACGGCGAAGTTCAGCATCGCGCCGACCGAGCCCATGGCCGCCGGAGAGATCCCGAACAGCCAGTTGTCGGAGGTGTCCGCCAGCATGTTGGCGCCGGGGATGAACAGCCAGCCCTTGAAGGTGAAGATGTAGACCAGCGTGAACACGAGGCCGGTCAGCATGCCCGCAACCGCGCCGTGGTTGTTGATGCGCTTGGAGAAGATGCCCATGAT
>JBLIKI010000138.1:0-7161 GCA_047636235.1 Paracoccaceae bacterium | reverse complement strand
ATGGCGCAGCACCACGATCACCGCGGGCGGGGCGACGCCGGGCGCAAGGCCGAGATGTTCGTGCAGATCCAGCGCTGGAATAATATCGCCGTGCAGGTCCAGCGTGCCACGCAGCCCCGGCCCGACCCTCGGCAGCGGCGATAGCGGCCGCGCCATCGTCACCTCGCGCACCGCCGCCAGCGGCAGGGCGATCAAGGTGCCGCCAAGTTCGATCAGGCCGAATTCCGGCCGCGCATCGGCTGCGCATCGGCCGCGACGAACGGGTCATGGGCGCCGCCGTCCGTCGCCATTTCAGACGCGAGCGCCCGAGGGGCCGGCGTTCATCCCGCCATGCGCCTCGTCGCAGAACGGCGAACCGGCGTTCAGCGCCCGCACCGCGCGCCGGGCGTGGCTGACATGCTCGGTATCGATGCTCTTGGCGTTTCCAGTGAATATGGCGCAGCCACAACGACTCGCCGGATGCCACGTTTAACTGGAAAGCAGTTGCCAAACCCTGAATCGGCCCGTCGGCGGCAGTCTGAGTTCTTTGGCCGCCAACGGGTCGACAAGGCGCGCCGCCATCCGCTGCGGCGCGCCGGAACAATAGACGCCGAAGCGCCCGATCATTTCTTTTTGACCGCTCCCGCGCCGCCGGTGCTTTTTTCAAACGGAGACACCGGTGCGGTGACCGTTTTGACCTGCTTCGGCTTCTTGATCTCTTTGTTGCTGCGCTTCTGACTCTTGGCCATTGAAGCCTCCATGTTGCATCACGACCTCCCGCGGGTCGATCAACACACCGCCCGCCCCAAAGCGTCTAAAAGCGCTGCGGAGGACTTCGGCCTTTCGGGAAGGCCGCGGGCGAATTTTTCGTAAGATAGCCGACCGCCCTTTTCAAAATGGCCGGTTCCGGTTTGAGTCCGCCGCCATAGGCGACGCCCTCTGGATCGATACTTGGCGATTCCGGCTGCGCCGCGCAAGACGGATCGCCGGATCGCCGCGAATGATTTTCCCGCGCGCGCGACTTAAGACCGCCCTTTCGCATCGCCCCCGACGGCGAGCATACTGGACCTCGCGCGCAGCCCGCCCCCCGGCGGCCCCCCGCGCACCACAAGCCTCTCGGAGCATCCAATGAGCACCGCCGCGAAAAGCCACTTGTTCTATCAATCGCGCACCCGTCGCCCGGTTCTGGCAGAAGCCCGCGGCGTCCATATCTGGGACGTGAATGGCAAGCGCTATCTCGACGGGTCGTCGGGGGCGATGGTGTGCAATATCGGGCATTCCAACCCGCGGGTGCTGGACGCGATGAAGCGGCAGATGGACAAGGCCACCTTCGGCTACCGCCTGCACTTTGAGACAGAGATCGCCGAGGCGCTGGCCGCCAAGACCGCCGCGCTGTCCCCCGAAGGATTGGAGCGGGTGTTCTTCGTCTCCGGCGGCTCCGAGGCGGTGGAAAGCGCGATGAAGCTGGCGCGCCAATGGGCGGTCGCCGTGGGCCAGGCGCAGCGGTGGAAGGTGATCTCGCGCTTTCCGTCCTATCACGGCTGCACCTTGGGCGCGCTGGCGATCACCGGCTACACGCCGCTGACCGCCCCGTTCGAGCCGATGATGCGCCCGATGCCAAAGATCCCCGCGCCGCGCGCCTGGCTCGACGGGCTAGATCCGAACGCCGTCGCCACCGGGCATCACTATGCCGACATGCTGGAGACGCGGATCATCGAGGAAGGCCCGGAAACCGTGCTGGCGTTCATTGTGGAGCCGGTGGGCGGCGCCTCCACCGGCGCGCTGCCGAGCCCGCCGGGCTATCTGGCGCGGGTGCGCGACATCTGCGACCGCCACGGCATCCTCTTGATCCATGACGAGGTGATGTCGGGCGGCGGGCGCACCGGCACATTCTTCGCCGCAGAAAAGGACGACGTGATCCCGGACATCATCGCGGTCAGCAAGGGGTTTGCGGCGGGCTATGCGCCGCTTGGCGCGATGATCGCCCATGACCGGATCGTGGATCCGGTGCTGGACATGGGCGGGTTCCTGCACGGGTTCACCTATGCGGGCAACCCACTGGCCTGCGCCGCGGGCCTCGCGGTGATCGCGGAAATTGAGGAACAGGGCCTGATGGCCAACGCCGCGTCCAAGGGCGAGGCGCTGAAATCCCGGCTCGGCGCGTTGATGCAGCGCTATGACTTCATCGGCGACGTGCGCGGCGAGGGGCTGTTGCTGGCGTTCGAATTGGTCAGCGACCGCGAGACCCGCGCGCCGCTTCCCAAAGGCCTGAACGCGTTCACCCGGCTGGTGGACATCGCCCATGAGGAAGGGCTGATCATCTATTCGCGGCGATCCCGCGGGGGCTATGACGGGGACCATTTCCTGATCGCCCCGCCAATGATCGTCACCGACGAGGATCTGGAGGAAATCATGTCCGGCCTGACCCGCGCGCTGGATCGGTTCGAGGGCGAGATTGCGAGCGCCGCACAATGATGCAAGACATCGCGATCCGCCCCGCCGTCTATGCCGACGCCGCCGCGCTGACCGAGGCGCTGAAGCTGCTGGCGATAAACCTCGAGGACCCGTGGCGGTCCTCGGTCGAGCAGGTGCGCGCCCACGGCTTCGGCCCCGACCGGTCGTTCCACGCCTGCATCGCCAAGGCGCCGGGGATGGAAGGTCTGGCGGGCGTCGCGGTGTTCTCGCCAGTGTTCTCAACATCCCGCGGGACGCCGGGGCTTTACGTGTCGGACCTGTGGGCGGCGGCGGAGGCGCGAGGGAACAACCTAGGCCGCCGCCTGCTGGCCGCAGCGGGCGCCGAGGCTCGCGCGCAATGGGGCGCGCGGTGGCTCAAGCTCTCGGTCCACAAGGACAATCCGCGCGCGCGGGTGTTTTATGATCGGCTCGGCTTTGTCTCGGACGACAAGTTCGAAACGCTGATGCTGGAAATCGCACAGACTCAAGCTCTTGGAGACACCGAATGAAAGCCGTTTTCGACGACCGCCAGCGCCTGCATGACCCCAAGCATTTCATGGCCAACGGCGCCATCTCGCAAAACCCCGAACAGCCGGAGCGGATCAATCGCCTGCATGGCGCCGCGCTTGCCGCGGGGCTGGAGGTGATCGCCCCCGACGATCACGGCATGGGGCCGATCGCGGCGATCCATACCGCCGAATATCTCGATTTCCTCGCCACCATCCACCCGCGCTGGATGCGCATTCCCGGCGGGTCGGATGAGGTTATCCCCAACATCCACCCCGACCGGCGCACCGCGTCCTATCCCAAATCCGCCGTGGGCCAGGCCGGGTTCCACCAAGCCGACACCGCCTGCCCGATTGCGGCGGGAACGTGGGAAAGCGCCTATTGGTCCGCCCAGGCCGCGCTGACCGGTGTTGATCTGGTGCTGGGCGGCGACAAGGCGGTCTATGCGCTGTCGCGCCCGCCGGGCCACCACGCGTTCGCGGATCTGGCGGGGGGGTTCTGCTTTGTGAACAACTCAGCGGTGGCGGCGGAGCAGCTGCGCGCCAAGGGGCTGCGGCCCGCGATCTTGGACGTCGACGTCCACCACGGCAACGGCACGCAGGGCATCTTCTATGAGCGCGGGGATGTGCTGACCGTCTCGCTCCATGCCGATCCGGAGCGGTTTTATCCGTTCTTCTGGGGCCATGCGCAGGAACGCGGGATCGGGGCGGGGCTTGGCGCCAACCTCAACCTGCCGCTGCCCCGCGGCACCGTGGACGATGTGTATTTGGAGGCGCTGGAGGTCGCGCTGCGCCGCATCCGCGCCTTTGGCGCCGACGTGATCGTGACCGCGCTGGGGCTGGACGCGCACATCAACGACCCGTTCCAGGGGCTGGCGATCACCACGCCGGGGTTCGCGCGCATCGCGGCGCGGATCAAGGCCGAAGGGCTGCCGGTGCTGATGGTACAAGAAGGCGGGTATCTGTCGCCCGATCTCGGCCCCAACCTGACCAGCTATTTGGGCGGGGCGGGCGCATGACGACAACCGCCGACATTCTGGTGATCGGCGGCGGCATCGCGGGCATCGGCGCCGCGGCGCTGGCGGCCGAGGGCGCGTCGGTGATCGTGCTCGAGGGGGAAGACGCGATCGGCTATCACTCCACCGGCCGGTCCGCGGCGATCTTCATCCGCAACTACGGCAACGCGACGCTGCGCGCGCTCAACGCAGCGTCGGCCTCGATGCTGGAAAACCCAAGCGGCATCAGCGACGCGACCCTGCTGTCGCCGCGCGGCCAATTGCTGCTGGCCGGGCAGGACGATATGCCGAGCCTCGACGCCTATGCCGAAGGCGCGGTGGGCCTGCAACGCCTGACCGGGGCCGAAGCGCGCGCCTTGGTCCCGATCCTGCGCGACGACCTGATCGTCGCCGCGCTTTATGAGCCCGACGCGCAGGACATCGACGTGGACCGCTTCCTGCAAGGGCTGGCGCGCAAGCTGCGCGGCCATGGCGGGCGGATCGTGACCGGGGCCCGCACGCAGACCATCACCCGCCGCGGCGACGTCTGGCGCGTTGAGACGCCCATGGGCGCCTATGAGGCCCCGGTGCTGGTCAACGCCGCAGGGGCCTGGGCCGATCAGGTGGCGCTGATGGCCGGGGTGGCGCCCGCGGGGCTGACCCCGTTGCGCCGGTCCGCGGCGATCCTGCCCGCGCCGGACGGGCATGACATCAGCCGCTGGCCGCTATTCGCCAGCGCATCCGAGGGGTTCTATAGCAAGCCCGAGGCCGGAAAGCTGATGGTGTCGCCCGCCGATGAGGACCCGGTGGAGCCGCATGACGTCTGGGCCGACGACATGGTGCTGGCCGAAGGGCTGGACCGGTTCGCCCAAGCCGTCACCATGCCGGTGACGCGGGTGGAGCGGACATGGGCCGGAATGCGCACCTTTGCGTTCGACCGCACCCCGGTGGTGGGGTTCTCGCCCGAGGCGTCCGACCCCGCCGCCCCGCGGTTCCTGTGGCTTGCCGGGCAAGGCGGCTATGGGGTGCAGACGGCGCCCGCGCTCAGCCGTCTCGCCGCCGATCTGTGCCTCGGGCGTGAGACGGAACTGGCGGACGCGGCGGTCGCGGCGCTGTCTCCGGCGCGCTTCGGCTGACCGGCGGGCCGTCCGCCCCCCCTGCGCCAGCCCGAACCGGGCCGATCGGGGGGCGAGTTCGGCCCGCACCGCCCGCCATCGCGCGCTAGTATGCAGCCTGGGCGGTGCGCCCCCAGAATGCTCCAACCCCAGAAAGACCCGACATGCTCACCAACGACCAGCTCGCCCAGTGGGATCGTGACAGCTTCATGCATCCGTCCACCCACCTCGCCGCCCATGCCCGCGGGGACACCCCGTCGCGGATCATGACCGGCGGCGAAGGGGTCTATATCGAGGACCGCGACGGGAACCGCCTGCTGGACGGGTTCGCCGGCCTCTATTGCGTGAATGTCGGCTATGGCCGCAAGGAGATCGCCGACGCCATCGCCAAGCAGGCGCATCAGCTGGCCTATTACCACGCCTATGTCGGCCACGGGTCGGAGGCGTCGATCACGCTGGCCAAGATGGTGATGGACCGCGCGCCGAAGGGCATGAGCAAGGTGTATTTCGGCCTCGGCGGGTCGGACGCGAACGAGACCAACGTCAAGCTGGTCTGGTACATGAACAACATCCTCGGCCGTCCGGAAAAGAAAAAGATCATCAGCCGGTGGCGCGGCTATCACGGATCGGGGCTTGTCACCGGCTCGCTGACCGGGCTCGACCTGTTCCACAAGAAGTTCGACCTGCCGATCGCCGGGATCGTGCACACCGATGCGCCCTATCCCTATCGCCGCCCCGATCCGGCGATGTCGGAGGAAGACTTCTCGTCGCACCTCGCCGCGGAGCTGGAGGCGCTGATCCAGCGCGAAGGCCCCGACACCGTGGCGGCCTTCATCGGCGAGCCGGTGCTTGGGACCGGCGGGCTGGTGCCGCCCCCCGCTGGCTATTGGGCCAAGATCCAAGCGGTGCTCGACCGTCATGACATCCTGCTGATCGCGGACGAGGTGGTGACCGGGTTCGGGCGGCTCGGCACCATGATGGGGTCCGACCACTATGGGATGCGGCCCGACATCATCACCATCGCCAAGGGGCTGACCTCGGCCTATGCGCCGCTGTCCGGCTCGATCATCGGCGACAAGGTGTGGTCTGTGCTGGAGCAGGGAACCGATGAATTCGGGCCGCTGGGCCATGGCTGGACCTATTCGGCGCACCCGATCGGCGCCGCGGCGGGGGTCGCCAACCTCAAGCTGATCGACAGCATGGGGCTGGTCGCGAACGCGGGCGCGACCGGCGCGTATCTGAACGCCAAGATGCACGAGGCCTTGGGCGATCACGCCAATGTCGGCGAGATCCGCGGCGTCGGCATGATGTGCGCGCTGGAATTCGTCTCCGACAAGGCGGGGCGCACGCCGTTCGATCCGGGCCGCAAGGTCGGCCCGGCGGTGGCCGCCGCGCTGCTGGCCGAAGGGGTGATCGGGCGCGCCATGCCGCAGGGCGACATCTTGGGCTTCGCCCCGCCGCTGTGCCTGACCGAGGCCGAGGCCGACCGCATCGTCGCCGCCACCGCAACGGCGGTGCAAACCGTTCTGGGCTAAGGCGGTGTCCTCGGCGCGCGCGCCCATACGTTTGCGCCGCCGACCACCCTTTTGCGCCGGGGCGGTGCGATTGACAGAAAATTCACCTAGTCGCATCATGCTTAGGGTCAGCGCCGCCACGGTACGGTCGCGACCGTGCGCATTGGCAACGCCCCGGGTGGAATCGTCCCGCGAGCGCGGCCGACGCCCCGCAGCTTGACCGAGCGTGTCGCGCATTCGATCCTGTCGCCACGTCGATGCGGCGGAATTTCAACTTCAGGCTCGGGCGTCGCCCGACGGCGATGCCGTCGGCGGCGCGCTTGGCGACACCCACGAGGCCCTAAATGACCGCCACCCTCCCAAGACAACTGATGTCGATCTCGCGCCGTGCGGCCATGTCCGCTGCCGCGTCGATCCTCGCGTTCGGCGCGCTCGGCGCAGCGCCTGCGATGGCGGGCCCCACGCTGCTGACCGTCACCGGCGCCATCGCCGGCGGCGCGGAAAAGACCTTTGATCGCGACGCGCTGATGGCGATGCCGCGGACCGAATTCACCACCACCACCGTTTGGACCGAGGGGCCGATGCACTTCGTCGGCGT
>JBLIKI010000137.1:0-7188 GCA_047636235.1 Paracoccaceae bacterium | reverse complement strand
GGGGGGGGGGGGGTCAGGATCGCGCGCTCGGCCGGGATCAGCGGGTCGGCACCGGCGTCGCGCCGCGATAGTCGTAGAAGCCGCGGCCGGCCTTACGGCCCAGCCACCCGGCCTCGACATATTTCACCAACAGCGGACAGGGGCGATATTTGGTGTCCGACAGGCCCTTATGCAGGACTTCCATGATCGCCAGGCAGATGTCGAGCCCGATGAAATCGGCCAACTGTAGCGGCCCCATCGGATGGTTGGCGCCAAGGCGCATCGCCATGTCGATGCTCTCGACGGTGCCGACGCCCTCATAAAGCGTATAGACCGCCTCGTTGATCATCGGCAGCAGGATGCGATTGACGATGAAGGCCGGGAAATCCTCAGCCGAGGCGGAGGTCTTGCCGAGCTTTTCCACCACCGCCAGCAGGGTCTGATAGGTCGGGGCGTCGGTGGCGATGCCGCGGATCAGCTCCACCAACTGCATGATCGGGACGGGGTTCATGAAGTGAAAGCCCATGAACCGTTCCGGCCGGTCGGTGGCCGACGCCAGCCGGGTGATCGAGATCGACGAGGTGTTCGACGTCAGAATCGTGTGCGGCAGCAAATGGGGCGCGAGCGAGGCGAAGATCTTGTGCTTGATCGCCTCGTTCTCGGTGGCGGCCTCGATCACCAGATCGGTGGCGCCGCATTCGGCCGCCTCCACCGCCCGGCTGATCCGCGCGATCGCGGTGATCTTCTCCGCGGCGTCCAGCTGGCCCTTGCCGACCTGGCGGTCCATGTTGGCCGAGATTTTTTCGATCGCCGCGTCGATGCGCTCCGGGTCGACGTCGTGCAGGCGCACGTCGTATCCCGCCAGCGCGAAGACATGCGCGATGCCGTTGCCCATCTGGCCGGCGCCGACCACTCCCACCGTCTTGATGCTCATCTTGGCCTCTCACGTCGCTGCTCCCCCGCGGACGCAGCGCAGGCCGCCGCGCCCCGCAAGGGATCGGCCCCGACCGTATGCCGCGGCCCGCGGGCGGACAAGCGCAAACGGGCGCGGCGCGTTAAGCGGACCGCAACCTTGAGAACGGATGGTGTCCGGATGCGGCTGGGACCGCCGGGGGCGCATGTGATGACTGATCGGAAGGCGACGGAGGCGACAGAGGCGACAGAGGCGACAGAGCTGCCGACCGTCAGCTTCGGGCGACGGCAACGACTGTATCGGGCGCCGCTGCCGGACATGACCAAGCCGTATATGGCCTGCATCGGGGCGGAGCGAACCTTTGCGCGCGAGGTGGCGCGCCCGTGGCCGGAGCTTGCGGGAGAGGCGATCAACCTTCCGGCGCTGAACCTTGGCGTGGACGGGGCGGGACCGGGGTTCTTCCTCGCCGACCCGGTGGTGCTGCAGGCATGTTCGCGCGCGCGCCTGTGCGTGCTGGAGATCGGGAGCGCGTGGAACCTGTCGAACCGGTTCTACACCGTGGGTCGGCGCTATAACCGGCGCCTTCGCGGGGTGTCGGACATGCTGCGCATGCTGTATCCGGATGTGGATCTTGCCAGCTTCGTCTTTGTCGGCAAGCTTTTGGAGCATTTGCATGCCAAGGACCCCGCCAAGTTCGCGCTGATCGAAGGCGAATGCCGCGCCGCCTGGTGCGCGCGGATGGGCACGCTTTTGGACGCGATCGAGGCGCCCAAGCTGCTGCTGTGGTTCTCGCACCGTCGGCCCGAGGATCATGTGCGGTTCGACCCGAGACGCGCCCGCAGCCTGCCGCCCGATGCGGTGGACCGCGCGATGGTAGATGCCGCGCGCGCCCACTCGCAAGGCTATGCCGAGGTGATCCTGGACGGCGGCGGCGGGGGCGGGCGCGCCGCGCTGACCCAGAAGATGCACGCCGAGATCGCCGCGACGCTGACGGCGCAGGCCGCCAAACTGCTGGCCTGACCCCGTCAGGGGAGGGCGCCGGGGAGCGGGCGGCAGGGGGATCGATCCCCTGCCGGCCCGCCGCGGACCCCGGCGGGGCCGCGCGTCCGCCAGATCAGGCGCGGCCCCATGCCCCCATGGCGCCGGGGGGCGCGGTCGGCTATCACTCGCCCTGCCCCTTGAACAGGAAGCCGAGCGCCCGCCGACCCATGCAGGATCTGTCGCCCCTTCTCCGCACCGTCTTCGGCTTTGACGGCTATCGCCCCGGCCAGCAGGAGATCGTCGAGGCGATCCTCGCGGGCCGCGACGTGCTGGCGATCATGCCCACGGGAGGCGGCAAATCGCTGTGCTTCCAACTGCCCGCACTGGCGCGGCCGGGGGTGACGGTGGTGATCTCGCCACTAATCGCGCTTATGCGCGACCAAGTGGCGTCGCTGCGCGCGGTGGGCGTGTCAGCGGGCGCGCTCACCTCGGCCAACCCGCCCGAAGAGAATGAGCGCATCCACGCCGCGCTCGACGCCGGCGAGTTGCGGCTTTTGTACCTCGCGCCCGAGCGGCTTCCCTACGTCGGCGCCATGCTGCGCCGCATCGGCGTGAACATGATCGCGGTGGACGAAGCGCACTGCGTTAGCCAATGGGGCCATGATTTCCGGCCCGACTACCTGCGGATCGGCGAGTTGCGCGACGCGCTTGGCGATGTGCAGGTCGCCGCCTTCACCGCCACCGCCGATGAGGAAACGCGCGAAGAGATCGCCCGTCGCCTGTTCCGCGCCCCGCCCGAGATTTTCCTGCGCGGCTTCGACCGGCCAAACCTGTTTCTGGCGTTCGAGCCGAAGGTCTCGCCGCGCCAGCAACTGCTGAGCTTCGTCAAGGCGCGCAAAGGGCGGGCGGGGATCGTCTATTGCTCCTCGCGCAACAAGACCGAGGTGCTGGCGAAAGCTATCAGCGACGCGGGCATCCCGGCGCTGGCCTATCACGCAGGGCTGGAAAGCGGCGTGCGATCGGCGGTGCAGGACCGGTTCCAGCGTGAGGACGATCTCGTGATTTGCGCCACGGTCGCCTTCGGGATGGGCGTAGACAAGCCCGACATCCGCTGGGTGGCTCATGCCGATCTGCCGAAATCCATGGAATCCTACTATCAGGAAATCGGTCGCGCGGGCCGCGACGGCGCCCCCGCCGACACGCTGACCCTTTATGGCGACGATGATTTCCGCTTGCACCGCGCGCGGATTGAGGAAAGCCCGTCTCCGCCCGAACGCAAGGCCGCGGATTATGAGCGCCTGAACGCCCTGCTGCGGCTGGCCGAGGCGACCACCTGCCGCCGCGAGGCGCTGCTGCGCTATTTCGGCGATGATTTCCACGGGCCCTGCAACGGCTGCGATCTGTGCCGAACCCCGCCCGATCTGTTCGACGGCACCGAGGCCGCGCAAAAGGCGCTGTCGGCGGTCTATCGTACCGGCGAGATGTTCGGCGCCGCCCATGTCATCAAAGTGCTGCGCGGCGAAAAAGATGACCGGACCGCTAAATTCGGCCACGAAAAGCTGTCGGTGTTCGGGATCGGCAAGTCTCATTCGACCGCGGAATGGAAGGCGATTCTGCGCCAGCTCCACGCGCTCGGCATGGTGCAGGTGACCGAAAAGCTTGGCTGGGCGCTGACCGAGATCGCGCGCCCGGTGCTGCGCGGCGAGCAATCCTTGCAGCTGCGCCGCGACACGATCCGCGCCGCCGCCACCACCCCCGGCGGCCCGCGCGGCGAGCGCGCCGCCGCCCCCGCGATGCTGGCCGAGGAGGACGAGCCCCTCTTCAGCGAGCTGCGCGGCCTGCGTCGGCGGCTGGCGGAGCGGCAAGGCGTGCCCGCCTATGTGGTCTTCGTGGACCGATCCTTGATTGAGATGGCGCAAAAACGGCCCGCGACTTTGGACGATCTGGCGAAATGCAACGGCGTCGGCGTGTCCAAGCTGTCGAAATACGGGGCTGAGTTCCTCGCCGTCATCAACGGCACTCCCTCGATCACGGAACCCAAGGGCCGGGTGCGCGCGGCGTCGCGCGGCGACGGCCCACTCTATGACGCGCTGCGCGAGGCGCAGATCGCGCTGGCCCGCGGGGCCGACGGCGCCGGAAAGCCGCTCAGCTGCACCAATGCGACGCTCGCCAAAATCATTGAGACGCGGCCCCACGACCTCGCCGCGCTCGCCGCCGTCACCGGCATGGGGCCGCAAAAGGCCGAGCGATTCGGCCCGACCTTCCTGCGCCTGATCGAAGACCTCGACGCCTGAGCCCATAAGGGGCGGCGGGCGGGCGATGCGGGGCGCAAAGCGCCGCGCGAGTCCCGGCCGCCGTTGCCCCGCGCCGCCCGGCGCCCTACGTTCCGCCCCGTCCAACCGCCGGAGACCCTCATGAAAATCGCCAGCTTCAACATCAACGGCGTCAAAGCGCGCCTGCCCGCGCTTCTGGACTGGCTGCGTGACACAAGCCCCGACGTGGTCTGCCTCCAGGAAATCAAATCCGTGGATGAGACTTTCCCGCGCGAGCCGATCGAGGACGCGGGCTACAACCTCGTCACCCACGGCCAAAAGGGCTTCAACGGCGTCGCGATCCTGTCGCGCCGCCCGATCGAGGACGTCATCCGCGGCCTGCCTGGCGACGCCACCGACGAACAGGCCCGCTGGATCGAGGCGACCATCAGCGGCGATGGCGCGGCGGTGCGGATCTGCGGCCTCTATCTGCCCAACGGCAACCCGGCGCCGGGGCCGAAATACGACTACAAGCTGGCGTGGATGGAGCGGATGCGCCACCGGGCCGCCGAATTGATCGCCTCCGAGGACATCGCCGTGCTGGCCGGGGACTATAACGTGATCCCCCAGCCGATCGACGCGGCCAAGCCCGACGCTTGGGTCGATGACGCGCTGTTCCTGCCCCAGACCCGCGCCGCCTATCGCCGGATCGTTAACCAAGGCTGGACCGAGGCGTGGCGTGACCGCGCGCCCGAGGGGGATTCCAGCTACACGTTCTGGGACTATCAAGCGGGCGCCTGGCAACGCAACAACGGCATCCGCATCGACCACCTGCTGCTGTCACCCCAAGCCGCCGACCGGCTTGAGGCGGTGGGCATCGACGCCCATGTCCGCGGCGGTGAAAAGCCCTCGGACCATGTGCCGATCTGGGCCCAACTGCGGCTCTGACCGTCTCTTGCGCCCGGGTCGCGGGCGGCATAGGTCGATCCCACGTCCCATAACGCCCCCGGAGGCCGCCATGACCATCACCCCCGACGACATCCTCAAAGCTCTGTCGCGGGTGATCGACCCGGTGACCGGCAAGGACATCGTGGCGTCTGACTTCGTGCGCGCGCCGGTCGTCGAGGGCGGCGCAGTCCGCTTCATCCTCGAGGTTCCGGCCGAGCGCGCCCGCGCGATGCAGGAAATGGTCGGATTGGCCGAATCCGCCGTGGGCGCCCTGCCCGGCGTCACCAAGGCGACCGGCATCCTGACCGCACATGGCCCCGCCCCGGCGGCCCCCGGCCCGGCCCCGTCGCTCAAGATCGGCGGCCACCCGAAACCGCAGGCGGATCGCCACGTGGTCGGCGTCAAATCGATCATCGCGGTGGCGTCCGGCAAGGGGGGCGTGGGCAAATCCACCGTGTCGTCGAACCTCGCGGTCGCGCTGGCGCTGGAGGGCAAGCGCGTCGGGCTTTTGGACGCCGACATCCACGGCCCCAGCCAGCCGCGGATGATGGGCGTGACCCAGCGCCCGGTGTCGGACGGCAAGATCATCCGCCCGCTGATCGCACACGGCGTCACCATGATGTCGATCGGGCTGATGCTGCCCGAGGACGAGGCGGTGATCTGGCGCGGCCCGATGCTCATGGGCGCGCTGCAACAGATGATGACTCAGGTCGATTGGGGCGTCCTCGACGTGCTGGTGATCGACCTGCCGCCCGGCACCGGCGACGTGCAGCTGTCGCTGTGCCAGAAATTCGACGTGACCGGCGCGATCATCGTGTCGACCCCGCAGGACGTGGCGCTGGCGGACGCGCGCAAGGGCATCGCGATGTTCCGCAAGCTGGAGACCCCGATCCTTGGGATCATCGAAAACATGAGCGGCTATATCTGCCCCAAATGCGGGCATGAGGCCCATATCTTCGGCCATGGCGGCGCCCGGGCCGAGGCTGGCAAGCTCGACCTGCCGTTTTTGGGCGAGATCCCACTCGACCTCGCCATCCGGCTGGCGGGCGACGGCGGAACTCCGGTGGTCGCCGCCGCCCCCGACAGCGCGCAGGCGGCGGCGTTCCGCACCCTGGCGCGCGGGTTGGTGGCGCAAGGCGCGGTCTGACCGCGCGCTACTGAATCGGCGACAACAGCGAGGGCGCAGTCACCAGATGGCGCACGCCGTGGGCGTGATCCTCGCGGCTGCTGTTGCCCTCGCACCAGCGGTTCAGCGACGCGATATCGACCTTGGCGCATTGCGGCCGCACGCTCCAAGTCACCTGAAAGGGCGAGCAGACCTGCTGCGAATAGTCCGGGCCGGTGGTCGAGCCGAGATAGGTCACCGGGACGCCGGTCTTGGCGGGCAGCGCCTTGGGCTGATGGACGCCACCGATCATTGTACCGCCATGATCGAACGCGATGAAATCAAGTGCGGCGCGGTCGTTCACCACCAGAAACACCTGCGTTTCGACCCGCAGCTGCGGGTTCTTGCACGAATCGTTGAGGCAGGCGCCGAGGCCCTTGCCCGGCGCCACGTCACAACTTGAAAACACCCAATGCACCTCGATGGTGTCGCCGGGCTTGACGCCTTGGCAGGCGCCTGGGTCGGGATCACGCAGCTCCGCCGCCGTCAGCTCGACCGAGGCGTTGCACTGCCACCCGTCTTGGGCGGTCGGCCCGGCATAGATGTCAAAGCCAGGGCCTTTGTGTTCGGCCTGCGCATGCATGTGGATGTTGCACAGGTTCAGCTTGGACGCAGGCGGCGCGACCGAGAAGATCCGCGCGTTCTCCCCCCTCCCGACCGCGATGTCACGCGGCGCTTGCGGGCCGAACCCCTCGCACATGCGCGGGCGGGGCGCCGGTTCGGGGGATGCGTGGGTCGCCACCAAGGCGGCGGAGTCTGCAAGCGCGGCGGCGCAAGAGAATGCTAGCAGCGCAAGCGATAGGCAAGCTCGTGAAAGCATGGGGTCCGGTCCTCTGGCGACGAAATTCTATGACCGTTGATGCCGCAGGATGATGAACTCATGGTTAATCCGCGGATCAATGCGTGCGCGGACGGGATCGAGGACGCCTCGTCGCGGTCCGCAATGGGGG
>JBLIKI010000136.1:0-7242 GCA_047636235.1 Paracoccaceae bacterium | reverse complement strand
CCTTGCCGACCTTGACCTTGCCTACCCTGGCCTTGCAGACCTTGACCCTGCCGACCCCGCCCCGAGGATGCCACCATGACCGACGCCGTCCCTGCGCCCCACAGCGCCCCCCACACCGGCCCCCTCTCTGGCCCCCACACCGGCCCGCGCCTGACCGCGCTGGCGCAAAGCCTGCCGTCCTCGGTGCCCTTCGTCGGCCCTGAGGCGCAAGAGCGCGCCCGCGGCCGCATGTTCACGGCCCGGATCGGCGCCAATGAAAGCGTGTTCGGCCCCTCGCCCCTCGCCATCGCGGCGATGGAGGCGGAGGCGCAATCAGGCGTCTGGCGCTATGCCGATCCCGAAAGCCACGATCTGCGCGCCGCCCTTGCCGCCCATCACGGCGTCGCGCCGGAAAACGTGGTGGTGGGCGAAGGGATCGACGGCCTTCTGGGCCTGCTGGTGCGGCTGGTGACCGATCCCGGCACCCCGGTGGTGACGTCCGAGGGGGCCTATCCCACCTTCAACTACCATGTCGCAGGCTTTGGCGGGCGGCTGGTCAAGGTCCCCTATGCCGGAGATCATGAGGACCCCGACGCCCTGATCGCCGCCGCGCAGGAAACCGGCGCGCCGCTGATATATATGGCCAACCCCGACAACCCGATGGGGTCGTGGCATGACGCGGGCACGGTGCAGCGGATGATCGACCGCGTCCCGGACGGCGCGATCCTGTGCTTGGATGAGGCGTATATCGAATGCGCCCCCGAGGGGGCGATGCCCGCCCTCGATCCGACCGACCCGCGGGTGATCCGGATGCGGACCTTCTCCAAGATCCACGGCATGGCGGGGGCGCGGATCGGCTATGCGATCGGCGCGGCCCCGATCATCAAGGCGTTCGACAAGGTGCGCAATCACTTCGGGATCAACCGGCTGGGGCAGGTCGGGGCGATGGCGGCGCTGGCCGACACCGGCTATGTCGCGCATACCGTGGCGCGGATCGAGGCGGCGCGCGCTCGCATCGCCTCCATCGCCGCCGACAACGGGCTGGTGGCGCTGCCGTCGGCGGCCAATTTCGTCGCCATCGATTGCGGCGCGGACGGCGCCTTCGCCCGCGCTGTGCTGGCCGGGCTGATCGCGCGTGATATCTTCGTGCGGATGCCGTTCGTGGCGCCGCAAGACCGCTGCGTCCGCGCTTCGGCGGGGACGGATGCCGACCTCGACGCCCTCGCCGCCGCTTTGCCCTTGGCGCTCGCGGACGCCCGCGCGGCCTGCTGATCCCCCGACCCCCCGGAGCCTGCGCTATGACCGACCGTCTGCCCCCGCAGCACGAACACCGCCTGCCGCTTGCCAATGAGCTGCACGCCCGCCCGTTCCCCGAACTGCGCGCCCCGTGCCGCGCGGTGCATCTGGCGTTCAAAAAGCGCCATCTGGCCGCTGAGCGTGACCCCGAGGTCGACCGCGCCCATCTGCGCGCGCTGCTCGACCGCCATGGCGCCCAGCACCCGGCGCCGGGGGCGGATCATTGGATGGGCCGCCTCGGGCGGGCGGAGCTGAAGTGGGAGCGCCACACCGAATTCGTCACCTACACCCTCTTTCTGGATGGCGAGGGCGAGGTGCCGTTCGACGGCGCCCCGCTGGCGCTGCTGCCGCGCGACTGGCTTGATGCGGCGCCGGGGCTGGTGGTGGCGGCGTCGCTGCTGCATGTCGCCGTCGCGGGGCCGGACGTGGTGCAAACGCTGGCGAGCGGGTATGAGGACCACTTCGTCCGCGAGAGCTTTGCGGTGGCGCGGATCTTGGACGGCGACGCGCTGGCGGGCAGCGATTTCCGGATACATGAGGACGGGATGACCCGCATCCTTGTGATCGCGCCGCCCGATTTGGGGCCGCGGCGCCTCGGCCGCACCGTGCAGCGGTTGCTGGAGATTGAGACCTATAAATCCGTCTCCATGCTGACGCTTCCGGTCGCGCGGCGGGTCAGCGTGCGGTTGGCGGAGATCGACCGAGAGCTGTCCGCGCTGGCCCAGAACATCGCCGCCGACAGCGCCACGGCGCGCGAAACGCTGGACGCGCTGACCTCCCTGTCCGCTGAGATCGAGCGCACCAGCGCCGAAAGCGCGTTCCGCTTCGGCGCCGCCCAGGCCTATGAGGCGATCGTATCCGAGCGGATCGAGGTGATGCGCGAAACCCGGCTGGACGGCCGCCAGACGATGCAGGAGTTCATGCTGCGCCGCTATCAGCCCGCGATGCGCACCTGCCGCGCGGCGGAGCGGCGCTTGGCCGAGCTGTCGGACCGCGCAGCCCGCATCGCCAACTTGCTGCGCACGCGCGTGGACGTGGCGATGTCGGCGCAGAACCAGTCGTTGCTGGAAAGCATGGACCGCCGCGCGGCGCTGCAACTGCGCTTGCAAGAAACCGTAGAGGGCCTGTCGGTGGTGGCGATCAGCTATTACGGCGTCAGCTTGGGCGCGTATCTGCTGGCGCCGGTCGGCCATGCGGCGGGGCTCGACAAGTCGGTGCTGACCGCGATGCTGGTGATCCCGATGGTGCTGGGGGTCTGGAGCTTCATGCGCAGGGTGAAGAAACGGATCGAGGGGCGCTGAGGCCGCCCGCATGGCGTCGATCCATGCCACTTTCTCAGATATTCAACGCGGAGGCGCGCCATGTCGATGACCCTGAAGGCCAAGCTTGCGGACCCGTCGCTGCGCTTGAACTGCCAGCTTTGCGTGATCCCCTCTGCCACAGTCACGCAGGCGATCGCCGCCGCCGGGGCGGACATGGTGATCATCGATCAGGAGCACGCGCCAACGGGGCTTGAGACGGTCCATGCGATGATCGCGGCGACCCAAGGCACGTCCTGCGCGCCGCTGGTGCGGATCCCGTCCATCGACGAGATCGCGGTGAAAAGGGCGCTCGATGCCGGGGCGGAGGGGATCAACTTTCCACTCTTGCGCAGCGTGGCGGATGCCGAGCGCTGCGTGGCCTCGCTGCATTACCCCCCCAACGGCACGCGGGGCTTCGGCCCGTTTGTGGCCCATTCGCGCTGGGGCCTGTCGATGCAGGACTATTGCGCCGAGGCGGAGAGCAACCTCGTCGCCATGATGACCATCGAGACCCGAGAGGCGCTGGCCTGCATCGAGGCTATCTGCCGTGTTCCCGGCGTCGATTGCGTGGTCGTGGCGCCGTTCGACCTGTCGACCGAGCTTGGCGTCTCGGGTCAGTTCGACCACCCCGATTTCCTCGCCGCCGTCGCGCGGATCGAGGCGGCCGCCCACGCCGCAGCCATCCCGCTGGCCGGAGTGGCGATGACCAAACCTCAGGCCGAAGCGCTGATCGCCAAGGGCTATCGCATCATCGCGGGCTTTGATCTGCTGCTCCTGAAAGGCGCCGTGGCGCAATCGATCGCGTGGACCCGCGGCGAGGCATGACCCTTACCTCCGCCGCTTCAACCGCCGCTCGAACCAGCGCACCGCTTGGCTGACCGCCAGGATCAGCACCAGATATTCCAGCAGCAGCACGGTGTAGATCTCCAGCGGGCGGTATTCCGTCACCACCAGCTCATTGGCTCGGCGGGTCAGCTCCTGCATCCCGATCACCGACACCAGCGCCGACATCTTGATCATGTAGGCGAACTGGTTGGCCAACGGCGGCAGGATCAGCCGCAGCGCCTGCGGCAGCACGATAAGGCGCATCGATTGGAACCAGCTCAGGCCCAAGGTCCGCGCCGCCTCGGTCTGGCCCTTGTCGACGCCTTGGATGCCGGATCGGAAGATCTCCGCCTCGAATGCGCTGTCCGATAGCGCCAGCGCCAGCACTCCGGCCCAGAACACGTTGATGGCGATGCCCGCCACCACCGGCAGGCCGTAATAGACCCACAGGATCAGCACCAGGATCGGCGCCGCGCGCACCACCTCGACATAGCCGAGGTTGAACGCCCGGCCCCAGCGGTTCACGGTGATTGCGGGGATCGCGACCAACAGGCCCAGCACCACCGAGATCGCCATCGCCGTCGCCGACAGAAGCAGCGTGTCGCCAAGCCCGCCGATCAGAAAGCCTAGATTGGTGCGCCCCTGCTCGGTGAACGGCGACACGACATACCAGCCCCACGAAGTGGACGCGCCGTTTGCGCTGCAGCCCGCCAGCGCCGAAAGCGCGGCCAGCGCCAGCATCGCGGTGGCGGGCGGGGCGCGCCGCGGCGAAAGGCGGGCGAGCAAGGCGCGGCCGACGCCGGTCATGCCCGGAACGGACGGGGTGGGGCGACGCATGGGGCGGATCCTCGGGCGGGGGCGCGCACGGCGGCGCGGGGCGGCGCGGGCCGGACGGGTGCGTCGCGACATCATTCGGTCAACCTAGCCGCCCAGCAGTGCGCAACAACCCCGCGGCGCCGCTTTGCGTCGCGTGGACGGACTTTTTCCCAACCAAAGCGCGACAATCGCGGCGGCGCTGCTATCTTGCATAGCGACATTCCTAGCCGGGCGCGATCCCCCGGCGCTGCAACGCCATCTCGGAGACCTTTGCATGAAACGCCTCGCCGCTTTCGGGCTCACCGCCCTCATGACCCTCGCCGCCCTTCCCGCCGCCGCGCAATCCGCGCTCAACGACGTGCTCAGCGGCGGGGTGCTCAAGGTCGGCACCACCGGCGACTGGAACCCGATGTCGGTCAAGGACCCGGCGACCAACAGCTACAAAGGCTTCGACATCGATGTGATGGAGGCGCTGGCCGCCGATCTCGACGTCACCCTCGAATGGGTGCCGACCGATTGGAAGACGCTGGTGAACGGCGTCGTGGCGGGCAAATACCACATGACCGGCTCGGCCTCGATCAGCCCGGCGCGCATGAAGGTCGCCGGGTTCTCCGAGAGCTATATTTCGGTGGAGATCCTGCCGTTCTCGACCGCCGACAAGGCTGGGCGGTTCGACGGCTGGGACAGCATCAACCAAAAGGACGTGGTGGTCGCCACCACCCTCGGCACCACCTTTGAGAAATACGTGAAGGAATGGTTCCCCGAAGCGACCATCAAGGTCGTCGAGGCCCCGGCCCGCGGCTATCAAGAAGTGCTGGCCGGACGCGCCGACGTGTTCGTCACCTCGAACATCGAGGGCGCGACGCTGATGGAGAAGTTCCCGCAGCTGTCCACCGTGCCGGTGGAAGAAGCCCGCGCGCCCTCGCCGATCGCCATGCTGCTGCCGCAGACCGATCAGGTGTGGATCAACTACGTGAACAACTGGATCAAGATCAAAAAGGCCGCCGGCTTCTTCGACGATGTCGCGGCGAAATGGGGCCTCGCGGACTGATCCACGCGATTTCTCGGACGTAACCGAGCGGGCGGGGGGAGCGATCCCTCCGCCCGTTCGCATGAAGGGAAGCCTGCCATGACGCGCCTGTTCGACACCATCGCGATGCTGGATTGGTCGGCGTCGGCGGCGCCGGGGCCGAAGACGGCGCGCAAGGACAACATCTTTGTTGCGGTGGCGCGTGGCGGGCGGGTCGGCGCGCCCGACTATCACCGCACCCGCGCGGACGCGATGGCGGCCCTGACCGCGCTGGCGAAGGCCGAGGTCAACGCCGGCCGCCGCCTGCTGATCGGCTGCGATTTCGCGTTCGGCTATCCTGCGGGGACCGCTTCGGCGCTGGCCGGAGCGCCCGGCGCCGCGGCGATGTGGGCGCTGCTGGCGGGGATGGTGCGCGACGGGCCGGATAATGGCTCGAACCGGTTCGAGGTCGCCGCCGCGCTGAACGCCCGCCTGCCGGGGGGCGGGCCGTTCTGGGGCCTGCCGCCGGGGCGCGACATCCCCGGCCTGACCGCCGCCAAGCCGCCCCGCCATGACGCGCATCCGCCCGAGCGCCGCGCCGCCGACACCGCGCAGCGCGGCGCCCAGCCGGTGTGGAAGCTTTACACCACCGGCGCGGTCGGCTCGCAGGCGCTGCTGGGCATTCCCGCGATCCGGGCGCTGAGCATGGCCGAGGGGCTGGCGGGGTGCGTGGGGGTCTGGCCGTTCGACTCCGGCTTCGCCGTGCCCGACGCCCCCGTGGCGGTGGCGGAGATCTACCCCTCAATGATCGACCCCGCGATCCGGGCCGGGCGGGGGGTGGGAGAGATCCTCGACGCCGCGCAAGTGCGGATCATGGCGGGCGCCTTCGCGCAGCTAGACGCGGCGGGTGATCTGGCCCCGCTGTTCGGCCCGCCTGAGGGGGTCGCCCCCGGCGCGCTGGCCGATGCGGCGGCGGAGGAGGGCTGGATTTTGGGCCTTGAACGCCCGATGCCCGCGCCCAAGATGATGTCCCGCGATGCGGCGCGCGCCGTCGCCGCCCCTCGCCTCACCGCCGCGGCCCATGCCGTGGCGGGCGTGAGGCCGGAGCCTGCCATGACCCAGATCGCCTTGATCGGCATCAACGAAGACGGCCTGCCCGGCCTCTCGCCCGCCGCCCGCGCTCGGCTGAAGGCGGCGGAGGTCATCCTCGGCGGCGACCGCCACCCCGACCTTGGCGTGCGCGGCGAGCGTCTGGCATGGCCGGGCGATTTCGCGGGCACGGTGGCGCTGGTGCGCGCGCAAGCCGGGCGGCGGGTGGCGGTGCTGGCGCATGGCGATCCGCTGTGGTTCTCGATCGGGGCCAAGCTGGCGCGCGCGCTGGGGCCTGATGTGCTGGAGGTGTTCCCCAACCTCTCCACCTTTCAGCTGGTCGCCGCGCGCCTGCGCTGGTCGATGGCGGATCTGGAGACGCTGTCATGCCACCGCGGCGAGCCTTCGAGCGTGCTGCCCTACCTTTATCCTCGCGCTCGGCTGCTGATCCTGTCCACCGGCGCTGACACGCCGGGCAAGATCGCGCGGCTGCTGACCGCGCAGGGGTGGGGCGACAGCCGCCTGTCGCTATTCTCGGCGGTGGGCGGCGCGCAGGAGGAACGGGTGGACGCCGTCGCGGCAAGCTTCCCCGCGACCGACCTGGCGTTCACCCTGCTGGCGGTGGACTGCGTGCCGGGCGCGGGCGCGGTGATCCGCCCGATGGGGACCGCGGCGCCGGGGATGGCGGGCGGGTTGCCGCAGCAGGTCCGCGCCGCGATCCTCACCGATCTGGCGCCGTTCCGCGGCGCCACGTTGGCGGCGCTGGGGCAGGGCGCCCGCGCGGTGGCGGCGGATTGGACGTGGGCGGCCCGCGACACGACGTCGGCGGCGAACGAGGCGCCGCCCGATCAGATCGCCCTCGGCCTGCGGATGCCGCCCAGACCGCTGGGGCAGGGGGCGACGCCGGATGCGGTTTTCCTCGGCCCC
>JBLIKI010000135.1:0-7346 GCA_047636235.1 Paracoccaceae bacterium | reverse complement strand
GATTTCGGCATGACCCGCGCGGACCTGTTCGGCGCGCCGATCCCGATCCTTGGGGTTGCGGGGGACCAGCAGGCGGCAACCTTGGGCCAGGCGTGTTTCGTGCCCGGCATGGTCAAATCCACTTATGGGACCGGGTGTTTCGCGCTGATCAACACCGGGGATCAGGCGGTCACGTCGTCAAACCGGCTGCTGACCACCATCGCCTATCAGCTGGACGGCAAGCGGACCTATGCGCTCGAAGGCTCGATCTTCATTGCCGGCGCGGTGGTGCAATGGCTCAGAGATGGGGTGAAGATGATCCGCCATGCCTCTGAAACCCAAGGACTTGCAGATCAGGCGGATCCGGAATCGCGGCTCTATCTCGTGCCCGCCTTCACCGGCCTGGGCGCGCCTTATTGGGATCCGGACTGCCGCGGCGCGATGTTCGGCATCACCCGCGCGACCGGCGCGCCCGAGATCGCGCGCGCAGCCTTGGAAAGCGTCGGCTATCAGACCCGCGACTTGCTGGAGGCGATGTGGCGCGACTGGCCCGGCGGCGGCGCCGGGGGTGCGGTGCTGCGGGTCGATGGCGGCATGACGGAAAGCGCGTGGACCATGCAGTTCCTGTCGGACATGCTCGGCGCCCCGGTCGACGTGCCGATGGTGCGAGAGACGACGGCGCTTGGCGCCGCATGGCTGGCCGGGATGCGCGCCGGGATCTGGCCCGATGCCGAAGGATTCGCCGCCAAATGGGCGCTCGACCGGCGGTTCGAGCCGCAGATGAGCGCCCCCGACCGCGCCTCCGCCTATGACGGCTGGAAAGATGCCATCGCCCGCACCCTGTCGCGGTGATCGGTCAGTCGCCGCGAAGTCGCGCGGCGAATGCGTTCAGCTGCTCCACCAGCGCAAGCATCTCGTCGGCGCCCATGATCGCCACGATCTCACGATAGATGGCGATGCTGTCGGGTTGGACGCGGTCGATCATCGCCCTGCCCTCGTCGGTCAAGGTCAGGAAATAGCGGCGCCGGTCGGCCGGGTCCTGGCGTTTGGCGACCATGGTCTGCGCTTCGAAACTGCGCAGAATCCGTGACAGCGAGGGGCCGAGAATCACTGCCTTGTCAGCCAGCTGACTGACCTCCAATTCGTCGTATTCGGCCAGCGCGCGCAGCACGCGCCATTGCTGCTCGGTCAGGCCATGGGCGCTCAGCATCGGGCGAAAACGCATCATCACCGCCTCCCGCGTGCGCAACAGCGCGATGGGCAAGGATTTGGCGGTGTTGCGCGGCTCAAAAAAATCGTTGTCCATCAGCGGGCTCCGCCCAAAAATCCACTTTCGTTTAGAGTGACCGCAACCGTTCCCTAGCGCAACCGGAGAGCGAGGCTTGACCGCAGGGCGGATTCATACTTAACATGTTACCTACATGAGATGACACGGGAGGGACAGGCCATGCCGCATTTCGACATTCGCCATTCGCGCAATTTCGAAGAACTGACGGACGTGCAGGCCCTGTGCGATGTGATCGCGGGCGCGATGCTGGCCACGGGCATGTTTCCCCATGCGGGCATCCGAGTGCGCGCGATTGCTTGCGACGCCTATGTGGTGGCCGACGCGCATCCCGAAAATGCGTTCGCGGACATGGTGTTGCGCCTTGGCGTGGGCCGGCCTGAGGATGCAAGGCGTGCCGCCGGCGAGGCGGTCTGGGCCGCGATCTGCGCTCACCTTTCCCCCCTGTTCGACCGCCCCCATTTCGCGCTGAGCTTTGAGATGCGAGAATTGGGCCCGCTGTCGTGGAAGAAGAATTCGATCCACCCGCGCCTTGCCGCGGCGGGCTGAAAGGCTGGTTATGACTGAGCTTGCTGACAATATTGCCGCCGCCGCCCGCCATCTGGCGCGCTATCGCGGGGCGCCGATTCTGCACCGGATCGGGGGGGCGGATTGCGCCTCGATCGACGGGCGGGTGTTCGAGACGATCTCACCGATCGATCTGGCGCCGATCGCCAAGGTCGCGCGCGGCGGGCCGGCGGATATTGATCGGGCGGCCAAGGCGGCCAAGGCGGCGTTCCCGGCCTGGGCCGCGGTGGACGGCGCCGCGCGGCGCGAGATCCTGCACCGCATTGCCGATGGGATCGTGGCGCGGGCCGAGGAAATTGCGCTGCTTGAATGCGTCGACACCGGCCAGGCGCTGCGCTTCATGTCCAAAGCGGCGCTGCGCGGGGCGGAGAATTTTCGGTTTTTCGCCGACCTCGCCCCCACCGCGCGCGATGGCCGGTCGCTGTATGGGCCCGGGCAGATCAACGTTACCTCGCGCAGCCCGATCGGGCCGGTCGGGGTGATCACGCCGTGGAACACGCCGTTCATGCTGTCGACGTGGAAGATCGCGCCGGCGTTGGCCTCGGGCTGCACTGTGGTTCATAAGCCAGCTGAGCTTTCGCCGCTAACCGCCAGTATTCTAGTGGAGATCGCTGAAGACGCTGGCCTGCCCCCCGGCGTGTGGAACACCGTGAACGGGTTCGGCGAGGATTGCGGCGCAGCCCTCACCGCCCATCCCGACATCAAGGCGATCGCCTTTGTGGGGGAATCGCGCACCGGATCGGCGATCATGAAGCAAGGCGCGGACACGCTGAAGCGGGTGCATTTCGAACTTGGCGGCAAGAACCCGGTGGTGGTGTTCGCGGACGCCGATCTCGAAGCCGCCGCGGATGCCGCAGCCTTCATGATCTATTCGCTGAATGGAGAGCGGTGCACGTCGTCCTCGCGCCTGCTGGTCGAGGCCTCGGTGCATGACCGGTTCGCCGAGATGGTCGCGGATCGCGCCCGGCGCATCAAGGTCGGCCATCCGCTGGACCCGGCCACGGTGGTCGGCCCGCTGATCCACCCGGACCATCAGGCCAAGGTGCTGTCCTATTGCGCGCTTGCGGCGGCCGAGGGCGCGACCGTCGCGGTGGGCGGCGTGGCGGTGGATGGGCCGGGGGGCGGCTGCTATGTTGGCCCGACGCTGTTCACCGGCGCACGGGGCGACATGCGGATCGCGCAGGAGGAGATCTTTGGTCCCGTCCTGACCGTGCTTCCGTTTGAGGATGAAGAAACCGCGCTAAGTGTTGCCAATAACGTCGCTTATGGGCTGGCAGGTTATGTCTGGACCCGCGACCTGACCCGCGCGATGCGCTTCACGGACAGGCTTGAGGCCGGGATGATCTGGGTGAATTCTGAGAATCTGCGCCATCTGCCCGCGCCGTTCGGGGGGGTGAAATCGTCGGGCATCGGGCGCGATGGCGGCGACTGGTCGTTCGGGTTCTATATGGAGACCAAGAACGTCGCCTTCATGACCAGCGATCGCAAGGTTCCGCAACTGGCCGCCAAGGAGGGTTGATCCGATGCCGGTTCCCCATCCCAATCTGCACCCTGATTTCAACGTCCTGCGGCTGAGCCATGCGAGCTTCGGCGTCACCGACCTTGCGGCGTCAAAAGCGTTCTGGGTCGATACGCTTGGACTTCAGGTAACGCATGAAGATAGTGATGTCACCTATCTGAGAGCAATGGAGGAACGCGGGCATCACTGCATCATCCTCAACCGCTCGGACACCGCCTGTGCCAAGGCGCTGTCGTTCAAGATGTTTGAGGAAGCCGACCTCGACCGCGCAGAAATCTGGTTCGAGGCCCGAGGGCTGGCGACCGCGTGGGTGGAGCGTCCGTTCCAGGGCCGGACGCTGGCCACCGTCGACCCGTGGGGCACGCCGCTGGAATTCTACGCGACGATGGAGCGGCTCGCCCCAATCCACCAGCGCTATGCGCTCTATAAAGGTGTCAAGCCGCTCCGGATCGATCATTTCAACTGCTTCTCGCCCGATGTGGATGGCGCGGTGACTTTCTGGAACGACATGGGCTTTCGCGTCACCGAATATACCGAGGACAGCGCCTCGGGCCGCGTTTGGGCCGCGTGGATGCACCGCAAGGGCGGGGTGCATGACATGGCGCTGACCAACGGCCTCGGCCCCCGGCTGCACCACACCGCGTTCTGGGCGCCGACCCCGATGAACATCATCGACCTGCTCGATCTGATGGCGACCACCGGCTATGTCGGGAATATTGAGCGCGGGCCGGGACGGCATGGGATCTCCAACGCGTTCTTCGTTTATATCCGCGACCCGGACGGCCACCGGATTGAGATCTATTGCTCAGACTATCAGACCTGCGATCCGGATTTGGAGCCGATCCGCTGGGATCTGAAAGACCCGCAGCGCCAGACGCTGTGGGGCGCCCCGGCGCCGAAAAGCTGGTTTGAGGAAGGGACGCTGTTCGAGGGCGTGACCCCGCGCCCAAGCACCTTGACCGCGGCCCCGATCATCGCGCCCTATTGACCCGTCACGAAAGCAGGCCCCCCATGACCGATGCGCCGCGGCTGCTGAGCTTTTTCCACAACGGCGCGCGCCGCTTCGGCGCCGCCACGCAAGGCGGCGTGGTCGACCTGACCGCGACGTTCCCGCAATTTCCCAGCCTGCGCGAGGCGGTGGAGGCGGGCGCGTTGGCTCGCTTGATCGACGCGGCGGGGGGGCGGCCCGCGGACCATGCGCTGGCCGACATCACCTTCGACATCCCGATCCCGGCGCCGGAAAAGATCATCTGCGTCGGCGTGAACTACCCCGACCGCAACGCCGAATATAGGGACGGGAAAGAGGCGCCGCCGTTCCCATCTTTGTTCATCCGCGTGCCGCGCAGTTTCACCGGCCATGACCGCCCGCTGATCCGCCCGCCGGAGACGCCGCAGCTGGATTATGAGGGCGAAGTGGCGGTGGTGATCGGCAAGCGGGGGCGGCGGATCGCCGAGCGCGACGCGCTTGGCCACATCGCGGCGCTGACCTTGTGCAACGAGGGCACGCTGCGCGACTGGGTGCGCCACGCCAAATTCAACGTGACGCAAGGCAAGAATTGGGACGGGTCGGGCGCGCTCGGCCCTTGGCTGATCCCGTTCACCGATCGAGGGCAGATCGAGGATATCGCGCTGACCACCCATGTGAACGGGCGATTACGCCAGCAGGATCGCACCGGGCGGATGATCTTCGGGGTGGCGCGGCTGCTCGCGTATATCTCCACCTTCACCACGCTGGTTCCGGGGGACGTGATCGTGTCCGGCACGCCGACCGGGGCGGGCGCGCGGCTCGACCCGCCGGTATGGCTGACGCCCGGCGATGTGGTGGAGGTCGCGGCCGACGGGCTTGGCGTGCTTCGCAACCACATCGAGGATGAGGCATGACCCCCGCCGACATCCACGCCGCCGCCGAAGCGCTGTTTGCGGCGGAGGGGTCGCGCCGCCAGATCGGGCTATTATCGCTGGCGCATCCGGGGATGACCATGGAGGACGCGTATGCGGTGCAGGCCGCGTTCGTGGCGCTGAAGCAGGCCGCCGGCGTGCCGCGGATCGGCTGGAAGATCGGGCTGACCTCGCGCGCGATGCAGGCCGCCCTTGGCATCGACATTCCCGACAGCGGCGTGCTGCTGGCCGACATGGCGTTCGATAGCGGCGCCACCATCCCCAAAGGCCGGTTCATCGAGCCGCGGATCGAGGCGGAGATCGCCTTTGTCATGGGCGCGGATCTGGCGGGGGATCACGTCACCGAGGCCGATGTGATCGCCGCCACCGACCATGTGCGCCCGAGCCTTGAGATCCTCGACACCCGCATCGCGCGCCGCGATCCGGCCACGGGAACCGCGCGGATCATCCTCGACACCGTCGCCGACAACGCCGCCAATGCGGGCATTGTCACCGGGGGCGCCCCGGTGCGGCCCGGCGATATCGACCTGCGCCGGATCGGCGCAATCGTGTCGCGGGGCGGGATCGTTGAGGAAACCGGCCTCGGCGCCGGCGTTTTAGGGTACCCGACCCGCGGGATCGTCTGGCTCGTGCACCGTCTTGCGCGCTATGGTCAGGGCGTGAAGGCGGGCGAGGTCCTGCTGTCCGGATCGTTCATCCGCCCGATCGAGGCGCCCCCCGGCGGCGATATCGAGGCAGATTTCGGCGATTTCGGGCTGGTGACCGTCCGCTTCGCCTGACAACCATAAGGGCCGCCAATGGCCCGTCCCTAGGGAGAGACACCGATGCCCGCGCCGATCAACACGTTCAAACAGGCCCTCAAATCCGGCGACACGCTGATCGGGTTCTGGCTTGGCCTGACCTCTCCCGCCGTCGCTGAGATGGCGGGCCGCGCCGGGTATGACTGGCTGCTGATCGATAATGAGCACGGGCCGAACGATCTGCAATCGACGCTGGTGCAGATGCAGGCGATCGCGGCGACCGGCGCGTCCTCGATGGTGCGGGTGCCGCAGGCCGAGGCGTGGATGATCAAGCAGATGCTCGACGCCGGGGCGCAGACCCTGCTGGTGCCGATGATCGACACGCCGGAGCAGGCCGCCGCCATGGTCCGCGCGATGCGCTATCCGCCGGAGGGGATCCGCGGGGTCGGCGCCGCGCTCGGGCGCGCGTCGTATTGGAACACCATCCCCGATTACCTGACCACCGCCAACGATCAGATGTGCTTGATCGTGCAGGCGGAAACCTCGCTGGCGATCAGCAACCTGCCTGCGATTCTGGCGACCGAAGGCGTGGACGGCGTGTTCATCGGCCCCGCCGATCTGTCGGCGGATATGGGGCTGCTGGGCCAGCTCGACCACCCGGACGTCATCAAGATCATCGAGGACAGCATCCGCATGATCCGCGCTGCGGGCAAGTCGGCAGGCATCATCTGGGGCGCGGACGATGCGCAGCGCTGGATCGATTGCGGCGCCAACTTCGTGGCCATCGGGGCGGATGCGCCGGCGCTGGCGTCGGCCATGACCTCCATGCGCAAGCGTTTCGCATGACCGGGCTCGCGAACGCCGCGCGGCGGATGACGGTGGGCGAAGGCATCGTCGAGGCGCTGCTGGCGCATGGCGTAGACACGGTGTTCGGCATCCCCGGCGCGCATATGTATGACTTCAACGATGCGTTGGCGCGGGCCGGGGACAAGATCCGTTTTGTCACCGCGCGGCACGAACAGGGCGCGGCTTGGATGGCCTATGGCTATGCCATGGCCACCGGGCGGCCCGGCGTGTTCACGGTGGTGCCGGGGCCGGGGGTGCTGAACGCGGGCGCCGCGCTTTGCACCGCCTATGGGTCCAACGCGCCGGTGCTGTGCATCACCGGCAACATCATGTCCCACCTGATCGGGCGCGGGCGCGGGCAGCTGCACGAGCTGCCGGATCAGCTGGCGACGCTGAAGGGCATCGTCAAGCACGCCGCGCGGATCACTCATCCGACCGGGGTGGCCGACACGATGCGCGAGGCGTTTTCGCAAATGCTGTCGGGCCGCCGCGGCCCGGTGGCGATCGAGGC
>JBLIKI010000134.1:0-7421 GCA_047636235.1 Paracoccaceae bacterium | reverse complement strand
GCGATGCGCCGCTCTGGCGTCGAGCCGGGCCAGATCGGCCATGTCGTGTTCGGCCACGTCATCAACACCGAGCCGCGCGACATGTATCTGTCGCGCGTCGCCGCCGTTGATGCGGGCATTCCCGAATCGGTCCCGGCGTTCAACGTCAACCGCCTGTGCGGGTCGGGCGCGCAGGCCATCGTGTCGGCGGCGCAGCACCTGATGCTCGGCGACGCGCAGTTCGCGGTCGCGGGCGGGGCGGAATCGATGTCGCGCGCGCCCCATTCCACTCAGGCCGCGCGCTTCGGGCAGAAGATGGGCGACGTCACCATGGTCGACATGATGATCGGCACGCTGATGGACCCGTTCGGCGTCGGCCATATGGGCGTCACCGCCGAGAACGTCGCGGACGAGCACCAGATCACCCGAGAGCAGCAGGACGCCTTTGCGATGGAATCGCAAGAGCGCGCCGCTCGCGCCATCGCCGAGGGGCGCTTTGCGTCCCAGATCCTGCCGATCGAGGTGAGGGTCCGCCGCGACATGGTCGCCTTCGACACCGATGAGCATCCCAAACAGACCTCGCCCGAGGCGCTGGCGGGCCTGCGCCCTGCGTTCCGCAAGGGCGGCAGCGTCACCGCGGGCAACGCGTCGGGCATCAACGACGGCGCCGCGGCGCTGGTGCTGGCGGACCGTGAGGCGGCGGAGAAAGCCGGCCTCAAGCCCCGCGCGCGTCTGGTGGGCTATGCCCATGCCGGCGTGCGCCACGAAGTGATGGGCATCGGCCCGATTCCCGCGGTGCAGGCGCTGCTGGCCCGCACCGGCCTGAAGGCCAGCGATTTCGACGTGATCGAGTCGAACGAGGCCTTCGCCGCCCAGGCCTGCGCCGTGAACAAGGAACTGGGCCTCGACCCGGCCAAGGTGAACCCGAACGGCGGGGCGATCGCGCTCGGCCATCCGGTCGGCGCCACCGGGGCGCTGATCACGATCAAATGCCTTTATGAGCTGGAGCGGATCGGCGGGCGCTATGGCCTGATCACGATGTGCATCGGCGGCGGCCAGGGCATCGCGCTGGCGATCGAGCGGCTCTGAGCAAACGCGCCGCGCCCCTTGCGGGGGGCGCGGCGTTCAATCCTTCGGCGCGCCGTCGAACTGATCGCGCAGATCGGCGCGGATGCCGGACCGGAACAGCGATTGCGCGATCACCGCGCGCTGGGGGCCGGACGAATAGGGCCCGACCTCATACGGGCCGAAGTGGAACGCCAGCCCGCCGATGAGGCCCGGCGTGGTCGATGGCTCCAGCGTGAAGCCTTGCAGCGCGGCGGGGTCAGGCACGGTCGCCATGGCGATGCTGTCGCGCCATAGATCAGGCCGCGCCATCAGATCGGCGCGCAGCCGCTTGGCGATGGCCTCGAGCGCGCGAAACCCAGCCTTGTCCTCGGACAAGATCGCATCCAGCCGGATCAGCTTGCCGCCCCGGCGATCCCAGGTCAACGGGTCGAGATAGACGTTGCCATGGGCGCCGCCGGTATCGCTCGACACCGTGCGCAGAACCGACATCAGGGCGCGGGACACCCCCCGCGCCTGCGCCGCGATGTCGAGCGAATGGGGGCGGAACGGAAGGCCGCCCTTGGCGGCGTCGGCCCGCTCCGTCTCAGCCGCGGCCTGCATTTCCTGCACCAGCGCATCGTCCTCCGCCTCCATGAACCGCGCCAGCGCTGGGGCGGCGGCGGCGACGCTCGGGTCGCGGGCGATCTGTACGCGCAACGCCGCGTCGTCCGCGAGCGCAGGCGCGGCCAGCAGCAGCAGCGCCAGCGCCGCGCGGATCATTCCTGCGCCCAGTCGGGGGTGCGCTTTTCCAAGAACGCGGTGACGCCTTCGTCGGTGTCGCGCAGCAGCATGTTCTCGGCCATCACCCGGCCGGTATAGGCATAGGCGGCATCGACGCTCATCTCGCCTTGGGCATAGAACGCTTCTTTGCCAACGCGCACGGCGGCGGACAGTTTATCGGCCACCTTGCCCGCAAGCTCCATCGCGGCGTCGCCTTGCTCTCCCTGCGGCACCACGCGGTTGACCAGCCCCAGTTCCAGCGCGCGGTCGGCGGAGATGAACGCGCCTGAGGTCAGCATCTCAAACGCCTGCTTGCGCCCGATATTGCGCGACAGCGCCACCATGGGGGTGGAGCAAAAGAGCCCGATATTCACCCCATTCACCCCGAACCGCGCGGTATCGGCGGCGACCGCCATGTCCGCGGTGGCGACCAACTGGCAGCCCGCGGCGGTGGCGACGCCGTGCACCTCGGCGATCACCGGGATCGGCAGGCGGCGGATCGCGGTCATCACCCGGGTGCATTTGGCGAAGAGGGCATTGAAATAATCGCGCCCGCCATCCCCGGCCTGCCGCGCCGCCTGCATCTGGCGCAGATCGTGCCCGGCGCAGAACGCCTTGCCGACCCCGCGGATCACCACCGCGCGGGCGGTCGGATCGACATGGAGCGCGTCGAGGCGGGCCTGCAGCAGCGTCAGCATCTCCTCGGACAGCGCGTTGAGGCGCCCCGGGTCGTTCAGCGTAAGGCGGTGGACGGCGCCGATGCGCTCGCTGATCAGGATGGGCTCATCGGTCATGGCTCAATCTTTCTTGACGATGCAGGGTCGGCGCGAAGCCTAGCCGACCCTGCCCCCCGCCCCAAGGGGCTTGCGCGCGGCGCGGTTTCGGGATGATTTGGCGGGCGCTGAAACTGATGAAAGAGACTGCGATGCCCGTCCCCGACCGCCCCGTGCTGCTGACCCCCGCTGAGATCCGCGATTTTCTGGCCGAAGTGTTCCCCCAAGTGAACGACGACTTTGTGATCGAGGACATCGCCCCGATGACCGCGCGCGTGCGCTTGAAGGTGACCGACAAGCATCTGCGGCCGGGGGGCACGATATCGGGCCCCTCGATGTTTCTGCTGGCCGATTGCGCGTTCTATATCGCAGTCCTGGCGATGATCGGGCGTCAAGCGCTGACCGTGACCACCAGCACGTCGATCAACTTCATGCGCAAACCCGCCCAGGCGGATCTGGTGTGCGAGGCGCGGATTCTAAAGCTCGGCCGCACGCTGGCGGTCGGAGACGCGACGCTGCTGTCGCCGGGCGTCGACGGCCCGGTGGCGCACGCGACGCTGACCTACGCGATCCCGCCCGCGCGATGACCTCGGCTCCGATGCTCGCCGCCCCGGCGGCGTTTCAGGTCCACACTGGGCTGGCGCTGATCGCAGCGTTGATGGCGGGCGCGGCGCTGGCGAAGCGCAAGGGCACGACCTTGCTCAAGGCGCTGGGGGGGTCTGGGTGGCGCTTATGGCGATCGTGGCGATCATTTCGTTCGCGATTGCGCCCCTCAACCCGTCGGGTGGGTTCAGCGCGGTTCACCTATTGTCGGTGTTCACGCTGGTGATGCTGGTCGTTGCGGTGCGCGCCGCGCGGCCCCGCGACATCCCCTGCCATCGGGGCGCGATGCCGGTGCTGGCGATCGGCGCGCTCAGCCTTGCGGGGGCGTTCACGCTGGCGCCGGGGCGGCTGATGAATGCGGTGATCTTCGGCGGCTGAGCGCAGTTGGGCATGAGATTCATGGGGTATCGTTACACCCCATGGCCACTACCGTTGAAATACAACGATTTTCTTGGAAAAATCGCGATTGACTCGGCGGTGTGGTCAGGTAGAAACCCCCTCAATCCGCGGTGAGACGAAGCCCGAGCGATCGGACCCTTCGCCAAGCCGCATCCCGCCCCCGAATAAGGGAGGCGTCCGCACCGCGCGGCGCTGACCTAACGGCCCGCGTCCTCTGCGGCGCCACCTGACAGGACTGACGGACAGACAATGAAAACCTTCTCCGCCAAACCGTCCGATATCGACAAGAAGTGGGTCGTGATCGACGCTGAAGGCGTGGTTCTGGGGCGGCTCGCCACCCAGATCGCCATGCGCCTTCGCGGCAAGCACAAGCCCACCTTCACGCCGCATATGGACATGGGCGACAACATTATCGTCATCAACGCCGACAAGGTGCAGATGACCGGTAACAAGCGCGCCGACAAAACCTATTACTGGCACACCGGCCACCCCGGCGGGATCAAATCCCGCACGGCGAAGCAGATCCTTGAGGGCCGTTTCCCCGAGCGGGTTCTGTTCAAGGCCGTCCAGCGCATGCTGCCCGGCGGTCCGCTGAGCCGCAAGCAGCTGACCAACCTGCGTCTCTATAACGGTGCCGAGCACCCGCATGAGGCCCAGACCCCCGAGATCCTGGACGTCAAGTCCATGAACGCCAAGAACACCCGGAGCGCCTGACCATGTCCGACGAGATCAAGTCGCTCGACGAGCTGAAGGACGCGGTGTCCGGCGCCGACGTCGTCGCCGCAGCCCCCGCCGCGCCGAAACTGCCCGTGCGGGACGCCCTCGGGCGCTCCTACGCCACCGGCAAGCGCAAAGACGCGGTCGCCCGCGTGTGGATCCGCCCCGGTTCGGGCAAGGTCGTCATCAACGGCCGCCCGATGAGCGAATATTTCGCCCGTCCGGTGCTGCGGATGGTGCTTGGTCAGGCCTTCTCGGTCGCCAACGTCACCAACCAGTTCGACGTGATGGCCACCGTCAAGGGCGGCGGCCTGTCCGGCCAGGCCGGCGCCGTGAAGCACGGCATCTGCAAGGCGCTCACGCTCTATGAGCCGTCGCTGCGCGGCGTGCTGAAGGCCGCCGGGTTCCTGACCCGCGACAGCCGCGTGGTGGAGCGTAAGAAGTACGGCCGCCGGAAGGCGCGTCGGTCGTTCCAGTTCTCCAAGCGCTGATCGGCGTTTCGGGATCGGAATGTGGAAAAGGCCCGGCATCACGCCGGGCCTTTTTCGTTGCCGACCTTTTAGGGATCGGCCTTTTTCAGTGTCAGCCTTTTTCAGTGTCAGCCTTTTTCAGTGTCGGGGGGGCCTGCCATGGATGATCTGACGCTTCGCGACGCCGTCCCCGCGGACGCCGAGGCGATCACGCGGTTCCATGTCCGCCTCTGGCGCGACACCTATCGCGCGATCGCGCCCGACGCGGCGATGGCCCTGCTTGATGAGGCGCGGCGTCTGCCCGCCTGGCAAGCCGCGCTCAAAGCCCCTCCGCCCCAAGGCGCGGTGATCGCGCTGGCGGGCGCCGGCATCGTCGGGCTGGTCAGCTTCGGCGCCCCCTCGCACCCGGTGTTCGCCGGGCGAGGCGAGGTCACGCACCTCTATGTCGATCAGGCCATGCGCGGGCGCGGCCTTGGCGCGCGGCTGCTGGCGCTGGCGCTTGGCGGCCTTCATGCGGCGGGCTATGCGGGCGCCGCCCTCGCCGTGGTGACGCAAAACCCTGGCGCGCGCGCGTTCTACCGCGCCCAAGGCGGGGAAGAGATCGCCAGCTTTCAAGACCCCGGGCTGTTATGGCCTTCGGACGACATCCTCGTCGCGTGGGACCTTCGCGGCTGAACGCGCCGCCCGCGATGGGGCGCGCGCCGACCGCGGTCGGCGCCGGACCGCAGGGGGGTCGATCCCCCCAAGGGCCGGGCCCCTGGACGGCGCGGAACGGCGCGCGGCTGGACGCACCCCGCCGCAATGCGGTAAACGCTTGACCTGCGCCCGGCAATCTAGCCTGCGGCGCATGCGCCCCCGTCGGGCGCCACGGTGACAAGGAGCCACTGCAATGACCCCCACCCGCGTCGCGATCCTCGGCGCCAGCGGCTACACCGGCGCGGAGCTGGTGCGCATTCTGGCGACCCACCCCACCATGACCATCGCCGCCCTGACCGCTGACCGCAGCGCAGGCAAGACCATGGGCTCGGTCTATCCGCAATTCTCGCATCTGGACCTGCCGATCCTGTGCCGGATCGAGGACCTTGACTGGGCCGCCATCGATCTGGTGTTCTGCGCCCTGCCCCACGCCACCACCCAAGAGGTGATCGCCGCCATCCCCGAGCGCGTCAAGATCGTCGATCTGTCGGCCGATTTCCGCCTGCGCGACGTGGCGATGTATGAGAAATGGTATGGCCACGTCCACATGGCCCCCGACCTGCAAAAACAGGCGGTCTATGGCCTGCCTGAATTCTACCGCGAGGAGTTGAAGTCTTGCCGCCTCGCCGCGGGCACCGGCTGTTTCGTGGTCAACGGCCTGCTGCCACTGGTGCCGCTGCTAGAGGCCGGCGTGATCGACCCCGACGACATCGTGATCGACAGCAAGACCGGCATCACCGGCGCCGGGCGGTCAGCTGCGGAATGGAAGCTGTTCTCGGAGGTGACCGAGGGCGTCAAGGCGTACAGCATCGGCGGCCACCGCCACACGTCGGAATTCGATCAAGAGCTGTCCAAGGCCGCCGGGCGCCCGGTGATGGCGGCGTTCACGCCCCATCTGCTGCCGATGAACCGCGGCATCCTCGGCACCATCTACGTCAAGGGCGACGCGGCCGAAATCCACGCCACGCTGGCGGCGCGCTATGCCGATGAGCCCTTCGTCGAGGTCTCCCCCTTGGGCGAAACCCCCGGCACCTGGCACGTCAAGGGGTCGAACCTGTGCCGGATCGGGGTCGCGGCGGACCGCCGTCCGGGCCGCGCGATCCTAGTGTCGGTGATCGACAATCTCGTGAAGGGCGCCTCCGGCCAGGCCGTGCAGGTCGCCAACATCATGCTCGGCCGCCCCGAAACCGAAGGGCTGACCGCCGCACCGATGTTCCCGTGATCGCGCCGCCCGATCCACCCCGTGACGGCGGATCGGGCGGCGGCCCCGCTGGCGTGACCCCAGCCCGCGGGACCTGACACGGCGCGGACGACCCCTTCGGGGCCGCCGCGCCCGAACAAGAGGCGCCTTATGACCGACGACGCCCGCAAGACACCTGACGCGGCCTCCGCCGCCAACACGCCGACGCCTGCGCCCGCCGCCTCCGCGCCCGGCGCGACCGCCGACGCCCAGCCCCCCGCGCCCGACGCGGCCAAGCCAAGCGTGACGCGAATCCTGTGGATCGCCCTGCGCGACAGCGCCCGGGTGGCGGGGCGCGCGCACAGCCATTTCAGCCACGATGACGGCTGGATGCTGTCGGGCTACATCGCCTATGCGGTGCTGCTGGCACTGTTCCCGTTCATGATTTTCACTGCCGCCTTCGCATCGGCCGCGATCGGACCCGAGGGGTTGCAGACCGCGCTAGACTGGCTGTTCGCTCAAGCCCCGGCCAATGTAGCCGACGCGCTGGCGCCAGTGCTGACCGACGTGCTGGGCAAGGACCGCGGCGGGCTCTTGACCATTGCGGCGGCGGGCGCGATCTGGGCGGCATCCAACGGAGTCGAGGCGTTCCGCGCCGCGTTCGACCGTGCCTACGAATCGAGGCATGTGCGCGGGTTCGTCCTGCGGCGCCTGGTCGGTCTCGGCTTTGTGATCCTCGGGTCGATCACCTTCGCGACGCTTGGCTTCGCCATCGTG
>JBLIKI010000133.1:0-7434 GCA_047636235.1 Paracoccaceae bacterium | reverse complement strand
CGAAAGGGGGCGGCGCCGATGCGCCGCCCCCATCCGTACAACCCGACAGTTCAGCCCGCCTACGGGCATGCGCGCCGCGTCACCCCGTTCTCCGCCGCGAAGGCGTCGGCGTCGGCGCGGATCATCGGCCCGAGCAGGTCCATATCCGGCGCGTAATAGTCGGTGATCTGGCGCCAGCCGCGCAGTTGCGGATCCCATTCGTTCACCGCCACCAGCCCCTGCCCGCCATGGTTCGCGCAAGTGGCTTTGACCGGAGGGAGATAGTCCTCGAAGCCAAGGCCGTTCAGGTCCTCGGCGGAAAGGTCGATCGCCTCCAGCCCGTCGCGCATCATCTGCGGCGTGATCTTGGCGGTGTTGTGGATCCGTTGCGCGTTGCGGATGCCCTCAGCGGCGAACATCGCCGCCAGCAGGCCGCGGTTGTAGAGCGAGGTGCCGAGGTTGTTGGCCAACCCCGCCGCCTTGCCCGCGAAATAGACATAGTCGTTGAGCGCGTTATAGACGCTGAACGACGTGCCGACCGCATGGAAATTGATCGCCTTATAGCCCTTGGCCTTGGCGCCGATTCGCTTCACGTCCGATTCGTTCGCAGACCACCACACCCCGAACACGCGGTCGATCGGAAAGCCGACCTTCAACGCGGTGCGCAGCGCGGTCGGGTTCATCACCCCCCAACCCCACAGCAGCGCCCAGTCATTGGCGTCGGCCTTGACCGCAGGCCAGATCGCATTTTGGTCGTCGCCCGGATGATCGACGGCATAGAGGTTCAGCGTGAACCCCTCCCGCGCGGCCAGCGCCTGGAGGGTCGGGATAGGCTCCTTGCCGTAGGCGGAATTATGGTAGACCAGCCCGATCTTAAGACCCGCAAGCCCGCTCGGCGTCACCTCTTTGATATACCGGATCTGCGCGGCGGCGCCCTGCCAGTAGTTAGCCGGAAAGTTGAAGACGTTGTCGAACACCGCGCCATCGGCCGCCGAGGTCCGCCCATAGCCCATGGTAAGCATCGGCGCCCCATCTTCGCGGGTCAGCGGAATCATGCCATAGGTGGTGCCGGTCGAAAGCGGCGTCCAGACCAGACCGCCGCGGGTGCGGTTGTTGGAATAACACTCGACGCCTTTGACGGTATTATAGCCAAACTCGCATTCCTCAATGACAATCTTTTCACCGCCGATACCGCCGTCGCGTTCGTTCAACAGCGTGAAATAGTCAGCGAATCCATCGGAGCTGGGAATCCCGTTATTGGCATACGGCCCGGTCCGGTAGGTCTGAGCGATAATTAGCAATTCAGCATGGGCGACGCAAACAAGCCCTGACACCAGCGCCAACACTAGCGCGGTCAAACGGAACACCACGACAATCCCCTTCCAAGGGTTATTTAGCTACGCAAGATATCCACCAAAGCCAGAGGCTTTCCGCCCCGTGGCCGAGTTCGACTTAAGTTAATTGTTGCACAGATGACGACCGCTTTTTCAACCGTTCAGCCCCATGCGGCGCAATGGCGCGATGGGTCAATCGTAGGTGCGCGCGTCCTCGATCACCTTGCCGTCGTTGGGCAAAGCGCCGGCGGCCAAGGTTTCCACCGTGCCGCGCATCTTGAGGGTCGCCTGCACGCTCGCCTCGACGGCGGCGATGAAGGCGAGGTCGGCCTGCGCGGTCTCGATCCGGACGGTCAGCACGTCACGCTCGTTCGCACGGGTGACGATGATGCGGGCGCGGTCGATCTCGGGGTGGCGGGCGACCAATTCGGCCACCTGCTCAGGCCGCACGAACATGCCTTTGATCTTGGCGGTCTGGTCGGCGCGGCCCATCCAGCCTTTGATGCGCATGTTGGTGCGCCCGCACGGCGACGCGCCCGCCAGCACCGCCGACATGTCGCCGGTGGCGAAGCGCACCAACGGGTAGCCGTGGTTGAGGGTGGTGACGATCACCTCGCCGACCTCGCCGTCGGGCACCGGATCGCCGGTGCCGGGGCGCACGATTTCCACGATCACGCCCTCGTCGACGATCATCCCCTCAACGGCGCCGTCCAGCCCGGCGCTTTCATAAGCAAGCGAGCCGAGATCGGCCGTGCCATAGCCTTGCAGGCACACGATGCCCCGGTCGGCGTAGTATTGCCGCAAGGATGGGAACAGCGCGCCGCCGCCGACCATCGCCTTGGTCAGCTTCGGCAGCGCGACGCCCATCTCGTCAGCCTTCTCCAAGATCACCTTCAGAAAATCAGGGGTTCCGGCATAGGCGGTGGTCCCGACATCGGCGGCGGCGCGGACCTGAAGCTCGGTCTGCCCGACGCCCGCGGGCAGCACGGTGGCGCCGACGGCGGCGGCGCCGTTTTCAAACATCATCCCCGCCGGGGTCAGGTGATAGGAGAAACAGTTCTGCAGGACGTCGCCGCAGCCGATGCCCGCCGCAAACAGCGCGCGCCCCATCCGCCACCAATCGCGCGACGTGTCGCCGGGCTCATAGATCGGACCCGGCGATTGGAACACATGGCGCTGCGCGGTGACGCCGCCGGGCACATAACCGCCGAACGGGGCGTCGGCGGCCTGCGCGGCCCCCAGCGCCGACTTGCGGATCACCGGCAGGGCCGCCAGCGCGGCGCGCGTGGTGATCATGGCGCTGTCCACGCTCGCCAGCGACGCGGCCATCGCCGGAGCGGTCTTGGCGCGAGCGATGGCCGAGGGCAGATCGCGCGCCAGATCGGCGGCGCGCGCCTCAGGGGTGCGGGTTTCGAGTGCGTCGTAATAGGCCATAAGCGCGGGTCCTCGGCTGGCACGATCCGCGCCTGATCGGCGGGGCGCAGGCGTCGTCTTGGGGGGCGGGCGCCTCAGTTCAGCCAGCGCTTGCGGCGGCGATAGGACCGGACGTCCTTGAAGCTTTTGCGGCCCTGCTCGGACATGCCGAGGTAGAATTCCTTGACGTCCTGGTTCTCGCGCAAATCGCTTGCGAGACCGTCCATCACCACGCGGCCCGATTCTAGAATATAGCCATAGTGGGCGTAGCGCAGGGCGACGTTGGTGTTCTGCTCGGCCAGCAGGAACGACACGCCTTCCTTCTCGTTCAGGTCTTTGACGATCTCAAAGATTTCTTCGACCAGCTGGGGCGCGAGGCCCATCGACGGCTCGTCCAAAAGGATCGTCTCCGGCTTCGACATCAGCGCGCGCCCGATGGCGCACATCTGCTGCTCACCGCCAGAGGTATAGCCCGCAAGGCTGCTGCGCCGCAGCTTGAGGCGGGGGAAATACGCATAGACCTTTTCCAGATCCTTGGCGATCTGCGCCCGGCCGACGGTGCGGGTGTAGGACCCGGTCATCAAGTTCTCTTCGATGGTGAGGTGCTCAAAGCAGTGCCGCCCCTCCATCACCTGGATCACGCCGCGCCGGACCAGATCGGCGGGGTTCGATTCGGTGATGGAATCGCCGCGATAGGTGATCGAGCCCTTGGTGACCTCGCCGCGCTCAGACCGCAGCAAGTTCGAGATCGCTTTCAGGGTCGTGGTCTTGCCCGCGCCGTTGCCGCCGAGCAGCGCCGTGATCCCGCCTTTGGGGACCGACAGGCTGACGCCCTTCAGCACGAGGATCACGCCGTTGTAGATCACCTCGACGTTTTTGACGTCGAGCAGCGTTTCGGTCGCGGCGCCGGCGGCGCGGTCGATCGTCGGAGCGTCGGACATGGCGGAATTCCTTATCGGGCGGCGGTTCGAGGGCGGCGGTGGATCGCCTGCATGCCTCGGGCCGGAATGGCGGGCCGGAAATCTGGGCCGCGGCGCACGCGCGCCGGGCGGGGCCGGGGGGCGAAGCGTGCCGCCCCCCGGGGTCGTCAGGCGCGCGGGCGGCCGGCAAGGCCCCCGCGCGCCGCCAAGATCACTCGCAGGTGCGCGGAGTGATGTTGTTCTCTTTGGCGTAGGCCATCGAGTCCTCGAGGATCAGCGGCTGCACCACCTCATTGTCCGGCTCCATGTAGCCCGAGACCAGGGTCCAGGTCTTGGACGTGGCGTCCCACTGCTGGATGGCGCCCAGATGCGGCGCGCCATGGTCCTTGCAGGTGATCTGGAAGGCCGGGGCGAAGTCCTTCAGACCCAGCTCGGCCCAACGCTCGGCCGAGATGCCGACGGCCTCATAGCCATCGCGCATGTCCGACGGGGTGATCTTGGACTTGCCGGTCATCTTCTGCGCGGTGCGGATCACCTCGGCGACCACGACTGCGTTGTAGACGCCGCGGTTATAGCCGACTTCGCCGACATTGGTGCCGTCGCCGGCCGCAGTGCCCTTGTCAGCGACGTGCATCTTGATCGCGTCAAAGGCCGGGAAGCCCGCGCCCGGCGCATGCCAGGTGATCGACTTGTAGCCGTTGGCGCCATCGCCGGCGGGCAGCACGTCGGCTTCGGAGCCGGACCACCACACGCCGATGAACTTCTCCATCGGATAGCGGATGTTGGACGCCTCCTGAATGGCGACCGAGTTCATCACGCCCCAGCCCCACATGAAGACATAATCCGGACGCTCACGCCGGATCTGCAACCATTGGGACTTCTGCTCCTGACCGGGGTGATCGACCGGCAGCAGGGTCAGCTCATAGCCATGCTTTTTGGCCAGCTCTTCCAGCGTGCGGATCGGCTCTTTGCCATAAGCGGAGTTGTGGTAGATCAGCGAGACCTTCTTGCCTTGGAGCGAACCGCCCTCCTGCTCCATGGCGTATTTCACCATGATCGAGGCGGCGTCCCAATAGGTGCCGGGGTTGTTGAACACCCACTTGAACACTTCGCCGTTCGCCGCCGAGGTGCGGCCATAGGCGAGGCTGTGGATCGGGATCTCGTCGACCTCGGCCTTGGGGATCAACTGGTAGGTGATGCCGGTCGACTGCGGGATGTAGACCAGCGAGCCTTCGCCCTTGGTGGCCTCATAGCACTCAACGCCCTTCTGGGTGTTGTAGCCGGTCTCGCACTCAAGCAGGCGGATCGGTTCGCCGCCGATGCCGCCGTCCCGGTCGTTCAGCATCTGCAGATAGTCGGCGAAGCCGTCGGCATAGGGGATGCCCGAGGGCGCGTAGGCGCCGGTGCGGTAGCTGAGGCTAGGGATCACGAGCTCAGCGAAAGCGGGGCTGGCCGCCATGATCGCAGCGGCGGCCGCGAAGGTGAGTTTGGACAGTTTCATAGATAGCCTCCCTGAAGTGAAAAATTCGAGATGGTTCGACCTTGTTGGTCCGGTCGATTGGCGGCGCCGGCCGCCGTCCCGCTTAGAGCGGGAACGGCCAGAGTCGCAGTTTTTCCTTGGCGAACCGCCACAGTTGCGCCAACCCGTGGGGTTCCATGATCAGGAACACGATGATCAGGCCGCCGACGATGGTGAATTCGAAATGCGTCGCCAGCGTGGTCGGCCAGCCAAGCCAGCCGGTCAACACATTCTTGAGAAGCACCGGCAGCAGGATGATGAACGCCGCCCCGGCGAAGGACCCGAAGATCGAGCCGAGGCCGCCGATGATGATCATGAACAGCACCAGGAACGATTGGGTGATGCCGAACGCCTCGGTCGGCTCGGCGGCGCCGAGATAGACCGCGAAGAACAGCGCGCCCGATATCCCGACGAAGAAGGACGACACCGCGAAGGCGGTCAGCTTGGCCCTAAGCGGGTTCACGCCGATGATTTCCGCGGCGATGTCCATGTCGCGGATCGCCATCCACTGACGCCCGATCCGGCCGCGGGTCAGGTTGCGCGCCAGCCACGCCAGACCGAACACGAAGGTCAGGCAGAACAGGTAGGTCGCCTGCGGCGGGGCGCTCGGGCCGGTGACGGCATAACCGAACACGAACCGCTCCGGCGCTGAGATCTGGCCGGTGGCAGAATAGTTGTAGAACCACGGCACCTTGTTGAACAGCCACACCAGAAAGAACTGCGCCGCCAGCGTCGCGACCGCAAGGTAGAACCCCTTGATCCTGAGACTTGGCAGACCGAACAGCGCCCCCACCGCGGCGGTGATCAGACCCGACAGGATCACCACGAAGAACATGTTCAGATCAGGGAACGAGGTCATCAGCTTATAGCTGGAATAGGCCCCCACCGCCATGAACCCACCGGTGCCCAGCGACACCAGCCCGCAATATCCGGTCAGGATGTTGAGGCCAAGCGCCGCGATCGTGAACACCAGGAACGGGACCAGCAGCGATTTTTCCCAATAATCATCGATCACCAGCGGGATGCCCACGAAAGCGATCAAGAGCACGAGGTAATAACGCCAACGATCGAACTTGATCGGGAAAGTCTGACTGTCGTCAGAGTAGGTTGTCTTGAAGTCGCCTGCCTCACGGTAGAACATCTTGGTCTCTCTCCCTCGTCCCTCGCGGCTGCTTCGCCGGGGTTGTCCCCCGCGGCGCGCGGCGGGACGGGTGGAATGGATGCGGTAGGCCGATTGGGCCGGATGATCGGGGCTCGGGCGCGGCGACGGGGCCGCGCCCGAGGGTCAGACGCGTTCGATGATCTTGTCGCCGAACAAGCCTTGCGGGCGGAACACCAGGAACAACAGCGCCAACACATAGGCGAACCAGTTCTCGGTGGCGCCGCCGATCAGCGGGCCCATGTAGAACTCGAACAGCTTTTCACCGACGCCAATGATCAACCCGCCGATGATGGCGCCGGGGATCGAGGTGAACCCGCCCAGCATCAGCACCGGCAGCGCCTTCAGCGCGATGAGCGAGAGCGAGAACTGCACGCCGGACTTGGAGCCCCACATGATCCCCGCCACCAGCGCCACGAACCCGGCGATCGTCCAGGTGATCACCCAGATGGTGCGCAGGCTGATGCCCACCGACAGCGCGGCCTGATGGTCGTCGGCCACCGCGCGCAGCGCGCGCCCGGTCTTGGTGTACTGGCTGAACACCGACAGCGAGGTCACCAGGATCACCGCAACCACCGCGGCCCACACGTCGAGCACGTCGATATACATGCCGTAGTAGTTGGGATCGTTGGGCGCCCATGCGCGGGTCACGTCCTCAAGCCAGAACGACCCGCCCGACGGGATGCCGACATCAAGCGATTTGATGTCCGAGCCCCACATCATGTCCCCGACGCCTTCCATGAAGTAGGCGAGGCCGATGGTGGCCATGAACAGGATGATCGGCTCTTGGTTCACCAGATGTCGCAGGATCACCCGCTCCACCAAAAAGGCGAACAATAGCATCACCGCCATCGTTAAGATGATCGCGAAGAACGACGGCATGGTCCAGCCGAAGTTATGCACATTGGTGCCGAAGATCACGTTGATCACTTCGGCGAAGGGGATCTGACCGTTCTGAAAGCCCACCAGCGTGAGCGCGGCGAACAGCGCCATGACGCCTTGGGCATAGTTGAAGATGCCGGAGGCCTTGAAGATCAGCACGAAGCCGAGCGCCACCAGCGAATACATGATCCCGGCCATCAGGCCGTTCAGGATCACTTCGAGTGCGTA
>JBLIKI010000132.1:0-7438 GCA_047636235.1 Paracoccaceae bacterium | reverse complement strand
CATAAGTGGATTTGACCATGCCGGGCACGAAACACGCCTGGCCCAAGGTTGCCGCCTGCTGGTCCCCCGCAACCCCAAGGATCGGGATCGGCGCGCCGAACAGGTCCGCGCGGGTCATGCCGAAATCGGCGGCGCAGTCCTTCACCTCTGGCAGCATCGCCATGGGGATGCGCAACAATTCACAAATCTCAGCGTCCCACGCGCCTTTGTGGATGTCGAACAGCATGGTGCGGGCGGCGTTGGTGGCGTCGGTGACATGGGCCTCGCCGCCGGTCAGGTTCCAGATCAGCCAGGTGTCCACGGTGCCGAACACCAGCTCGCCGGCTTCGGCGCGTGCGCGGGCGCCCTCCACATGGTCCAAAATCCACGCGACCTTGGGGCCCGAGAAATAGGGGTCGAGCAGCAGCCCGGTGCGCGCCGCGATCATCGGCTCATGCCCTGCGGCCTTCAACGCGTCGCAATCGCGGGCGGTCCGCCGGTCCTGCCAGACGATCGCATTATGGATCGGGCGCCCGGTGGCGCGGTCCCAGACCAGCGTCGTCTCGCGCTGATTGGTGATGCCGATCGCGGCGATGTCGGCGGCGCGGATGCCTGCACGCTCCATCGCCTCGCGGCAGGTGGCGGCGGTGGTCGACCATAGGTCCGAGGGGTCATGCTCCACCCAGCCCGAATGCGGAAAATGCTGGGGAAATTCCTCCTGCCCCGTGGCCACGACGCGCATGTCCTTGTCGAACAGGATCGCGCGGGTGGAGGTCGTGCCCTGATCGATGGCGAGGATATGGGTCATCAGGCGGGTCCTTGGATCGGGTCGCGGGGCATGGGGCGCGCGGGGCGCGAGGCGTCCATGCAAGGAATATGTCAACGGCGAGCGCCGGAAAAAGTCCGGGCCGGGGCGCGATGCACCCCGGCCCGGTTTCAGCTCACTGCCAGGACTTGATCAGCTCGTCATAGCCGATGGTCTCGGGCGCGGGCTTCTCGATCGCCAGCTTGGGCTTGGGGGAACCGGGCTGGGCGAGCCAATAGTCGGCGCCCTTCTCCTCGTTCAGCTTGGGGCCGATGGCGCCCTGAACGCCGGAGCGTTCGATCCGCGCCATGACCTTTTCCTGAGCATCGCACAGCGAATCAAGCGCCGCCTGGGCGGTCTTGGCGCCCGAGGACGCATCGCCGATGTTCTGCCACCAAAGCTGCGCCAGCTTGGGATAGTCAGGCACGTTGGTGCCGGTCGGCGACCACTGCACGCGGGCGGGGGAGCGATAGAACTCCACCAGACCGCCGAGCTTGGGCGCACGCTCGGTGAACGACGGGTCTTGGATGGTGGATTCGCGGATGAAGGTCAGCCCGACATGGGATTTCTTCACGTCCACCGTCTTGGAAACCACGAACTGAGCGTAGAGCCATGCGGCCTGCGCGCGGTCCACCGGGGTCGACTTCATCAGCGTCCAGGACCCGGCGTCCTGATAGCCGACCTTCATGCCGTCTTCCCAGTAGGCGCCATGCGGCGAGGGGGCCATGCGCCACTTGGGCGTGCCGTCCTCGTTCATCACCGGCAGGCCGGGCTTGACCATGTCGGCGGTGAAGGCGGTGTACCAGAACATCTGCTGCGCGACCTGGCCCTGCGCGGGGACCGGACCTGCCTCTGAGAACACCATGCCTGCGGCGGCGGGCGGCGCATAGGCCTTCAGCCAGTCGACATATTTCTCAATGGCATAGACGGCGGCGGGCGAGTTGGTGGCCCCGCCGCGCGCGACGCACGACCCGGTGGGCTGCGAGTTTTCGTTCACTCGAATGCCCCATTCGTCGACCGGCAGGCCGTTCGGCTCGCCCTTGTCGCCCATGCCGGCCATTGACATCCACGCATCGGTGAAGCGCCAGCCAAGCGAGGGGTCTTTTTTGCCATAGTCCATGTGGCCATAGACTTTTTCGCCGTCGATCTCTCGCCCGGTGAAGAAGGCGGCGATGTCCTCATAGGCCGACCAGTTGACCGGAACGCCCAGATCGTAGCCGTATTTGGCCTTGAAGTCGGCCTGGTTCTTGGGATCGTTGAACCAGTCGTACCGGAACCAGTAAAGGTTTGCGAACTGCTGGGTCGGCATCTGATAGACTTTGCCGTCCGGCCCGGTGGTGAACGACAGACCGACGAAATCGGCCATGTCGAGCGTCGGCAGCGTGACCGCCTTGCCCTCGCCGGCCATCCAGTCGGTCAGGTTGCGGACCTGCTGATAGCGCCAGTGGGTGCCGATCAGGTCGCTGTCGTTGACATAGGCGTCATAGATGTTCTCGCCCGACTGCATCTGGGTCTGAAGCTTTTCCACGACGTCGCCTTCGCCGATCAGATCATGGGTGATCTTGATGCCGGTGATGGCGGTGAAGGCCGGGGCCAGCACCTTGGATTCGTATTCGTGGGTGGTGATCGTCTCCGACACCACCTTGATCTCCATGCCCGCATAGGGCTTGGCGGCGTCGATGAACCACTGCATCTCCGCTTCCTGCGCGGCGCGGGGCAGGGTCGACATTGCACCGATCTCCGCGTCGAGGAAAGCTTTCGCCGCCCCCATATCCGCCCAGGCCGTCCCGGCCCCGGCGATCAGCGCGGCGACGGCCGTGCTGGTGAAAACACCCATCTTCATCGGTCTGTCCTCCCTGACAGTTTCGGTTGTCGTCCCGGACGCGGGCCTTGCTGGCCGCGCGCGGGGTCTCGATCGCGCTCCGCTAGACCCAGCGGAACACCGCCGCGGCCCAAAGCAGGCAGGCCGCAAGCCCGCCCCAGATCGGCGCGCCAAACACGGCCAGCCACCCGAGGCAGATAAAGGCTGAGCCGAGCAGGCTCAGGAACAGGCGATCGCCGGGGGTCGTTTCGATCCCGAGGATGCCATGACGGGGCGCTTCGGGCCGGCGGATTTGCCAGACCGTCATCAGCGCCAGAAAACAAGCGATCACGCCGAAGAACAGCGCCCCGACCCCGGTCCAGGCCATCCATGAGCCGGGGGCCAGGTTCTTGGTCAGATCGATCCCGAGGCTCTCAGGCCTGAGCCCGGCGTAAAGGGCGGCGCCGAACGCGACCCCGAGCACGGCGAGGACCAGCGCGACACGGTTGCTTGCGCGGTGCGCGTTCATCAGACCCTCCCTAGGGCGAAGCCCTTGGCGATGTAATTGCGCACGAACCAGATCACCATCGCACCGGGGATGATCGTCAGCACCCCCGCGGCGGCCAGCACGCCCCAATCCATCCCAGATGCCGATACCGTCCGGGTCATCGTCGCCGCGATCGGCTTGGCATATGTGGCGGTCAGGGTGCGGCTCAGCAGTAGCTCCACCCATGAGAACATGAAGCAGAAGAACGCCGCCACCCCGATTCCGGACGCCACCAGCGGCATGAAGATACTCACGAAGAACCGCCCGAACGAATAGCCGTCAATATAGGCGGTCTCGTCAATCTCCCTCGGGACCCCGCGCATGAACCCTTCGAGGATCCACACTGCCAGCGGCACGTTGAACAGGCAATGCGCCAGAGCCACCGCGATATGCGTGTCGAAAAGCCCCACCGAGGAATAGAGCTGGAAGAACGGCAGCGCGAACACCGCCGGAGGGGCCATGCGGTTGGTCAGCAGCCAGAAAAACAGGTGCTTGTCGCCAAGGAACGTATAGCGGCTGAACGCATAGGCGGCGGGCAGGGCGACGGCCAGCGAAATGACCGTGTTCATCGCCACATAGATCAGAGAGTTGAAGTAACCCCAATACCAGCTTGGATCGGTGAAGATCACCATATAGTTGGCGAATGTGAAATCTTGCGGCCACATGCTGAAGGTGGAGTTGATCTCCACATTGGTCTTGAAGCTCATGTTGATCAGCCAATAGATTGGGATCAACAGGAAGGCAAGATAGAGCACGATCACCACGGCGGAGCCATTGATGCGTTTCATCGTTGGGCATCCCTTTTGTCGAGGTTGGTCATCACGGTGTAGAAAACCCAAGACAGCAGCAAGATCACTAGGAAGTAGACCAGCGAGAACGCCGCCGCGGGTCCGAGATCGAATTGCCCGATCGCCATCTTCACCAGGTCGATCGACAGCAAGGTGGTGGCGTTGCCGGGGCCGCCGCCTGTGACCACGAAAGGCTCGGTGTAGATCATGAAGCTGTCCATGAACCGCAGCAAGATGGCGATCAGCAGAACGCCCATAATCTTCGGCAGCTCGATGAACCGGAACACCGCCCACCGCGACGCCTGATCGATCTTCGCGGCCTGATAGTAGGCCTCAGGGATCGACCGCAGACCGGCATAGCCGAGCAGCGCGACCAAGGATGTCCAGTGCCACACGTCCATGACGATGATCGTCACCCAGGCCGAGGTCACATCTTGGGTATAGTTGTAATCGATCCCCATCCACGCCAGCACATAGCCGAGCAGCCCGATATCAACCCGCCCGAAGATCTGCCAGATGGTCCCGACCACGTTCCACGGGATCAGCAGCGGCAGCGCCATCAGCACCAGCACCACCGACGACCACACGCCCTTTTTCGGCATGTTGAGCGCGACGAACACCCCGAGCGGCACCTCGATCGCCAGAATGATGCCCGAGAACATCAGCTGTCGCCCGAACGCGTTCTGGATCCGCTCGGAACTCAGCACGTCCTCGAACCATTCCAGCCCCGCCCAGAAGAATTCGTTGCGCCCGAAGGTGTCCTGCATCGAATAGTTGACCACGGTCATCAGCGGCAGCACCGCTGAGAACGCAACCAACAGCAGCACGGGCAGCACCATGAACCAGGCGCGTTGGTTGACGGTCTTGTTCATGCTGCGTCTCCGTCCACGATCCAGCCGCCGGAATAGATGTTGATGGCGCCGGGGGCGAAGCTCATCCGGTCCGGCAGGGCGGGGATGGCCACGTCCTCGACCACCACGGCGTTGACCGCATGGCCTTCGAATTCGCCGCGCACGATGCGGTGGCGTCCGACATCCTCGATCCGCTTGATGGTGACGGGCAGGCCGTCGCCGCCCTCGGACAGGGTGACGAATTCGGGGCGAACCCCGATCTCGACGCCGCTGGCGGGGGCATAGCCGCGCGACAGCGGAATCTCGGCGCCGCCGACAAAGGCGCTGCGCCCCTCGACGCGGGCGGGCAGCACGTTCATGCCCGGCGAGCCGATGAAATAGCCGACGAAGGTGTGGGCGGGCCGCTCGAACAATTCGGCCGGCGGGCCCATCTGCACCACTTCGCCGTCATGCATCACCACGACCTGGTCGGCGAAGGTCAGCGCCTCGGTCTGGTCGTGGGTCACATAGATCATGGTGTGGCCGAAATCGCGGTGCAGCGTTTTCAGCTGGGTCCGCAATTCCCACTTCATATGCGGGTCGATCACGGTCAGCGGCTCATCGAACAGGATGGCGTTGACGTCCTCGCGCACCATGCCGCGCCCGAGGCTGATCTTCTGCTTCTCATCGGCGCCAAGGCCGCGGGCCTTGCGGCCCAAGCGCCCCTCCATCCCGATCATCTCCGCGATCGCTTTGACCCGCGCATCGACATAGCCGCGCTCGCGCCCCGCATTGCGCAGCGGAAACGCCAGATTGTCGTAGACGGTCATGGTGTCGTAGACGACCGGGAACTGGAACACCTGCGCGATGTTGCGCTTATCGGTCGGCAGGTCGGTGACGTCCTGTTCGCCGAACAGCACCTTGCCCTCGGACGGGCGCAGCAGCCCCGAGATGATGTTGAGCAGCGTTGATTTCCCGCAGCCCGACGGCCCGAGCAGCGCATACGCCCCCCCGTCGGCCCATTCATGCTGCATCGGCTTCAGCGCATACTCGTCGCTTTTGGAATAGCGATGCGCCAGCCCTGCCAGAGTGATTTTGGCCATGTCTCCCCCCTCCCCTCAGGCCGCGCGCGCATAGGGCGCGGCGGATACGAGGCGGTCGTCTTCGCCAAACAGATAGATGTGCCGCGGGTCGACGAAGACCTCGCGGGTGCGCCCGGTCGGCAGGTCATGAACCCCGTGGACCAGCGCCACCCAGCGCCGCCCGGCATGGTTCATGTGCACGAAGCTTTCGGAGCCGGTCAGCTCGGTCACCGAGACATGGGCCTCGAACGCCAGATCATCGCCTGACCCGCGGTGGATCCGCAGATGGTCGGGGCGGAACCCCGCCATATATCGCCCATCGGGCAGGTCGGTCAGCGCGCCGAAGGCAGAGGTCTCCATATCGCCGTCAAAACTCAGCCGCCCGTTCGCGCGGGTGACGCCCACGAAGTTCATCGGCGGGTCGGAGAACACCCGCGCCGTGATCGCATCGCCGGGGCGGCGATATACGTCCGGCGTGGGGCCGAATTGCGTCACCCGCCCCTCCCACATGCAAGCGGTGGCGCCGCCGAGCAACAGCGCCTCATGCGGCTCTGTCGTGGCGTAGACGAAGATCGCGCCCGACTGCTCGAAGATCCGCGGAATCTCTTCGCGCAATTCCTCGCGCAGCTTGTAGTCGAGGTTGGCCAGCGGCTCATCGAGCAGCACCAGCCCTGCGCCTTTCACCAGCGCGCGAGCCAGCGCGCAGCGCTGCTGCTGGCCGCCCGACAATTCCAGCGGCTTGCGGTTCAGCTTGTCTTCGTCCAGCTTGACCATCTCGGCGGCGGCGCGCACGCGCTTGTCGATCTCGGCGCGGTTCAACCCCTGCAATTTCAGCGGCGAGGCGATGTTTTCGCGCACGGTCATCGACGGATAGTTGATGAACTGCTGATAGACCATCGCCACTTTGCGAGCTTGGACGCGCATTCCAGTGACATCGACGCCATCCCACAGGATGCGCCCGGTGGTCGGGCGATCCAGCCCGGCCATCAGCCGCATCAGGCTGGTCTTGCCCGCAAGCGTCGGGCCGAGCAGCACATTCATCGTGCCCCTCTCCAACGTCAGGTCGGTGGGGTGGATGAAGACCTCGCCGCCCGTCGCGGCGGATACTCCATCTAACGTCAACGCCATTCTTCGCATGCCTCCCAGCTTGCCGTGTTCGGTGGTTTTGGCGACGGGCCATCGGGCCTGCCGCGAGGTCGGGTCAGGTGGCGCGCTCGGCCTTCATAAAGGCCTCCAGCCGCGCGCAACCCTCGGCGTCGAGCTTGAGGCCGAGCTTGGTGCGCCGCCACAGCACGTCATCGGTGGTGCGCGCCCATTCGCGCGACATCAGCCAGCGCACCTCGGCGGCGGTAAGATCGGCGCCGAAATTCTCCCCCAGATCGGCGGGGTCGGTCGCATCCCCGAGGATCAGACGCGCGTCGGTCCCATAGGCGCGGACCAGCCGCTGCGCCCATCGGGGGCTCAGGAAAGCATACGCTGCGCGCAGCCCGTCCGCCAGCGCGCCCGCCCCGTCGATCGGGAAATCGCCGCCGGGCAGGGGCGCGCCCGCGGTCCAGCGCGCGGGCTTGGCGGTGAACGGAACCAGCTTTTCCAGCGCCGCTTCGGC
>JBLIKI010000131.1:0-7454 GCA_047636235.1 Paracoccaceae bacterium | reverse complement strand
AGCATGTGGCGCAGCCACGGCGTCGCGAAATCGATCGGCGAGCCGAGCCCGGTGCCCGCCGACGCCATCGCCAGATAGGCCTTTTTGCCGGGCAGCAAGCCTTCGGGGCCGGTCTCGGTGTAGCGGAAGGTGATGCCGGCGCGCGCGACATGGTCAAACCACGCCTTGAGGTGCGTCGAGGGCGCGAAGTTATAGATCGGCACGCCGATCACGACGGTGTCGGCGGCCTTCAATTCGGCGATCAGCTCCTCCGACAGGGCGATGGTCGCGACCTGCTCGGGGGTGCGGTCGCCCTCAGGCGTGAACGCGGCGCCGAGCCACGCGCCGTCGATCATCGGCACGCCGGCGCCGAGGTCGCGGGTGACATAGCCGCCGGGGGCCAGCTTGTCGGCCAGACGGCGCGCGATGCGGGTCGACACCGACGTGTCGCCCTTGATGGAGGAGGTCAGCAGCAGCAGATTTTCAACGGTGCGGGGCATGGGAGGGTCCTTTCAGCGCGGGATGACAAGATTCAAGATATTGTCTGCGCGCTGAAAGAGAATGGTGGGAACCTTCGACAGATTGTTTCTGTTCCGGCGATATTGCGGCGCGGCGCGGCGATCAGACCGCCGCGACCAGCAGCCGCCGGGTCATCCCCGACAGCGACCGGATCGGGCGCCCGTCCGCATCGCGGTTGTCGGGCGACAGCCATGCCTGATGGGCGGCGCCGATCGCGGGCCAGTCGCCGTCGGTCATCGCGAACCACGCGGTGTCGCGGTTGCGGCCCCTGACCACCGTGGCTTGGCGGAACGTCCCCTCATAGCTGAAGCCAAGCCGGGCGGCGGCGGCCCGCGACGGAGCGTTGAGCGCGTCGCACTTCCACTCATACCGCCGGTATCCCAGCGCAAAGGCTTGGGCGGCCATCAGGTGCATCGCCTCGGTCGCGGCATAGCTGCGCTGCAGGCGCGGGGCGAAGTGGATGAAGCCGACCTCAATGGACCCCGCCGCGGGGGTGATGCGCAGATAGCTGGCGAACCCCGCCGGGTGCGGGTCGCCCTGCGGGCGCAGGGTGAAGAATAGCGGATCGCGCGACGCCTCGGACCGGGTCAGCAGGGCGTGCAGCCCCGCCTTGTCGGCGAACGGCCCGTCGGGAAGATAGGTCCAGCCGCGGCCCTCGCGGTCCTCGGCGAAGGCATCCCAAAGGTCGTCGACATCGGTGTCGGCGATCAGAGGGTCGAGCCGGACATGCGCGCCGATCAGCGGGGCATGGGGCGGGGCGGGGGGCGCGCTCCAACCCGGCAGCAGGCGTCCGATCGGATCGCCAAGGGGGGTGATGTCGTCCATCGCGGGCGGTCCTTTCAAGGGCGTGGTCACATGGCGTCGGGTTAGGGCGCGTCTGGGTCGGCGGAGTCTGGGTCGGCGGCATCCGGCGGAGGCGTCTCCGGCCTAGGTGTATCTGGCTCAGGCGCATCGGCCTCAGGCGTATCGGGCAGGGTGAGGGAGCCATCCTGAGACAGCGGCCAGAACGGGTTCATCGCCAGTTCCCAGACATGGCCGTCCGGATCGGCGTAAAGGCCGCAATAGCCGCCCCTCGGCGTCATGGCCGGGGCCGCCAGCGCGGCCGCCCCCGCGGCCAGCGCAGCGGCGAAGGCGGCGTCGACATCGGCGATCTCGGCGAAGTTCTGCGCCAGCGTCATCGCCCCGGTCCCGAGCGCGCTCGCATCGCGCCCCTGATCCGCCGCCAGATGCGCGCGGTCGTAAAGCCCGAGCGCGGCGCCGTTCAGCCGATAGAACGCCACCTCTGGCGCCACCATGGCGGGTCGCCAGCCATACGCCTCATAGAACGCGCGGGCGCTGCTTGGATCGGCCACCCCGAGGGTGATGAGCGTCACGCGTTGCGGGGTCATGACAGGCCTTTCGGGCGGGCGCAGGAGCCACTTTACATGCTCGCGCGCGAATGCGGGGCTGGTCAATGGCCCTGGCGCGCGAAAAGAGGCGGCGGAAAATAAACTCGCCGCAGGTCGAACCAATTCCCGCCGCACTCCGTTGTGACAGTGAGTCATACGCCACGGTTGCGCCGTCATTGAGTCGCCCGGCCCCCGCGGATTATCTTCGCGGCGCGCCAGATCCGGCGCGCCCCAAGCTTTGAAAAAAGGAATGACCCCATGATGCTACGCAACGCCACCATCATCTTGTCCGCGGCCGCGATGTTGTCCGCCTGCGCGCCGGGGTCCGGCCCGTCGCAGCGTCAGGGCGCGGGTGCGATCCTCGGGGCGCTCGCCGGCGCCGCCGCGGGCACGCTGGTGGGCGGCAATGACCGCCGCAACGCGCTGGTCGGCGCGGGCGTCGGCCTGTTGGCGGGCGCCGCGGTCGGCACCTATCTCGACCAGCAAGAGGCGCAGTTGAACGAGGATCTTCAGGGAACCGGCGCCGACGTCACCCGCGTGAACGATTCGCTGCTGGTCACGCTGCCCGAAGGCGTGACCTTCGACACAGGGTCGTCTGAGATCAAACCGCGGTTTTCACGCTCGCTCACGCAGGTCGCCCAGACCCTGAACGCCTATCCCGAGAGCTATATCGACGTGGTCGGCCACACCGATTCGACCGGCGCCGATGATTTCAACCAGCGCCTGTCCGAGGCCCGCGCCGAAGCGGTCCGCCGCGCGCTCGTGCAGCGCAGCGTCAGCCCGGCCCGCGTCGTGGCCTATGGCATGGGCGAGAAAGCCCCCGTCGCCGACAACGCCACCGCCCAGGGCCGCGCCCAGAACCGCCGTGTGGAAATCCTGATCACCCCCGCCACCGGCAACTGATCGCCCCCGCGCGGCATCGCCCCCGCGCCAAACATCGCCCGCCGCGCCCCTGATCGGGCGCGGCGGGCTTTTTTGCGTCGATCACGCGCGCTCACGTCGCCGCGCCCCGCGCGCGCGGCGATTGACGCGGGGGGCCCCGCGCGCCATGTCCAGAACCATGACCTACGAAGTTTTCATCCGCCTCGGCGTGTTCGCCTCCGTCTTCGCCGCGATGGCGGGGTGGGAGGCGCTGCGACCCGCCCGCGCCCGCGCCCTGCCGCGCGCCCGCCGCTGGGCGGTGAACTGGGCGGTGGTGATCCTTGATTCGCTGATCGTGCGGCTGCTGTTTCCCGCCGCGGCGGTGGGGGCGGCGTTCGACGCGGCCTCAGGCGGGTGGGGGCTGTTCAATGCGCTCGACTGGCCGTGGTGGCTGGAAATCGCGCTGACGCTGCTCGCGCTCGACCTTGCGATCTGGGCGCAGCATGTGGTCAGCCACCGCGTGCCGCTGTTGTGGCGCCTGCATCGAGTGCACCATTCGGACCGCGACATGGACGTCACCACCGCGATCCGGTTCCACCCGGTGGAGATCGCGCTGTCGATGGGCCTGAAAATCGGGCTGGTCTATGCGCTGGGCGCCGATCCGGTGGCGGTGATCGTGTTCGAGGTGCTGCTGAACGCTTGCGCAATGTTCAACCATTCCAATGTCCGCCTGCCCGGGCGCATCGAGCGCGCCGTTCGCGCGGTGTTCGTGACCCCGGACATGCACCGCATCCACCATTCGGTGGTGCGGGCGGAGCATGACCGCAATTACGGCTTCAACCTGTCGATCTGGGACCGGATGTTCGGCACGTATCTGGCCGATCCCGCCGCGGGGCAGGACGGCATGACCATCGGGCTGGCGGGCCATCAGGATGACCGCCCCGGCCGGTTGATCTGGACGCTGGCGTTCCCGTTTTTCCGCCGCTGACGGCGCCCCGATGACCGCATCTCGATGACTGTGGCCGCCCTGCGCGCGCTTGCCCGTCGACAGCGCGTCCCTCGCGCCGGTATGGTCCGCCGACCTTGAGGAGCGCGGACCCCGCCGCCCTCCCCTTTCCCCGGAGGGCCGCATGCGACGGTTGATCCTGCTCAGGCACGCCAAATCCAGTTGGGCCGACCCGGACCAGCACGATGCGGCGCGGCCCCTCAATGACCGGGGGCGGCGCGTGGCGGTGCTGATCGGCGCCTATCTGGCGGATGAAGGGCTGGTTCCCGATCTTGCGCTGCTGTCCACCGCCCGGCGGGTGATCGAGACATGGGACCTGGCCGAGCGCGGCATGGACCAGCGCACCGCCCGCGCGTCCGCCCCGATCTACATGGCCCCGCCCGAGGACCTGCTGACCATTCTGCGCGGCGCCCCGGACGATGCAGCCACGGTGCTGATGCTGGGGCATGAGCCCAGCATCGCCGAATTCGCGCATCGCCTGACCGGGCCCGATATCGCCGAGGGCGCCGCCCGCGCCTTCGAGCGCTTTCCAACCGGCGCGCTGGCGGAGCTGCAATGGGACGATCTGCCGAGCTGGTCCGCGGTCGGCTTCGGCGCCGCCCGTCTGGCGCGGTTCGTGCCGCCCAAGGTTCTGGTCTGAGCGCGCGATGGGGCGCTTTTCCGCCCCAAGGGCTTTTTTCGCCCCATCCGGCCTGATTTGCCCTCAATTTGAGCAAGAATTTCACTTTGTCAGGCCGTAGCCTTGCGCTAGCATCACGTCGGCAGAGAGAGTCCTCGGCGGCGTCGTGCTCACCCCGTCCCTGCGGACGGTCAACCCGAAGCGCTTGCTGACACCTGCAGGGCGGACCGCAGCGATACTCGCGAGGCGGCGGAATAGAAGGAAAGACAGCGATGGCCGAAGGAGTCGTGAAATGGTTCAACGCGACAAAAGGGTATGGCTTCGTCCAGCCCGGTGACGGCGGTCGGGACGTGTTCGTCCACATCACCGCCGTGCAGGCCGCCGGACGGCAGAGCCTGGAAGAGGGCGAGCCGGTGTCCTATGAGCTCGAGCCCGGCCGTGACGGCCGCGTTAGCGCCGCCAATCTCAGCTTCGGCTGACCGCAGGCCGGCGCGCGCGGCCCCGATTCCGGTCCCGACTTTGGTTTGGGCGCCGCCCCCGGCCTGCCACTGCGAACGCCGCGTCCGCTGGTACCAGCGGGCGCGGTTTTCGTTTCAGGGCGCGGGCGCGCGCCGGTTCGATCAAAGCGCGTTCGCGCTTCAGTGCGATCCAAGCGCGGGCGCGCGTCTGTTCGATCCCAGCGGTAGCGCGCTCAGTCCAGCCCTGCCGCCTCGCGCACGATTTCATGGAGCAGGGCGTCAACCTGCTGCATCGCGCCTTCCGGCATCCGCCGATAGCCGATGGTGACCATTTCCCTCCCAGCGCGCTGGAAGGCGAAGATGCCATAAGGGCAGAACGCGATGTTCAGCGGGTCCGCCTCCATCACCGCGCGCGACAGGGTGGCCGAGCAGAACTGCGTCACCTCGGCCTTGTCATAGACCGTGACCGCGGCCCCGACCGCGCCCGCGGTGCGGTTGAGCATCTCGCCCACATGGCTGACGCCGTCAACCTTATAGCCGCGTCCCTCGATCGCCAGGCGCAGGTCGAACGCGACGTCGTCGAACGCCGCCTCGACCTCATAAGCGCGCATCGCGGGGGTGTCGGCGTCTTGGGCGTGGGCGACCGGAGCGGCCAAAGCCAGCGCCAGCGCCAGCAACAGCGGCGCGCGCTTGGGATGCGGTGTCATGGCGGTCCTCCCGGGTGGCTGAAGTCGTCGCCATCATAGCCGCCCGCCGCCCTCGCGGTCGAGGGTCATCGCCGATCGCGGCGACGGCGCTCCCCGGTTGCGGCCCGCGTTCTTGGCCCCCGGTCGCGGCCCGCGGCGCGGCGCCAGCCGCGCGCGGCCGAGAGGGGGCTCGACGCCCCCCGAGGTCGCACGCCCCCGCCGCGGATCAGGGCATCAGCGCCTTCACATAGCCAGGCAGCGCGAAGGCGGCTTTGGCCACCTCGGGGGTGAAATACCGCGCCTCGATCCCGGTCTCGCTCCAGCGCGCCTCGAGGGTCGCGAGGTCGGTGGCTCGCGGCCCCGCGTCCATCGCCCCCCAGCCGAACGCCATCGGCCCGCCTGCATAGCTCGGCACCCCGGCCAGATAGCAGGTGCGGTCGCGGAACAGGGCGTCGAAGGCGCGCATGGTGTTGGTCAGCTCCGCCCCTTGCAGGAATGGCACCCCGTTCTGGGTGACCAGCACGCCGCGCGCCGTCAGCAGATCGCGCGCCCGACCATAGAAGGTGTCTGAGAACAGCACCTCGCCCGGCCCCACCGGATCAGTGCTGTCGACGATGATCACATCGAACCGATCCGCGCAGGTCCGCACGAAATCGGCCCCATCGGCGATCACCAAGTTCAACCGCGGGTCTTCGAACGCGCCCAATGATATGCCGGGCAGATAGGTCTTGGAAAACTCCACCACGCCCGCGTCGATCTCGACCATGGTGACATGCTCGACCGAGGTCCAGCGCAGCGCTTCGCGCGCCATGCCGCCGTCGCCGCCGCCGATGATCAGCACCCGGCGCACCGCGCCATGCATCAGGATCGGCGTGTGGGTCAGCATCTCATGATAGATGAACTCATCGGCCTCGGTGACCTGCACCACGCCGTCCAGCGTCATGATCCGCCCGAAGGTGGGGTTGCTGAACACCCGCACGCGCTGGAGCTCTGTCTCGCTGTCATACAGCAGCCTCGCCTCACGCAGCGCCTGCGCGTAGTCGCTGTGCAGGGTCTCCATCGACCATCCGTGAAGGGGGGTGTTCTCGCTCATGGGGGCCGGCTCCCTGCTTGTCCGTCGCTGCGTCAGACCGCGGGGATAGCCGCCGCGCGCCGCACAGGCAAGGGCGCCCGGCGGCGCAGGCGCCTAGCGGGCGCGGGTGATCACAATCAGCATTCCCAGCATCCCGAACGCTCCGATCAGCGCCAGCGTGATCAGCCCCGGATAGCCGAACAGCGCGACCACGATAATGCCGATCGCCAGCACGAGCGCGAGGCGGATCAACGGCGCATCGGGCCCTTGGACCGCCATGCGGATCAAGGCGCCGAACAGAGGCATGCGATAGATCGCGGGCGAGCGGGCGGGGTCGGACATCGGGCGTCTCCGGGGTCTGGGGATGCGGGGTGGCGGCTGATTAAACGTGCATATCGCATACTGCTTTACGCCGCCCCAAGCGACGTGCGGCTGCGCCGCAGGGGGATGCATCCCGGCTGGAGGCTTGTGGCGAACCTGCCTTTCGCGGACGTCTTGGCGGTGGTTTCCCAAGCTGGGCGGCCCGAGATTTTCCGATAAAAAACTTTGACCGACCGAATTCGGATCGCGCATATGTCGATGCCGTGGCGCAATAGGCCAATCTGGTGGATGATATATTCATTCTACGCTCGTAACCGCTGACCGTCACTGCGCCTTGCGATGTGTGGTCGAACCCGCAAATATGCGATCGGCAGGGCGCCAAGGCGGCGCTTTGATCGGAGCCATCTTGCGCAGCGATAATCATTGCAATGATTTGTGTGCAGCGGTCTGATTTGCAGTCTCAGGACTTGTGCGGTGAGTTTGGGGCTTGTCTGACGAACAGTTTGAAAAAGGTAGCGTCCACGGACGTGGTGTACTTCCGCGCC
>JBLIKI010000130.1:0-7514 GCA_047636235.1 Paracoccaceae bacterium | reverse complement strand
CGTCAGCCGTCAGCCGGTGCGCGAGGCGTTCATCAAGCTGTCTGAAGAAGGTTTGCTCGACATTCGCCCCCAGCGCGGCGCCTATGTCCGCAAGATCGACGTCAATGCGGTGATGGACGGACGCTTCGTGCGCGAGGCGGTGGAGGCTGACATCGTCAAGCTGGTCGCCGCCGACGCGGACCCCGCCGTGGTGCGCGACCTGCGCGCCCAGATCGCGCGGCAGGCCGACCTGACCGGTGATTCCATCGCCTTCATCATCGCCGATGAGACGTTCCACCGGACCCTCGCCGTCGCCGCCGGAAAGGCCCATACTTGGTCGGTGACCGAGGGGCTGAAGGTGCGGATGGACAGGGTGCGCCACCTCGGCGCCCGCGCCTTTCCCATCGCCAAGCTGGTGATCCAACACGGCGCGGTCTGCGACGCAATCGGACGCCGCGATCCGCCCGCCGCAGAAACCGCGATGCGCGGCCACCTGCGAGAGGCCCTGACGGACCTGCCCGACGTCGCCGCCGCCATGCCTGACTTCTTCGACCGGAGCGATCTGCAACCCCGTCCTGCGTAATCAATGCCGCCCAGAGGGGGAAACGCCATGAAACACGCCGCTCGCCTCGGCCGTCCGGCTATCGCGGCCCAGTTCATCGGCGGCCCGGTTCATCGCCGCCGACATGACGCCGAAGCTCGGGCGCCTCGCCCTTGAGCGGAACACATGGCGCAAGGCCGCGCTGAAGTTCAGCTAGGAGCATTGCGCCCTCATGGGCGGCCGCATCGCCGTGCAGGCGTTCGCGAACATGTCCCTCGGCACAGAGATGGGCGTCATCAACGGCATGCAGCTTGGCGCCGCCGACATGACCCTCACCGCCGAGAGCTTGCGGAACCGGGCCCCGATGGCGGCCCTTCTGGCGCCTCGCCACGCCTGTAAGTCGCTCGCGCACATGGACGGCGTCGCTGGCGGCCAGATCAAGGCGAAGATCGTAGTGCGCGCGCAGATCCGCCCGTTGGCCTATTTCGGCTGCGGCCCGCGCAACCTGACCTCGAACCGTGCGATCAACTCGCCGGAAGATCTGAACGGGCTGAAGCTGCGCATGCCGAACGTGCCGCTATTCGTGGAGGTGTGGAAGGCGCTCGGCGCCCTGCCGACCCCGCTGGCGCTGATGAAATCCGCCAACTTCAACGAAGTGCAGAAGTTTGTGAACAAGACCGAGCCTGTCGGGTCGCCGATCCACCTCACGACCGCGGAGCTGACCCGGGCCAAGCTGTCGGACGCCGACAATGCCGCGGTCACAGAGGCCGGCAAGCGCGCCCAAGCCGATGAGCGCGATCCGTTCCCCGCCGATCAGACCGCGGTGGTGGCGGAGCTTGACGGCAAACGCATCACCTTCGTCGAGGTCGACGGCGCCGCGTTCCCGGCCAAGGCCAAGGACGCCGTGCGCGCCAACGTCAAGATTAAGATCCATCCCATCGTGCAGGACCTGTTCGCGCACTGATCGCGATCCACCGCCTCGGGGCGGGCCGCGCACCCGCCCCGAGGCGTTTCATCCCCTGGAGGGCTGTCATGAAGCCGATCATCAGCGCATTGGAAACGATCAGCCGCGCCGCCGCTGGCATCGTCTTGTTGGGGCTGATCGCCGCGGTGCTGGCCCAAGCGCTGGGGCGGACCGTGCTCGTGTCCTCGCCGGTGTGGACCGAGGAGCTAACGCGCTACGCACTCGCGTTCCTCGGGGCCTTCGGGATCGGGCTGTCGTTGTGATCGGGCGATCTGGTGAACGGTTATCTGGTGTGTGAGGCGCGGCCCGGCGACCGGCCGCGCCGCCTGCGCATTCTGTGCGCGGTGATCACCGCGGGGCTGTGCGGGGCGCTGATCGGCCCTGCGTGGAACTACACCTCCATCGGGGCGATGCAGACGCCGCCGGCGCTCGGCTGGATTTCATCCATGTCAGCGTTCTGGCGCCGCTCGGGTCCTTGATGGTCTTCGCGCTGCTGCGCGCCAACGCCACCGCCATCGCCATCACTACGGGGGGGGGGCCGAGGACGGCCGAGGACGGCCGCGCCCATTCCGACACGCTGGAAAAGACCGAGACCGTTTGATGGATCTTTCGATCCGCGTCGCGACCTTCATGACCGAGCTGCTGATCGGCCTGCCGATCGCGGTGATGGGGCTGGCATCCTTGGCCTATCCTTGGGGCGCGGGCATCCCGTTCGTGGCGATCGCGCAAACGATGCATGCGGGAATGAATGTGTTCGTGCCGCTGTGCATCCCCTGCTTCATCCTCGCGAGCGATCTGAGGAACGCGGGCGGGACCGCCGAGCGGATCGTGCGCTTCGCCAACGCGCTGGGGGCTGGCGCACGGCAGGCTGGGGCTGACCGATGTGGCGGCCTCCATACGGTTCGGCGGCATTTCGGGCACGGCGGCGGCGGACGCCGCATCGATTGGCGGCATGATGATACCCGAGATGAGGAAAGCCGGATATCCAGTTGATTTATAGAATACGATCACCACCGCGTCGTCGACGGTGGGGCGGATGTTCCCGCCCTCGACGCCGATAATCATCGTCGGAGCGTTGTCTGGCATCTCTGTCGGCAAGATGTTCCTTGCGGGCGCCATCCCCTGCATCCTGATGGGCGCCCTGATGAGGATCACCGCCAATGTCATCGCCGTGCGCAAGGGTTTCCCCCGCCAGCCATGGCAGGGGGGCGGGGAAGCGGGGTGCTCATTCCTCGGCGCGTTCCGGGCCATCGCCATGACCGCGCTGATCGTCGGCGGGCTGATGTACGGCCTTGCGACGCCCACGCAAACCGCCATCGCCACGTCGGTCTATGCGCTGATCGTCGGGGCGTTCGTCTATCGCGGGCTGTCGCTGCGCGCGGCGCCCAAGATCGGGGTCGACAGCGCGGCGGCCTCGGCGTCGATCCTGGCGCCGGTCGGATTCGCCAACCTGTTCGGCTGGATTTTGGTGTCCGAGCGCATCGCCCAAGCCATCGCCGAGGCGGCGCTGTCGGTGACCGACACCAAATTGCTGGTGATCCTGCCGATCAACGTGCTGCCGCCGTTCGTGGGCATGTTCAGGGAGACGATCGCCGCCCTGATCATCCTGTTGGCGCCGCTTCTGGCGCTGGCGCAGGGGGTCGATCCGCCGCACTTCGCCGCCTTCGCGGTGCTGACCCTGATGATCGAGCTGACCACGCCGCCGGGGGATGTCCCTCTTGGTCTGCGCCAACATCGCCGAGCTGCCGCCGACCCCGGTGGTGTGGGTGATCGCGCCGTTCCTCGGCGCCAATGTCGCGGTGCTGCCGGTGTCCTATGTGCTGGCGATCGCGACGTGGCTTGCATAGGTCTTGATGCAATGAGCCGTTCCATGGGTGCCCGTATCCGCCGCCTCCAAGCCGCCCACGACATCCGGATCGAGACGCCGGACCTCTCCGCCCCCGACCCCGGCGAGGCGCCGATGGCGCTTGGCGCCGGGGGGATCTGCGGGCCTGACCTCCCCTATTTCCACAATGCCGGCTTCGGCGCGGTGCGGGTGCGCGAACCGATCCTTCCGGGGCATCAGTCAGCGGGAGCCGTCAGGGCGCTTGGGAGCAAAATCACCGGGCCGGTGGTTGACGACAAAGTGGCGCTGAACCCGTCAACGCTGTAAATTCTATGCTGAAGGCGCATTCAACCACTGCCTGTCGATGCGCTTCAACGGATCGGCCATGCGCCTGCGGCATGAGCAGGGGGTCTTTTGCGACCGGATGGTGGTGAAGGCGGCGACCTGCGTGCCGGTCGGCGCGGACACGCCGCCGACCCATGCGGCGTGCTCGGAACCGCTGGCGGTGTGCCTCCGCGCGCGCTCCCGCGCAGGCGATCTGACGGGCAAGCGGGCTCTTGCGACCGGCGCCGGGCCGACCGGGGCGCTCCGCGTCGCGCTCACGCGTCTGGGTGGGGCCGCCGAGGTCGTGGCGACCGATTTGCAGGACGCGACGCTGGCGGTGGCGACCCGGATGGGCGTGCATCATGCGCTGAGCACCGGGCGTGACCCTTCGGCGCCGGCGCCGTGGATCGCCGACAAAGGCGCGTTCGACGGGACGTTCGAATGCTCCGCCCCCGCCCCCGCCTGGCGCGCGGCGATCGAGGCGACCAAGCCCGGCGGCACCATCGTGCAAGCGGGCGCGACCGGCGACATCGCCATCCCGCTGAAGTTGTTGGCGGGCAAAAAGATCTCGCTGACCGGCGCCCACCGCTTCCACGCCGAATTCGCCGAAGCCGCGGGCATGATCTCGTGCGGGGACATTGACGTCAGCCCGATGATCACCGGGACCTATCCGATCGCGGATGCTTCGGTCGCCTTCGCCGCGCCAAGTCGGTGGCGGAGCCGCCGCCCTTTAGCGCCTAGCTGGTGATGCCGAAACGCTTCATCTTGTCGTTGAGGGTGCGGCGGGGCAGGCCGAGCACCTGCGCCGCCCGCTCGGTGTTCCCGGCGCAGCGCTCCAAGGTCGCCTTGATCTCGCGCGCCTCATAGGCGGCCAAGCGGGCGGCCAGCGCGCCGTTGTCGGCGGCGGGGGCGCCCGGCTCTGCCTCAGGCCCGCCCAGGCCGAGGGCATAGCGCTCCGCCGCTGCTTTCAATTCGCGGACATTGCCGAGCCAGCCCATCCGTCCCAGTGTCTTGCGCAGTGCGAAATTCGTCTCAACATCAGGCTTTCCATAGCGTTGTGCCGCCAAATTCGCGTAATGCGCAAAGATCAGCGCGATGTCGCCGCCAAGCTCGCGCAACGGCGTGGTGCGGATTTCCGCCCCTGCGAGGCGATAGTAGAGGTCGGCGCGGAACGCCCCGTCCAGCGTCATCGCCCGCAGGTCGGACTTGCTGGTCGCCAGCACCCGCAAATCCAAGGGACGGAGGCGGTTCTCCCCCAGCCGCTCCACCTGACGCTCCGCCAGCGCGCGCAGCAGCTTGGCTTGCAGCGGCGGCGGCATCGCCTCGATCTCGTCGAGGACCAACGTGCCGCCGTTCGCCGCCTCTAACTTGCCCGCGCGGTTCGCGGCGGCGCCTGGGAACGCGCCCGCGACGCAGCCGAACATCTCAACCTCGAACATCGCCTCGGGCAGGGCGGCGCAGTTGACCGCGATCCACGGGCCGCCTGCGCGCGGGCTGCCGGCGTGCAAGGCGCGGGCGACGCGTTCCTTGCCGGTGCCGGTCTCGCCCTCGATCACCACGTCGACATCAAGGGGCGCGAGCGCCGCAATCCGCGCCCGCAGTTCGACCATCGCGGCGCTCATCCCCAAAAGCGGCTCGGTCCCGGTCAGCATGGCGCGCAGGCGGGTGACCTCGGCGCGGGTGTCGCGGGCGTGCATGGTCCGCATCATCACCATCAGCAGGTGGTCGGCGTCATAGGGCTTTTCCAAGAAATCCTCTGCCCCGCGCTGGATCGCCTCGACCGCGTGGGGCACGTCGCCGTGGCCGGTCAGCACGATCACCGGAATGTCGCGGCCGGGCATGGCGCGGATCGCGTCCAACAGCGCGAACCCGTCCATCCCGGGCATCCGCAGGTCGGTGACCACCACATCCGGGTGCGCGCCTTGCAGCGCGCCCAGCGCCGCGGGCGCGCCGTCAAAGCCGCGCGCGTCAAACCCGCTCGCGTCCATCAGATCGACCGCGGCGTCGAGATGGTCGCGGTCATCGTCGACGATGAACACCAGCCGCTTGGTCATGCCGCCACCTTCGCGGGCAGGCGCGGCAGGGTGACGGTGACGCTCGCGCCGCTTCCCGGGGCCGAGGAGATGGCGATGGCGCCGCCGAAATCCTCGATGATCGCGGTGGAGATGGCGAGGCCGAGCCCGAGGGATTCGCCGCTGATCTTGGTGCTGAAGAACGGCTCTGTCGCGCGGGCGAGGTCCGCGGGGGACATGCCCTTGCCGGTGTCGCGCACGGTGATGGTGACGGCGGCGTCGGTCTGCTCGCAGGCGATGGCGATGGCCGCATTCGGCGCGCCCTCGACCGCGTCCAGCGCATTGAGCAGCAGGTTCACCAGCACCTGTTCAAGCCGCACCGCGCCCGCGCGCACCATCGGCGGATCGGCGGGGGCTGCGATTCGCGGCATGATCCCGGCGGCCTTGGCGCGGATCGCCACCAGATCGACCGCGTTGCGGATCGCCGCCGCGACGTCCACCGGCTCCAACACGTTGGGTTCCTTTCGGCTGAAGGATTTGAGGTGCTTGATGGTGCGCAGCATCCGCTTGATCAGCGCGCGGGCGGTGGCGATCCGGGTTGCGGCCTTGTCGCCGGTGTCGGGCAGGGACCGCGCGGCGGCGGCAAGCGTCGCCTCCATCGCCGCCAAGGGCTGGCTGATCTCGTGCACGATCGCGGCGGACATGCGGCCGAGGGCGGCCATCTTTTCGGAATGCACCAGCCCTTCCTGGGCGGCGCGCAGGTCGGCCTCGGTCTGGCGGCGCGCCTCGATTTCGCGGGCCAGATCGCGGGTGCGGGCGGCGACCTTGCGCTCAAGGCCCTCGCTTGCGCTCAGCCGCAATTGCGCCATCTGGCGGCTTTGGCGCAGGATCATGCCGACCCCGGCGCCCGCCATCGCCACCAGCGCGGCCCCCATGGCCCAGAGCGCCGCGGCCCAGATCGCCCCGGCGACGGGGGCGGCGGAGATCACGGTCCAGCCGTCATCCTGCATCCGCGTCGCGCGGGCCCACAGGCGCTGGCCCGAGGCGGCGCGCATCGCCATGCCGCTCGCCTCCACCGCGCCGCGCGACAGAGGCGGGATCGCGGCGACATCGACGCCGCTATAGGTCCGATTGCGCGTGATCCGCGCCGCGCCGACGGCGGGCAGCGGCGCGAGCGGGGCGTAAAGCCAGCCAGGTTCCGCCGTCAGGAACACCACGCCGTCCTGATCGGCGATCGAGGTGCGAACCCCGGCGCTTTGCCAGGTGCGTTGCAGCGGTTCGAGGTTTATCTTGACGACCATCACCCCGATGCCGCCGCCCGCCAGATCGACGCGGGTGGAGATGAAGTAGCCCGGCTGCCCCGTGGTCACGCCGATGGCATAGAACCGGCCTCGTCCGGCGTGCATCGCGTCGGTGAAATAGGGGCGAAAGTCATAGCGCCCGCCGATGAAGGTCTGCGGCGTCGCCCAGTTGCTGGCGGCGATGGCCAGCCCGTCGGAAGTGAGCAGATAGAGCGTGTCCGCCCCCGATTTCGCCGCCACCACCGCCAGATAGCGGTTGGCCTCGGCGATGGCGGCGGGGGACTGCGGCGCGCGGATCGCGGCGGCGATGCGCGCATCCTCGGCGGCGACGCCGGGCAGATAGCGGAACCGCTCGATCTCGCTCTCGATCGCGCGGCGGGTCAGGATCAACGATTGGTCGAGCCGTCCTTCGATCTCGCGCAGCGCGATCCGATAGGTGATCGCGAACGCCGCCCCCGCCGCGACCAGGGCGGCGAGCACGAACAGCGAAAGCACTCGGCGCAACGTCATGGCGCGCACGGCGCGATGCGGATCGGCGCGCCGGCCCCGGCGCCGATCACCGTGCAGG
>JBLIKI010000129.1:0-7603 GCA_047636235.1 Paracoccaceae bacterium | reverse complement strand
GCGTCGCCCTGTGCGGGCTGGCCATCGTCACGCCCAAAGGCGTCGTCGACGTGCTGAGCGTGAGCGATGAGGCCAAGGCCCGCGTGGCGCCGGGCGCCGCCAACACCCACGCGCGCGGCTCAATCACGGCGACGCGGGTTGGCGCCGTCGAAATCATAGTGCGGCGCGGCTCTCGCAGGCTTGAGGCCGACGGGGTCGGCAGGAGCTTTGAGCATTCCTCCGTCGTCATCGACGAAAAGCCCGGCTCGTCGGGCAGCGCCTCTGAAACGCTGTCAGGCCATACCGGCGCAGACACCATCGCAGATGCGCGGATCGAGGCCATCTTGGACGGCAGGTGCGGCACGCGCGGCGTCCACCGGACCCTCCACGCAGCGGGCCGCTCCGATCTGGTGCGGATCATGGGGATGTCGATCGACCCGATCACCCTCGGCGCTGGGAACGACGTGCTGACCGGCGCGGCGGACTTCGCCAAGGGCGTGCGCGGGGGCGCGGGCGACGACGCGTTCGGCGTGTCGGCCCGCATGGCGTGGGCGAGCGGCGACGGGCGGGGCCGAGCGATCGTCGCACAGGGCGCCCCGGTCGACATCCGGGCCTGAGCGCGGGCGCCGCGTCGCAATAAGCGCGCCGCGCGTCGCCCCTGAGAGCGCCGGGCCGGGACGCCTGCGCCACGTTTGCGCCAACTAAGCCAACGCGCGCCGTCGCCAGCCCCCCGGAGAAACCCCGATGAAAACCCATGCCCGCGCCGTGATCGTCGGAGGCGGCGCCGTCGGCGCCTCGATCGCCTATCACTTGGCCAAAGCCGGATGGGACACCGTGCTTTTAGAGAGGGACGAGCTGACCTCAGGCTCCACCTGGCACGCCGCCGGCCTGCTGCCGCTGTTTAACATGAGCTTCGCGACCAGTCATATCCACGACCATTCCGTCAAGCTTTACAAGAGCTTGGAGGCTGAAACCGGCCTCAACGCCGGGTTCTCGGTCGTCGGCAACCTGCGCATGGCGCAGACGCAGGCGCGAATGGACGAATACATGCTCTATGCCTCGAACGCCGAGGCGGTGGGCATCCCGTTCGAGTTTCTGACCCCGAGCCAGATCAAGGACCGCTGGCCGCTGGTGCGGACCGAAGACCTTGAGGGCGCGATCTTTCACCCCACCGACGGCTACATCAACCCCGCCGACGTGACCCAAGCGCTCGCCAAGGGCGCGCGCCTGCACGGCGCCACCATCTATCGCCGCACTCAGGTCGACGGGTTCGAGCGTCGCGGCGACGAATGGATCGTCACGGGCCGCAAGATGATCGAGAAGGGCGGCAACCTGATCCCGTCCGAGGAGACGTTCGAGATCGCGTGCGAGCATGTCGTGACCGCGTCGGGCAACCACGCCCAGCGCACCGCGGCGATGATCGGCTGCTATATCCCCGCGATGCCGGTCGAGCATCAGTTCATCGTGACCGAGCCGGACCCCGCGCTGATCGCATATCGTAAAACCAACGGCGAGCACCCGGTGCTGCGCGACGCCGACGCCAAGTGGTATGTGCGCGAGGAGCGCGGCGGCTGGATACTCGGCCCCTATGAGCGGGGCGCCCCGGCCTGCTTTAAATGGGGGGTCCCGGACAGCTTCCGCGCCGATCTGTTCCCGCTGGATCTGGAGCGAATCGAGGCGGAGTACATGGCGATGATCCACCGGATCCCGTCCTCGGAAACCGTTGGTTTGAAAGACGATTTCAACGGCCCGATCTGCTACACCCCCGATGGCAACCCGCTGGTCGGCCCCGCTCCCGGGGTGCCGAATTTCTGGTTCGCCGAGGGGTTCTCATTCGGGATCACCGCGGCGGGCGGCGCGGGCCACTACCTCGCGCAGATGATGACGGAGGGCGAGGCCGAGATCGACATGTGGGCGCTGGACCCGCGCCGCTACGGCAAGTGGATCAACCGCGAGTACACGCAGGCCAAGAATGAAGAGAGCTATGAGCACGTCTTCGTGCTGCACCACCCGGATGAGGAACGCCCCGCCGCACGGCCGCTGAAGACAGCGCCGTGCTATGACCGGCTGGTGGCGCGCGGCGCGCAATTTGGCCAGATCAACGGGTGGGAGCGCCCGACCTACTATGCGCCGCAAGGGTTTAGCGACCATGACGCGCGCAGCTTCCGCCGCGGCGGCTGGTGGCAGTATGCGGTGGCGGAGGCCGAGGCGACCCGCCACGGCGTCGGCCTTTATGACGTGACCCCGTTCGCCAAGCATGTGGTCAAGGGGCCGGGGGCGGCGGCGTTCCTCGACTGGCTGACCTGCAACAAGCTGCCGAAAACCGGGCGGATCAACCTGACCTATGCGCTGACCGATGCGGGCACGGTGCGGACCGAGCTGACCATCGTGCGGATCGCCGAGGACAGTTTTTACCTGGTGTCGGCGGGCGCGGCGCAGGCCTATGACGGCGATTATCTGGAGACGGAAGCGGCCAAGAAACGGGGCGCGTTCGGCTGGATCGAGGTGCAGGACGTCACCTCGCAATGGGGCGTGTTCGCCATCACCGGCCCGAAATCACGCGACGTGCTGGCGGGGCTGGTGTCGGACGCCGATCCCGCTACGGCGCTGAGCAACAAGCGTTTTCCGTGGTTGTCGGCGCGGACCTTGGACCTTGGCATGGTGCCGTGCCGCGCGATCCGGGTGTCCTATGCCGGGGAGCTGGGCTGGGAGCTGCACCACCCGATCGAGATGCAGAACCACCTTCTGGATCGGCTGCTGGCCGCCGGAGAGCCGCACGGGCTGAAGCTGTGCGGGACCCGCGCGCTCAACTGGCTCAGGCAGGAAAAATCCTATCGCGCGTTCGGATCCGACCTTGGGCGCGATGCGACGCCGCTCGAATCGGGGCTGGACCGGTTCGTCGACATGGAAAAGGACTTTCGCGGCAAAGCGGCGATGCTGGCCAAGGGCATCCGCGCCAAATGCGTCACCCTGCTGATCGACGGGCCGGCGGACGCCGATCCGTGGGGGCGCGAGGCGCTGCTGCTGGATGGCGAGAAGATCGGGCGCCTGACCTCGGGCGGGTATTCGGTGACGGCGGGCAAGTCGATCGGGCTGGGCTATGTGCGGCCCGATCTGGCGACGCCGGGCACGGTGCTGAAGGTGCGGATGCTCCGCGATCTCTGGACCGCCACGGTGGTCGAGGACAGCCCTTGGGACCCGACCAGCGCCCGGATTCGCATCACCGGCTGAGGAAGTTCGCAACCCAGTGTTATTTAGGTGCGGAGGGTGATTTTCCGCGCCTAAATCAACCGATGTTCCTAATGGGTCGTCACCGAGGCATGATCGACCTATGACCGAGCCATGACCGAGAGGTTGCGACGCAGTTGAAGCCTGCGACGCCTCAGGGCTTGCCTGTGCGGCCCTCGGCCCCGTATCAAGCTATGGGGCCTGGCGCCCCGAAGCGCGACGCCCCTCGGAAGGATCCCGCCCATGCCCACGCCCCGATCCGCGCGCCGGGCCGTGCTCAGCCTGCTCGCCGGGGCCGTGGCGTTGGGCGGCGCGGTGACGGTGGCCGCGCGTCTTGGCGCGATGGGGCTGGAGCGGATGGCCCAGACCCGCGTCACCGAAGCGGTGGACGCCGCCGGTCATGGCGCCTGGACCGAGGTGGCGTCAGATGGGCTGCGCGTGACGCTGACCGGGACCGCGCCCGACGACGGCGCGCGCTTTGACGCCGTGCGCGCCGCCGCGACCGCCGCCCGAAGCGCGACGATGATCGACGCGACCGCGGCGCCCCCCCCCGCGCCGCCGCCCCCCGCCGATCGCCTCGTGGCCGCCGCCGCGCCCCCTGCCGCCGCGGTGCTGACCCGCGATCTGGACCGCGTGACCGTGGCCGGGCGGCTGCCGAAAGGCGCGCTTGGCGCCATCGCCGAGCGGATGGCAGAGGACGCGCCCCACGACGCACTGGTGGATGCGGGCATGGAATCGCGCGCGCCCGCCGACCCGGCCCGCTGGGCGGACACGCTGGATCTGGCGATGGACGCGCTTTTGGCGTTGCGATCGGTGCGGGTGGAGGTATCGACCGACCGGCTGCGCATCGCGGGCTGGGCGGAAAGCGACGGAGCGCTTCGGCATCTGTCGGCGCGCCTGCGGGCGGGCGCGCCCGATGGGGTGACGCTGGAACTGGAGTTGACCGCCCCCGCCCCCGCCTTTCGCCCGTTCCGGTTCAGCGCGTCGCGCGATGCGGAAGGGGCGCGGGCCGATCTGTGCCATGTGCAGGACGCCGCCGAGGCCGCGGCCATCCGCGCCGCCTTGCAGGGGCTGAGCGTGAGGGCCGAGACGGGAACCGGGACGGGGGCCGCGTCTGGTTCTGACGCCAATGTCGGGCCGCCGTGCCTGATCGGGGTCGGCGCGCCCTCCGGCGATTGGGGAGAGGTGGTGGCTGCCGGGATCGCTGCGCTTGGCGCCCTGCCCGCCGGTCGGCTCGACATTACAGACCGCGACGTGGCGCTGCGCGCCGTCACGCCGACCGGGCCCGAACGCATGGCCAAGGCGGCTGAGGCGCTGGCCCGTCGGCTTGGCCCCGGCTGGGCGTTGCGCGCCGTCGGCCCGCCGCGGCTGGCGAGCGAGTCCGACCAGGCCGAGGACCCCGATCTGTGGTTCGCCGCCCGCCGCTGGCCGGGCCGCGCGGCGCTGCGGGGCCGCGCGCCCGATGCCGCGACCCGCACGGCGGTGATCGCCTATGCCCGCGCCATGCTGGGCGCCGACGCGCTGACCCCGAGCGTCGCACCGACAGCCGAAGGCGCGGCCGACGCGATCGGCGCCGCCCCGCCCGATCCGGCCCCGGCGCTGGCGTTGTCGGACGCCCCCGCGCCCCCGGCGTGGCGGCGCGCGGCGCTGACCGGGCTTGCGGCGCTGTCAAAGCTCGACCGTGGGGCGGCGACGTTCGACGGGCGGCGCGCCTCGGTGACGGGCGCGACCGAGGACCCCGCCGCCGCCCGCGCCGCCGCCGCCACGCTGGCGACGCTGGAGGGCGAGGCGGGGCTGGAGACCGCGTCCTCGATCACCGTCGATCTGCCGTCGCGGGCGGCGAAGCTGCCGCTCGGCCCGACCCGGTGCCTCGAGACGCTGGCCGAGGAGCAGGACCGCGACCCGATCGGGTTTGAGCCGGGATCGGCGCGGATCATCGCCGGAAGCGCGGAAACCTTGGACCGGCTGACCGCGGTCGTGGCGCGGTGCGGCGGGCTGACGCTGGAGGTCGAGGGCCACACCGACAGCCAGGGGCGCGAAAGCACCAACCTCTCGCTCAGCCGCGCACGGGCCGAGGCGGTGGTGTCCGCGCTGCACGCCCGCGGCGCGCCGCTGTGGCGAATGCAGGCCGAGGGCTATGGCGAGGCGCGCCCGGTGGCCGACAATGGCTCCGAGGAAGGGCGTGCGGCGAACCGGCGGATCGCGTTTTCGCATCGCGCCCCGGCGGTGGCGGCGATGTATGAGGCCCCCGCGGACGTGGCGGCCGCGACGAATGACGAGGCGACCGGCGCCGAGGGCGAGGGCGAGATCGAGGCTGGGTTCGAGGTTGGGATCGAGTCCGATATCGACATTGGCATCGACACTGGTCCTGACTCTGGCCCTGACTCTGGCCCCGACTCTGGCCCCGACTCTGACATCGAGCCAGAGATCGACCCGCGGATCGGCCCCGACGACGGCGCCCCTGCACAGGAGACCCCGCGATGACCCGCGATGAACTGACCTTGGCGTTGGCCGCGGCGCTGGCGCTGGCGGTGCTGGCGGGCTGGGCGCTGCATGCGATGTGGACGCGGATGCGCCATGGCGGCGCGGCCGAGGTGGCGAGCCACGATGAGATGGCCCTGCGCCTGCACGACGCGGAAGAGGCTCTGGACGCCGCCCGCGCCCGCTTGGCCGCCGACAGCGCGGCCATGACCGCCGAGCGCGCCGAGGTGGAGACCGCCCTGCGCCGCACCTTGACCGAGCGCGAGGCCGAATTGGCGGCGCTGATGGACACCGTCGGCGATCTGCGCCGCAACCTTGCGGACTGGCAGCGCGCCTATGCGGACGCCACCGCCCAGCGCGACGCCTGATAGCGCGCCCGCGCCGCCCCTTGGCGGCGGCCCGACCGAGGGGGGTCGATCCCCCCGAGGGCGGAGCCCTTGAACGGCAAGTAGCGGGCGGAGCCCTCGCACGGCAAACGGAGGGCGGAGCCCTCGAACGGCCGATGGCGGAGCGGAGCCCTCGGAAGATCATTAGCGGGCGAAGCCCCCCTCAACACTCGGAGACCCCCATGCTCGACGCCGCCGCCGACGACCTGCCCGCCGGGGTGCGGACCGTGATCCTCGGGGTCTGCGACCTCAACGGCATTCTGCGCGGCAAGCGGGTCGCCGCCGCGCACTGGCCGCATGTGCAGGCGCATGGTGTCGCGCTGGAGAACCTGGTGTTCGCGCTCGACATCGGCTCGCACCGCATCCCCAACGCCTGGACCGGCCATCACACCGGCAGCCCAGATGTGCATCTACGCCCGGTCGGCCCGCTGCGCCCGGTCCCGTGGGAGGACGGGGTGATGTTCGCGCTTGGCGAGGCGAGGGAGGCCTCGGGGGCGCCCTCGCCGCTGGACCCGCGGCCCGCTTTGCTGCGGGTGCTGGCCAAGGCGCACGCGATGGGGTTGGAGATCAGCCTCGGGGCGGAGCTGGAGTTCTATCTCTATGACCCGGCCACCCTGCGGCCGGTGGAATCGCGGCATGATTGCTATGGCCTCGATCGCGCGGCGGACATGGAGCATGTGCTGGCCCCGATCCGCGACGGGCTGACCGCGATGGGCATCCCGATCGAGCAATCCAACCCTGAATTCGCCCCCGGCCAGGTGGAGGTCAACATCCGCCACGCTCCGGCCCGCGAGGCGGTGGAGCACGCGCTGATCCTGCGCGGCATGGTCAAGCAGATCGCCCGCCGCCACGGATTGCGCGCGACCTTCATGCCCAAGCCCTATGCAGATCGGTCCGGGAGCGGGTTTCATATGCATCATTCCGCGCGGATCGCGGGGCGCCCGGCGTTCGCGGATGGCGGGCGGATTTCGGCGCTGGGGCGGGCCTATCTGGCGGGGATGCAGCGGCGTCTGCCGGAGACGGCGCTGGTCGGCGCGCCGCTACCCAATTCGTATCGCCGCCGCACGCCGTATAGCTATGCGCCGACGGTGGCGGCTTGGGGCTATGACAATCGCTCGGTCGCCTTGCGGGTGATCGAGGGCGACGATAGCGCAGTCAGGATCGAGGCGCGCGAGGCAGGGGCGGACGCCAATCCATGGCTGCTCGCCGCCGTGCAGATCGCCGCTGGGCTGGAGGGGGTGGCCGAGGGGTTGTCCCCGGACGCGCCGGTGGAGGGGGATGGCTATGCCGCGACCGGGCGCGCGCCGATCCCTTGCACGATGCGCGATGCGTTGGAGGCGGCGCGGGGCTCGGCGTTTTTGCATGGGGTGCTGGGGCCGCATCTGGTCGGGCTGCTGATAACGCAGGCCGAGCAGGAGCAGGCGCGGGTCGACGCAGAGATCACCGCGACCGAGACGGGGCGGTATTTGGAGACGATGTAGGGGCGGCTTCGCTCGGGGAGGCCAAGGCCCCCCGCTCGCTCAGCCGCG
>JBLIKI010000128.1:0-7661 GCA_047636235.1 Paracoccaceae bacterium | reverse complement strand
AAGGTGGCGGCGTCCTCGGCGGCGGCGATTTCATCGGCGGCGGGGTCGAACAACGCCAGCTCGATGCTGTCGGCGCGGTGCAAAAGCGGCAGCGACCGGCGCAGCGCCCGCAGCGCCTCGCGGCTGTCGGTCCAGGCGATCAGCACAGTCTTGGGGTCGAATGGCGCGTCCGCGTCCGGGAACACCAGCACCGGCGCGTCGCCGTCCATGATCGCGCCATCAAAGGCGCTGGCGGCGGTCTCGGGCGCATCCTGGCCATAGGGGCGGCTCAGGACCACCACATCGGCGAAGCGCGCCCTGCGGCCCAACCGCACCGCCAGCGCCGCATAGGCGCAGACCAACGGCGCGGTGTCCCCCAGCACGCCCGAATTGGCGATCCGGGCCGCGGCCTCGGCGCCACGATCGCGCGCCAGTTCGCGCGCGCGCTCAGAGATCTCGACGATCGCGGGGCCGACCACGTCGCCCATGGCATAGACCGGCATGTCGGCCTCATACCCGACGCCCAAGGCGGTCAGATGCGCGTCGAACATCCGCGCGACGGTGATGGCGTTCTCAAGCCGCAAGGGCGCGCGGTCGCCGCCGTCGCAATAGGTCATCACGGTCTTGCAGCTCATGCGGCTTCTCCTTCGGGGGTGGCGGGGATGGTGGGGGCGGCGTCATCGCTCGGCGCCTCAGGCGTCATCATCGCGCGCTGGCGCTCGGCATCGGCCATCGCCTCGCCCGCCTGATCGACATAGATCGAGGTCAGCAGGCCGAGTTCCTCGGAATACTGACGCATCGCCATTTCAAAGAACTGCGTGCACAGCGACACCGCCGCCTGCGCCGACTTGCAGTCCTGCAATTCCTTGGCGGTGATGCGGTCTCGCTCCAACCGGCGGCTCAGAAACCCGAACAGCTCATCGTTCATGCGCGCCATGCGCATCAGCGCCTGGCCGTTGGCGGCGACGGCGGCGGTCAGGCCGCGCTGGTTGGCGTCGATGATCGGGTCGAAATCCGGCGCCACAAGCGGCAGCGTGGGGATCGACGCTGCAGCCTCGACAGCGGCCTTCGGTCTATTCGGTCGCACCAACGCTCTCCCGCGAATCACCCTTGCTTGCTCCTTTACTGCCATGCCGGGCAGGCGCGAACATTGATGCGGATCAGTATGTGGGATTCGTTTGCATCGGGCGCCCAAGCGCAGGGGGCGCCCGACCGATCCTCAGCCCTTCATCCAGCCAAGCGTGTCGCCGGTGGGGCCGCCGGGCTTATACTCCGCCCCGATATGGCCGCCCCAGCCGAGCGCGTCGAAGGTGCGCAGCATCTCGCGATAATCGACCTCGCCATGGTCCGGCGCGCCGCGATCGGGCACCGCGGCGATCTGGATATGGCCGACCACGCCCAGATGCTTGGTCAGGCGGCGGGTCAGATCGCCCTGCATGATCTGGGTGTGGTAGCAGTCGAACATCAGCTTGAGGTTGCCCTGCCCCAGCGCCTCGATGATCGCGGCCCCATGCTCGACCGTCGACAGATGATAGCCGGGCGCGTCGTAGTGGTTGATCGGCTCGATCAGGATGGTGATGCCGTGGGGCGCCGCGCGCTGGCAGGCATGGGTCAGGGCGCTGCGATAAGCCGCCTCCGCCGCGTCCCCGCCGCCCGATTTGCCGGCCATGACATGCACCGCCCCGCAGCCGATCGCGGCGGCGTAGTCCACGGCTTGGTCAATCAGGGCGATGGCCTCCGCCTCTCGCCCCGGCATGGCGGCGAGGCCGAAGTCCCCCGCCGCGACATCGCCGCGTTCGGTGTTGAGGCCGAGCATCGGGAGCCCGGTTTCCGCCAGCGCCGCGCGCACGTCAGCGACCGGCACCGCATAGGGGAAGTGGCATTCCACCGCGTCGAACCCCGCGGCGGCGGCGGCGCGGATCGCGTCGGGCAAGGGCAGGTCGGTCCATAGAAACCCGAGATTGGCCGAAAGCTTTGGCATCAGTCGTCCCATTCGATGTTGAAGGTGTCCACCAGATCGCGCACTTGCACGCCGGTCAGCATTCGCGGCCGCAGCCCGCGCAGCATGATGGCAAGCTTGGAGGTCTCCTCCAGCTCCTCCATCGCATAGACGGCGGCGCAAAGGTCTTTGGCCGCCACCACCGGGCCATGGTTCGCCAGCACCACCGCGCTACGCTTGCCCGCCAGCCCGCGCACCGCGTCTCCCATCGCCGGATCGCCGGGGCGGAAATACGGCAGCAGCTGCACTTTGCCGAGCCGCATCACCGAATAGGGCGTCAGCGGCGGCAGCATATCGTCGGGGTCGGTGTCGGGCAGCATCGACAGCGCGACGGCGTGGGTCGAATGCAGATGCACCACCGCCCCCGCCCCGCCGCGAGTGTCGTAGAACGCGGAATGAAGCGGCATCTCTTTCGTAGGCGCATCGCCGCCGATCAGCCGACCCGCCCCGTCGAACCGCGACAGCCGCGCGGGGTCGAGCGCGCCGAAACTCGACCCCGTGGGCGTGACCAACAGCCCGCCATCGGGGGTGCGCGCGGAGATGTTGCCCGACGCGCCCCCGGTCAGGCCGCGGTCGAACATCGACCGGGCCATGGCGCAGATCTGCTCGCGCAGCGCGGTTTCGGTCATGCGCCCGCGCCCAGCACGCCCGCGGCTTTGACGAAGAAATCCGTCCCGCCGAAGTTCCCGGATTTGAGCGCGATCACCAGATCGCCCCGCGCGCGCATCGCCGGCACGCCGGGGTCGATTTCGGGGCCGATGGCGAGGGCGGACAGCCCGAGCCCCTCAACCACCGCGCCCGAGGTCTCTCCGCCAGCCGAGATCAGCCGGGTGATCCCACCCGCGACCAGCAGGCGCGCAAGCTCGGCGAACAGCGCCTCTAACTTGGTCGCCGCAGCTTCGCGCCCATGGCGCGCCTGCACCGCGCGCACGGCGTCCGGATCGGCGGAGGAATAGGCCAGCGGGATGCCGCCTTGGGCCAGCGCCCAGTCGGCGACCATGCGGGCCGTCAGATCGCCAGACATCACCGCGTCGGCGTCAATCTCATACGCCGGGTGGATCGCCTTGTGCGCGGCCACCTGCTTTTGGGTCATGGCCGAGCACGAGCCGCACACCGCCGCGACCCGGCCCGCCTCACCGCGCCACGCATCACGGGCATCCCCGATCAGCCCGCGCGCGCGGAAATTGGCCGGAAGGCCCATGGCGACGCCAGAGCCGCCGGTCAGCAGCGCTTGGTCCGCCACCGCGGCGCCGATGGTCATCAGGTTCGCGTCCGACAGCGCGTCGACCACGATCAGGCGGCGGCCTGCGGCGGATTCCTCCGCCATCCGGGTCGCCACGGCCTCGGCGCCCTGATGGACGACGGCATAAGACACATGCCCGACCGCGCCCGTGGACTGGCGCGCCAGCACACGGCGGATGTCCGGGTCGGTCATCGGGGTCAGCGGGTGGTTCTGCATCCCCGATTCCGACAGCAGCTTGTCACCCACGAACAGATGCCCGTGAACCAGCGTGCGCCCCGCGGCGGGGAACACCGGGCAGAAGATCACCGATGTCGCGCCCAGCGCGTCCGCCAGCGCCTCCGCCACCGGGCCGATATTGCCGTCATCGGTGCTGTCGAAGGTGGAGCAATATTTGAACAGGATCTGCGTGCATCCCTGCGCACGCAGCCACGCGAGCGCCTCCAGCGACAGCCGCACCGCGTCGCGCGCGGGGATCGAGCGGGATTTGAGCGCGACCACCCCGGCCTCGATGCTCGGTTCCGCGGGGCCGTCGGGCACGCCGACATATTGCGCGGTCCGCATGCCCTGTTTGGCAAGGGTGTTGGCCAGATCGCTCGAGCCGGTGAAATCGTCGCCTATGCAGCCGAGCAGCATCACTTGCCCTCCGGCAGGGTCAGCCCGGCGTTGCGGGCATAGACCTTGGCGACGGCGGCGTCATCCTCCCCGCCAAGGCCCGAGCCCGCGGCGGCCATGAACTGCTGCATCGCCGCGGCGGTCAGCGGGGCTGCGAATTTCGCCTCACGCGCGATGTCGAGCACGATGCCGAGGTCTTTCGGCCAGATGTTGACCGACGATCGCGGCGAGTAATCCCCGTCGACGATGTGCGGGCCGCGGTTCTCGAACATCCACGAGGTGCCCGCGCATTTGGCGATCACCTCGACGGTCTGCGCGGGATCGACGCCTTGGGTCATGCCGAAGGTGATCGCCTCAGCCATCGCGGCGATGTGCACCCCGGCGAGCAGTTGGTTAACCGCCTTCATGGCGCTGCCGGCGCCGGGCGCATCCCCCAGCTCGAACACCGTTTCAGCCATCCCCGAAAGCGCAGGGCGCGCGGCGGCGAAGGCCTGCGGCGTGCCCGACGCCATCACCGACAGCTGCCCGGACGCCGCCTTGCCCGCCCCGCCCGAAATCGGCGCATCGAGATAGTGCAGCCCCAGCGCATCCGCGCGGGCGCCCATGTCGCGCGCGAACGACGGCGCGACCGTGGCGCAGGCGATCACCGAGGCACCGGCGCGCATCTGCGCGGCCCAGCCATCGGCGCCGAACAGCACCGTCTCAGTCTGGGCGGCGTTCAGCACCACCACCACCAGCGCATCGATGGTCCCGGCCACGTCGGCCATGGCGCCGGGGGCGCCGCCCATCGCTTGGAACCGCTCCATCGCGGCGGGGTTCACGTCGAACCCGTGCACCTTGTGGCCCGCGCGCAGCAAGGACGCCGCGATGCCAAAGCCCATGGACCCCAGCCCGACCACCGCGATCGTGGTTGCATTCGTCATCACCGTCTCTCCCACCGCATCGACGCTTTGCGCCGAGCCCGATCCGCGCGGCCATCGCGCCCTCGGGCCAGGGAGCGATCCGCATCATAGGTTGCACCATGTTCGCGCGCGGCGTGCAAGACGGGGACCGGCGAAAAGGCGCAACGGCGTCGGCGGCAGGGTCGCTCATCGCGCAAGAGGAGCGCGGGGCGCCATGGATAGCTCAGTATTCATGACATCAATTAAAATATATTTTTTGAAATCATTTGACGGCACGATCGCCACGCTAAAAAAATATTCATCTTTTAATAAATCAAGACTGAAATCATACTTCGCACGTTTTGATCGCTACAACCGCCGCCGCCGGGCTGCTATCCGCCGGCCCCGCGCAGGCGTCCACGATATATTCTTATCGCTTGAGCAATGTGGACGGCGCCGTGGCCGGGACCGTAACCGGCCGGATATTCCTGCCCGATGGCGACGGCGCTCTGGCGGCATCCTAGCTCTTCATCAACACGAGCCCTGATCCGGGCATCCCCTATCCGAAGCCCTTCGATGTGCTTAGCCTTGTGAGCGGACCGGGTTTCAACTGGTTCGATGTCTCCGGCGGCGTGATCACCTACGCGGAATTCGATAACCGTTTCGGACCCACTGAAAGCATCTATCTAAATATAATTTCATTTAGTACGACGTTCCTGATCCCATATGAGAACTCTAACAACCGCGAAGGCCTCGCGGATCGCGGCGCCTCCGCCCTGAGCTTGGGCGCGGGGATTGCGGCGGCAGTGCCGCTGCCGGCGACCGCCCCCCCGCTGGCGCTGCTCGGCCTCGGGGGTCTGGGCCTGATCGCACAGCGCCGCAATGCAGGCTGAGCCGCCGCACCGCAAGGCGGCCTGCCCCCCCGATCAGCCCAGCTGCGCCCACACCGCCAGCGCCACCACCAGCAGCATCGACGCCGCCATCAGCTTGTTGATGAGCGATTGGATAGCGGGCCGCAGGTTCAGCCGGTGCAGCACCACCCCCGCCCCCAGCCACAGCAGATGGATCGGAACCCAGATCAGGTTCATGATCAGGAACTTGAGCGCAAGTTCCGTCCCCAGCGCCCCCGGCATGAAGGCGAAACCGGTGAATAGCAACGTGTTGACGACATAGGCCTTGGGGTTGATCGCCTGCAACAACACCCCGCCGAGGACGCCGGGCGCCTTTCGGGCCTCGATGAACCCGACCTTGGACCCGGCGAAGGCGATCTTGCCCGCCAGATACAGCAGATAGAGGGTCGAGGCCGCGAACAGCGCCACCCGCAGCCACGGCGCCGCGTCGACCACGGCCCACAGCCCGGTGACTACCGCCAGCGCCACCAGATTGGTGCCGATGAACAGCCCGGTGACATAGCGAAGCCCCGCCGCCCAACCGAACCCCGCGCCGACCCCCGCGGTGGTCAGAACCCCGGGTCCGGGGGTGATAATCAGGTAGAACACGGCGAGCGCAAAGGTCAGCATGGGTCGGCCTTTCGAACACAAGATGGGCGCACCCTAGGCGAGCGCGGGCGCGGGCGCCATCCGTCGCGATGGGTCGGCTGTTTCACGCGATAACCGCACGTTAGGCGCAGGCCTCCATTGTCCGCGGATCGATACAGCCCCGGGGGATGCGATGTTCTGAACGAGCGAGCAGACTATTTTTGGCGCATTGATCGCGGTGACCCTCTTGATTATCGGGATACTGACCGCGTTCGAGATCGAACAGCGCCCTATCATGACGGCGAGCGCGGTTTCGCGCGAAACCGCGCAGTTGATCGCCGGACCGCGTCAGGAGATGGCGATCACCATCAAGAACATCCAGATCAACGTGGTCCAAGTGCAGCAATGGCTGACGAATATTTCCGCCACGCGGGGCCTCGACGGGCTGAACGACGGCTTCGACATCGCAAAAGAACATTCGGAACCGTTCTACGCCAATGCCACAAAGGCCGAATACCTATCGCGCACTTTGGCGTTGGACGCGGTTGGCGGGGCGATCAAGGCGGTGCATGCGGAATTTCCCCTTTTCTTCAGCACTGGCAAGCAGATGGCCGAAAGCTATATCGAAGGCGGATCGGCGGCGGGCAACGGGATGATGGCTGATTTCGACACCGCTGCGGCACGGTTGGGCGCCGCGCTCGGGGCGCCGCTGGAGATGAGCGCGCAAAGCCTCGATGCCGCACGGGGGCGGGCCAACGAACGCTACGCCTGGTCGGATGCTGCGATCTCGACCATGGAGAAACTGCTTCTCGGCCTGAGCCTCGCGGCGCTGGCGGTGGTCGGAGCGCTGAGCATGGCGCTGATCCGCACCATGGTCCGCCCCCTTGGCGCCGCGACGGAACTGACCCGCCGCCTGGCCGACGGGGAAACCGACCTGCCGATTTCGGTGAACAGCCGGATGGCGGAGAACACGGAGCCGGCCCACGGCCTGAAAGTGTTCCAAGACACCGCCGGGGTGCGCCTCGCAGCCACCGGGGCGCTGGAATACAACGCGACCGCGGTGCTCGCGCTGAACCAAGACGGCGAGGCGATGGTGTCCAACCGCGCGTTTCAGCCGCTGCGAACCGATTGCGCCGCGGGGTGGACCATCTGCGCGCCAGCCGCGACGGGGTGCATGACTATTCCCAGCTGCTCAAGGCCGTGAACGCCGCCCATGCCGGTGGGTCGGTCAGCAAGGCCGGGACGCGGCGGACCTGCAGATCAACGGTCTGATCCTCGAGGTGCGGATCGCGCCGCTGCTGCACAAAGGCGCCGTCTTGGGCCAATCGCTGGAGATCGCCGACGCGAGCATGGTCCGCTCGCTCGAGGGCGATTTCATCGACGTGATCGAAGGGGTCAAGCACGGCATCTTCGACAAGCGGGTGGAGGCGATGACCCTTGGGGCCAAGGCGGTGGCGCAGGCCGGACAG
>JBLIKI010000127.1:0-7780 GCA_047636235.1 Paracoccaceae bacterium | reverse complement strand
AAAGGTCTGGCGCGCCGCGCCCGGCTGAGAAAGGTCAGGCCCCTCGCGCCTTGCCACGAAGGGTTGGGCGCCTCGCGCCTTGCCGCCAGAGGTCGAGCGTGTGCCGCCCGACCGTCGACATTCCCGCGCGGGGCCGGCTCCTGTCCTCCCTCGCGCGCGACCCTGATGCGTTGTCCCGTGCCGGTCAGATGCGCCTGCCATGCCGTCCGCGCCCGCGTCCCTCGGGGGCGCGGAGGGCGGGGGGCGCGGGGTCTGCCTCCTCCGCGCCGCCCCTGACCCGCCTGCGCCGGGACTGTCGCCACCTGCCGCCGCGCCCCGCCCGGAGCGCGGCGGCCTTTTGCGTGCGCGCCCGCTTGCATGCATCGCGGCCCGGCGTCAGGCTGTGGCGATGATCCGCCTCGACGATCCCTTCGATCTGTTCCGCTTCGTCGCCGCCCAAGCGGCGTCCATCGACGACGTGATGGCCGAATTGGCGGACGGCGCGAAGCGCACGCATTGGATGTGGTTCGTGTTCCCGCAGCTGCGCGGGCTGGGCCGCAGCGACATGGCGCGCCGCTATGGGATCGGCTCGGGGGCCGAGGCGCGCGCTTACCTGGCGCATCCGTTTCTGGGGCCGCGGCTGTTGGCGGCCACGGCGTTGGCGGCGCAGGCGCCCGGCACGGCGCGGAAGGTGATGGGATCGCCCGATGATCTCAAGCTGCGCAGCTCGATGACGCTGTTCGCTGCGGTGGCGACGGACCCGGCCCCGTTCACCGCCACGCTCGGCCGGTTCTGGGGCGGGGAGCGGTGCACGGCCACGCTGTCGCTGCTGCGGGCGGAGTAGGGGTCCGTCCCTCGGACTCAGGCCTCTCCCGCTTACTTCGCCTCAAGCTCGTCGAACGCGGCCAGCACCGCATCCAAGCTCAGCAAAATCGACGCGTGGCGGTTCTTGTAGTCTTTGGCGGGACGCAGCACCTCGAACCCGTCGAAGGGCGCGTCGGGGACCGGGCCATCGGCCTTCAGCATCGCGCGCAGTTGGCCGCGGGCGACGGACAGCTCATCCCTCGTGCGTCCGATCATCGCGGACCCCAGCACCGAGGCTGCGGCCTGACCCAGCGCGCAGGCCTTCACATCCTGCGAATAGCCGGTGACGCGGCCGCCCGCGACGGTGATCTGCACGCCCACGCTCGACCCGCACAGCGGCGATCGTTTGCGCGCGCTGGCGTCCGGGGCGGCCAGTGGGTCGCCCAGCGGGATGTCGGCGGCCAGCGCGAGGATGCGCTTGGAGTAGAGGTCGATCAGGTCGCCCCCGTCCTGCGGGGCCGCTGCGGCGTCTGCGGTTGCGTCGGTCATGGCATCGTCTCCGCCGAAGAAGGGGCGCGGGCTCGCCCGTCACCCTCTAGATAGTTCGTTGCGAGCGGGTGTAAAAGCGCGCAAGCCGCGATTGCGCCCAGCGACCGCCCGCCCGTACCCGAACGTGCCCGAGCAGGAGCCCGCCATGCCCGCCTTCGACCCCGCCGCCTTGCGCTATGACGACAAGGGCCTGATCCCCGCCATCGCCCAGGACCATGCCACCGGCGAGGTGCTGATGATGGCCTGGATGACCGAGGCCAGCCTGCGCGAAACCATCGCCACCGGGCAAGTCACCTATTGGTCCCGCTCGCGCGCGGCGCTGTGGCGCAAGGGCGAAAGCTCCGGCCATGTTCAGCGGTTGGTGGAGCTGCGGATCGATTGCGACCGCGACTGCCTGCTGATGCAGGTCGATCAGATCGGCCCCGCCTGCCACACCGACCGGCGCACCTGTTTCTACACCGCCGTGGATGGTGGTGAGGAACGCGAATTGATGGCGCCTGAGATATGACTTCGCCGCGCGCCACACAAATCGCCACACGAATTACTGGCCGATGACCGCATCGACGCTCCCCGGCGCGGTCGCACGGCTGCGCGCCGAATGGGCCGCGCGCCTGTCGCGGCGCGAAATGCAGCGCCTCGCCTATGGCCTTGCCGTCGGGGCGGCGGGGGGCTGGGGCGCGCATGCCATGGGGGCGCCGCTGGCCTGGATGCTTGGGCCGCTGTTCGCGTGCATGGCGTTCGCGCTGGCCGGACAGCCGGTGATGGTGCCGATCTGGCTGCGCACGCTGTTCATGGCGCTGATCGGATTGTTCCTTGGCGAAAGCTTCGATGTGGAGGCGGCGGGAGAGATCGCGCGCTGGCCGGTCACCATCGCCATGGCGGTGCTCTATGTCCCGGTCGGGGGGGCGGCGTGCTATCTGCTGTTCCGCCATGTGGCGAGGATGCCCCGCGGCACCGCGCTGCTGTCGGGCCTGCCGGGGGGGGTGACGGCGGTGGCGCTGTTCGCCTCCGCGCTCGGGGGGGATGAACGGCGGGTGGCGCTCAGCCAATCCTTGCGGGTCGCGATCGTGGTGCTGCTGGCGCCGACCATCGCGTTCGGCTGGCTGGGGCTGCCGCCGCCCGCGCCCGGCGGCGGCGCGGGTCCGGCGCTGATCGGGGCGGGGGACGCGGTGATATTGGCCGCGGGCTCGGTCGCGCTGTGGGCCGGGGGGGCGCGGCTGGGCTGGCCGCTGCCCTATATGATCGGGCCGCTGGTGGCATCGGCGCTGCTTCGGTTCACCGGGGTGGTGGAGGGCGCGCTGCCGCCCGCGTTGGTGGAGCTATCCTTGCTGGTCTGCGGCGCCTCGATCGGCACGCGGTTCGGGGGGGTGCCGGCGCGATTGTTCCTCAGCACCGTGGGATGGAGCTTGGTTGGCACGCTTTTGCTGATGGCGATATCGGGGCTGTTCGCGTTCGGCGCGCATTGGTGGCTGGGGGTCGATCTGTTCGCCGCGCTGCTGGCGTTCGCGCCGGGGGGCGTGGCGGAGATGTCGCTGATCGCCATCGCCATCGACGCGGACCCGAGTTTCGTCGCCACGCACCATATGGCGCGGATCTTCGCGATCCTGTTCGCGCTGCCGGCGCTGACCTCGGCGCTGGGGCGGTTCATCGGGGCGACGCCGGAGGACGGGTCGGAGCGCTGAGCGGCGGACGGGGCGCCGCGATAAGGGCGCTGCGGTCGGGTCGGGGGATCGACCCCCTCCCGCCCGCCCCCCCATGCGGGGGGAGGGCGCGCCCACGGCGGCGGTCAGCCCGCGGGCGGCAGGCCGAGCATGGCGCGTATGTCGGCGGGGGTGGCGCCTGCGTCCCGCAATTCGGCCACCCCTTGATCGCGGTCGCGCTTGGCCAGCCTGCGCCCGCCCGCGTCGCGGATCAGCCGGTGGTGGCGCCAGCGCGGGACCGGCAGGGCCAACAGGGCTTGCAACGCTCGGTGCAGCTGCGTCGCGTGGAACAGATCGCGCCCGCGGGTGACGTGGCTGACCGCTTGGGCCGCGTCGTCCACCGTCACCGAAAGGTGATAGCTGGTGCCGACATCCTTGCGCGCCAGCACCACGTCGCCGCAAAGCTCGACCAGCCAGTCCGGGTCCAGCTCTTGTCGCCCGCGCTGGCCCTCGGGGCCTTGGTCCAGCTCCTCCCACCACATCGCCGCCACTGCGCGCGGACCGCCCATCGCGTCGATCGCGGCCCGCATGTTGAGGCGCAGCGCAGTCCCGCCCGGCGCGTCGCCGCGGATCGGCGCGGGGCGCGCGGGGCGGCACAGGCCGGGATAGGCGGCGCCGTCGGGGCCGGGCGTTCCTTCTTGCGGGGCGTCCAGCGCGCCTGCGATGTCGCCGCGGGTGCACGCGCACGGATAAAGCAGCCCGCGCGCACCCAAATCCGCCAGCGCGGCGGCATAGGCGGGCCCGCGGTCCGATTGGCGCCATGGAACCCCGTCCCAGCGGACGCCGAGCCATTCAAGGTCGGTCAGGATCGCCGCCTCATGCTCGGACTTTGATCGGGCGCGATCGATATCCTCGATGCGCAGCAGAAACCGCCCCCCCGCCGCGCGCGCCGCGTCATGCGCCAGCATGGCTGAGAACGCATGCCCCAGATGCAGCCGCCCGTTGGGCGACGGCGCGAAACGCTCGGTAGGAGACGGGGGCGGGGTCATGGCCCCCTGCCTAGCACCCGGCGCGGCGGCGATCCAGCGGCGGCGATCCAAGGGAGGGGTGCGGCGATTGCCGCCTCTACCGCTTTGGCACGAATTGGGTCAGTTTGGCCCCCTGAGTCCTATCGCGCCCTTCCTATCGCGCCCCGCCCATCGCGCCGCGCCGCGCGACCCTGAAAGGCTTCGTTCCATGCGAACCCTCGCCCGCGCCTCGCTGCTTGCCGCCTGCCTGCTCGCCCCGTTCAGCATCGCCGCCGATGAGGTGGAGGACGGCATCCAAGCCGCCCTCGACGCCTATCGCGCGGGCGACGTGGCGCTGGCCAAGGAGGAGCTTGAATTCGCCGTCCAACTGCTCACCCAAGCCAAGGCGCAGGACCTGGCCGGGTTCCTGCCCCCCGCGATGGAAGGTTGGAGCCAAGAGATCGAGGACAGCCAAGCCATGACCGGTCTGTTCGGCCGAGGCATCCTCGCCAGCGCGCGCTATGCCAAGCCCGACGGAACTGCGCTGACGGTGCGCCTGATGGCCGACAATCCGATGTTCGCCTCGATGGCCGCGATGTTCGGCAACGCGCAGGCGATGGGCGCCATGGGCAAGATGATCCGCGTGGGGCGTCAAAAGGCGGTGCTGACCGGCGATGGCCGGATCCATGCGCTGGTCGACGGGCGGGTGATGGTGATCGTCGAAGGCGACGCCCCCGACGACGACAAGATCGCGTATTTCAGCGCCATGGATTTCACGGCGCTGAGCGGTCTGTGACCGCCCTGCGCCCCGCCGACCGCGCCTGCGCCTGATATCGGAGACCCGAGCATGACCGACACCGCCGCCCCCGCCGCCGAACGCCTCGTCGCCGACCGGATCGACCCCTGGCATGGGTCGGCGTTTCACGCGACGCTCGACCTGCCCGGGGCCGCGCCGGACGTGGGCGATCCGCTGCCGTCGCTGTGGCATTTCCTGTATTTTCGGGAAACCGCGCCCCGAAGCGGCCTTGGCGGCGACGGGCACCCGGCGCTGGGCGGGTTCATCCCCGATTTCGGCCTGCCGCGGCGGATGTGGGCGGGGGGGCGGATCGATTTCTTCGCCCCCTTGCGGATCGGCGACGACGCCATGCGCCGCACCACGATCAAAGAGGTCGCGCTGAAGGACGGTCGCTCCGGCCGGCTGGCCTTCGTGACGCTGCTGCACGAAATCTCCGGCCCGGGCGGGCTGGCGATCCGCGAGGAACAGGATCTGGTGTATCGCGAACCCCATGACCCTGACGCCGCGCCGCGCGGCCTGACCCCGATCGTGGATGAACCGGCGGTCTGGATGCAGGAGGTCACCGCCGACCCCGCCTTGCTGTTTCGCTATTCAGCGCTGACCTTCAACGGGCATCGCATCCATTACGACCTTGACCATGCGCGCGCCACCGAGGGCTATGACGGCCTTGTGGTCCACGGCCCCCTGCTGGCGCAGCTGATGGCCGGGCTGGCCGAGAAATGCGCGGGCCGCAAGCTGGCCTCGTTCAACTTTCGCGCCGCCTCGCCGGTGTTTCACGACCAGCCCTTCGAGGTTTGCGGCGCGCCGGGCGCGGACGGCGCCCGCCTTTGGGTGCGCGGCCCCGAGGGGCGCCTTGCGATGCGGGCCGAGGCGCGGTTCGCGTGACCGCGCCGCGCCGCCGCACCTCTGCGGCCCGCATTGCAATGCTGCGCCCCGCCCCCGGCGGGCCGCTGGCCCCTGATTGGAGCCCGGCGGCTGGCGATCATGCCCGCACCCCGGGCCATCGCGCCGATGTCGACGGGCTGCGCGCGGTGGCGGTGCTGGCGGTGGTGGCCTATCACGCCGGGGCCGATTGGATGCCCGGCGGGTTCGCGGGCGTGGACGTGTTCTTCGTCATCTCGGGCTTTCTGATCACCCGCCTGCTGCTAAGCGAATATTCCCTGAGCGGCCGGATATCCCTGATCGGGTTCTGGGAGCGTCGCGCCCGCCGCATCCTGCCCGCGCTGTTCGCGGTGATGGCGGTGTGCGCCGTGGCGGCGTGGGCGCTGATGCTGCCGGTGGCTTTGGAGGAATTCTCGTTCGCGCTGCGAGGCGCGGCGGTGTTCGCGGCCAATATCGCGTTGGCCGATCTGACCGACTATTTCGCCAGGCCTGCGGAATTGCAGCCCCTGCTGCACCTGTGGTCGCTGGGGGTGGAGGAGCAGTTCTATCTGATCTTCCCCCTTATATGCGCGCTGATGCTGGCCCGCGCGCCCCACGGGTTTCCGTCCTTGCTGGCGCTTTTGCTCGCGCTCAGCTTCGGCGCCGCGGTGTGGGGGGTGGCGGAGGCGCCGGACAACGCGTTCTTCCTGCCCCATATGCGCGCGTGGCAGCTGCTGACCGGGGCGCTGATCGCCGCGGGCGTGGTCCCGCGCCTGCCGCACCGGGCGCTGGCGACCGCGGGGTTGGTAGGCGCCGCGATGCTGGCGGCGTGTTTCGCGTGGCTGCCGGGAGGCGAGGGGTTCCCCGGCTTTCCCGCGCTGGCGCCCACCGCGGGCGCCGCGCTGATCGTGCTGGCCGAGGGGCGTGGCCCGGTCGGCGCGCTTCTGTCCCTTCGCCCGGTGGTGGCGGTTGGGCTGATCTCGTATTCGCTCTATCTATGGCACTGGCCGCTGCTGGTGTTCCCGCGCATCGCGCTGGGCGGGGCTTCGGGCGCGCCTGTCGTGATCCCGCTGATCGCCGCCTTCGCGCTGGCGTGGCTGTCGTGGCGGTATGTCGAGCATCCGTTCCGCCGCCCCGGCGGGGTGCTGTCGTCGCGCGGGGTCGCGGTGGCGGCGGTGTGCGGGGCGCTGGCGTTCTTTGGTGTCGGGCTGGCGGGCAAGCTGACCCACGGCGCTCCGTGGCGCTTCAACCCCGAGGTGCAGGCGCTGTTGGCTTTGCGCGACAGCTATCTGTCGGGGCCGGGGCGGACCTGCGGCGCGCGCACCACGGACATCGCGCGGGCGGCGGACGACGCCGCGGCGCTGGCGCTGGCCTGCCGGATCGGGGCGCCGGGCGCGCCGACCGCGGTCGCGCTGTGGGGCGACAGTCTGGCGATGGCGATCCAGCCCGCGGTGGATGGCGCCGCCGTCGCGCTGGGGGTGGGGGGGGTTGCGCTGGCGCGCTCCGCCTGCCCGCCGTTCCCGGGGCTGGCGATGCGCGATGATCGCAAATCCGCGATCTGCGTTGCGTTCAACGACCGGGCGCCGCGGCTGGCTGCGCTGGCGGGGGTGCGGGCGGTGGTGATTGCGGGGTCGTTCACCGCGCGGCTGGCCGACGATCCGGGCCGCGCGTTGGCGCTGGTCCGCGCGGTGGAGGACCTGTCGGCCCGCGGCATCCGCGCGATCCTCGTGCCGCCCCCGCCCGGCCCGGGCTATAACGTGCCCGACGCGCTGGCGAGGCAGGCGCTTTATGGCGTGGCGCCGCGCGGGGGGGCGATGCCCGCCGCCTATCGCCGCGACACCGCGCTGCTGCGCAAAGCGGTGGCGGCGATGCCGGCGGGGACGGTGCTGCTCGACCTCGGCCCGATCTTTTGCGCCGATCCGGGGGCGCCCTGCGCGGTGGTCGACGCCGCGGGCGCGCCGCTTTTGGCGGACGATCTGCACCCCTCGGTCGCGGGGGCGGAGCGGATCGCGCCCGCGCTGACCGCGGCGCTGGCCCGCGCGCTGGGCCTGCCTGCGCCACCCGCCAATTGACCTGCGGGCCGCGGGGCCGCACAACTGCTCGCCCCGCGGCTGACCTTGCCGACCTTGGCCTTGCCGACCTTG
>JBLIKI010000126.1:0-7939 GCA_047636235.1 Paracoccaceae bacterium | reverse complement strand
CGCCAATCACAAGGCGCCGCAGCTTCTCAATAATCACTGAATTTATTGATATGAATATTTAACTTGATCGGGCGTTCGGAATATATTTATTCTATTATCGCGTAAATAAACGTTCGCGCGCAGCCTTCGGCGCGGCGTCGATACGAAAGCGGGCGGCCCCGGAGCACCGGCGCCGCTCGCTGACGGCGCGCGATGACCCCGCGACCGCGCGGCTATTGCGCCGCCAGCTTCTCGTGCGCCAGCGCGTCGCCCCCGCCCCCCGCATAGGCGTCGCGCACATGATCCGCCAGCGCGCGCGCCAGCGCATCCGCCCCCTCGGCCACATAGAGGATGATCTTGACCGAGGGCAGCGCGGGCAGGGCGCCGCCATGGGAAATCTTCTCAAAGTGCTGGCTGACCGCGCCCTCGATCGACACATGTACGCCCAGATCGGCGGACACCGTCGCCTCGATGGTGCGGGTGGATTCCGAGGTCACGCCCATCTCCCACTCCACCCCCTCGGCATCCAGCGCCTGTTGGGTGGGGCCGCGAAAAATGCAGTTGTTCTCAAACGCAAGGCGCAGCGGGCGGGCCTTCCAGGCATGGCCGCCCGGCGCGCCGACCCACACCAGAGGCGCGGTTTCCAGCAGATCGCCGCCCTTGTCTGGCGCGCCTTCGGTGGTCAGGATCAGGTCCGCGGCCCCGCTCGCCAGCATGGATTTGAGCTTTCGGGTGTAGCTGCTGACCAGCGTCACCTTCACCCGCGGAAATTCAAGCGCGAAGCGGCGCAGCACCCCCGGCACATGCGGATACACGATGTCCGAGGGCACGCCGAACACGATCTCCCCCTCCAACTCGTCAGCGGTCAGGCGGCCCCAGGCCTCATCGTTCAGCGCGATCATCCGCCGGGCATAGGACAGCAGCAATTCGCCCTGGCTGGTCAGCGCCACCCCGCGGCGGGCGCGATCCAGCACCGGGGCGCCGATGGCGTCCTCCAGCCGCTTGATCTGCATCGATACCGCCGATTGGGTCAGGTGCATTCGTGCCGCCGCCCGGGTCACGCCGCCGGTCTCCGCCACCATTGCGAAGCTGCGCAGGGCGGTCAGATCGAGGTTCCTCGCCATATCAATCTCCGTGATGTGTTAGTTCATAACCATTCGTTTTACAAATCTAACCGGAAACCCTATCTCCATCAACAACGATGATTGCCAAGGCGATCACATCACAATCAACGATGGAGAGCATCATGATCCGCACCGCCGATTTCGCATCCTTCAACGCCCCCGTTCGCGTTTCCACTCTCTCGATCGCTTCGGTGCTGAACCGCGTCGGCGTCTGGTTCGCCGTGGCGGCGGAGCGCCGCAAGCTGGCCGGAATGTCTGGCGCCCGCCTCGCCGACATGGGGCTGAGCGACGATCTGGCCATGCGCGAGGCGTCCCGCCCGTTCTGGGACGCGCCGGCCCGCACGCGCTGATCGCGGCGCGCCCCGCGCGGCGGGGCGCAGGCGACATGAAAAAATGTCCGCACTATCATATTGCGGTCGCATCTTTGCCCGAGTACTAGGCGCGTCCCCCCGGCATGGTTCGGGGGGACGCGTTGCATTTTAACAGGATGGCCGACATGAACGGGTCAGAACATTTGTGGAGAGGCGCGCAGCGGTCGCGGCTCGAGTCGACGTGGATGACCCGCCTCATGATGGAGGAGGCGCGTCTGCGCGCCATCATCGCCAAGTTCGAGCAAGCGAACGGCTGATCCCCACGTGGCGTGCCTGCGTCACCCGGCCGGATCGGCCAACGCATATCGCTGCGCCTCGGAATAGATCGGGCCGCTGCGGGTCAGGTCGGATCGCAGCAGCGAGAACGCCCGCGGCGCGAACGGGGTGATCTGAAACGCGGCGTGCTCCGCCCCCCACCGCGCCAGATCGTCGGGGTCCGACGGCGCGTCGCGCGAGAACCGCGCGACGGTCAGGTGGGGCAGGAACTTGCGCCGCTCCGGCGCGATTCCCGCCGCGTCTGCGGCGCGCAGCACCGCAGACGCCAGCGCCGACAGGGCCGGATCGGGCGTCACCAGCGCGTGGGCCGACCGAGGCCGCCGCCGCCCGAACCAGCCGACGCCAAGGCAGGCGACGGTCGGCGCGGGCAGGCGGATGCGGTCCAGCTCCGCCGCCACGTCCTCCAGAACATGGCGGTCATGGGTCCCCAGAAACGCCAGCGTCAGGTGCAGGTTCTCCAGCCGCACCGGGGTTCCGGTGTCGAGATCGCCGCCCAGATCCTCCAGCAGGTCGCTCGCGTCTTCGGGCGGGCGGATCGCGACGAAGGCGCGGATCATCCGCCACCCTTTCCCATCGCTTCGGCGCGCGCGATCAGCTTCTCCACCTCCGGGCCGATGTCGGCGACGATGCGCGCGACCCCTTGCGCGTTGGGGTGCATCCCGTCGGACTGGATCAAACCGTGCGCCGCCAACCGAGCCGCCGGATCGCTGGGGTCGATGCCGGGGGCCAGCCCCTCCATGAAGTTGGGGTAGAGGATCACGCCATGCTTGGCCGCCAGTTCGGGGTACATCGCATCGAAATCGCGCTGCCAGTCGGCGCCGTAATTGCCCGGCGCCGGAAGGCCGGCCAACAACGCGGGCAGATCTTCGGCCGCCAGCCGCGTCAAAATGCGGTCGAGGTTGGCGCGGCTGTTCGCCGGATCGATGCCGCGCAGCAGATCGTTGCCGCCGAGTTCGACGATCACCGCGTCCACCTCGGGCGTCAGCGTCCAATCGAGCCGCGACAGACCGCCCGCGGTGGTGTCCCCGGACACGCCCGCGTTGATCACGGTTACGTCATGACCGCGCGCGCGCAGCCACCGCTCCAACTGCGCGGGGAACGCGTCGGCGGGCGCCACCCCATAGCCATGGGTCAGCGAATCGCCCAAAGCGGCGATGGTCACCGGCCCGGAAGCGGCGGCCATTGGCGCGATCATCAGCGCCAAAGCGGCGGCCCCGCCCGCGACCACCGCGCGCATCACGCCCCCGCGCGCCTTGCTGCGCCGCGACTGCGCCCCATATCGGGACATTAACCGCGCTAGAAGAGGACCGCAGATGACCGATGCCGCCCCCCGAACCGACGACGCGATAATCCTTAAGGGGGCTGAGTTGGTCCTGTCCTCGAACGCCGGACGGGTCGAGATTTTACGCGGCGTGGATCTGGCGGTGCGCCAGGGCGAAACCGTGGGCATCGTCGGGCCGTCTGGGTCGGGCAAATCATCGCTCCTCATGCTGATGGGCGGGCTGGAGCGCGCCACCGGCGGCCTCGTCACCGCATTGGGCCATGATCTGACCGCGATGGGCGAGGACGCGCTGGCACGCTTTCGCAGAGATCATATGGGCGTTGTGTTCCAGTCCTTCCACCTCATCCCCACGATGACCGCGCTCGAAAACGTCGCAACCCCCCTGGAATTGGCCGGCGCCCCCGATGCGTTCGAGCGCGCGGCGCAGGAGCTGGAGACCGTCGGCCTTGGCCCGCGCATGTCGCATTATCCCGCGCAATTGTCGGGCGGCGAGCAGCAGCGCGTGGCCTTGGCCCGCGCCAGCGCCACCCGCCCGCAGATTTTGCTGGCGGATGAGCCGACGGGCAACCTCGACGGCGTGACCGGCGAGGCGATCATGGATCTGCTCTTGGGCCTGCGCGACCGCCATGGCGCGACCTTGGTGATGGTGACCCATTCGCCGGAACTGGCGCTGCGCTGCGACCGCGTTGTGCGCGTCGCCGACGGCCAAATCGAGGATGACGGGCGCGCCGACGCCGACGCCCGCGCCGCCGTGCGGGCCGCCGCGCGCGCCGACGCCGAGGCCGCGCAATGACCGCGCCGACGGCTGACCGGGAAAATCGCGGCCCCGGCCTGTGGGTGGCGCTGCGCATCGCGCGGCGCGAATTGCGCGGCGGGCTCAAGGGGTTCTATGTGTTCCTCGCGTGCCTTGCGCTTGGCGTCGCGGCCATCGCGGCGGTCGGGTCGGTGCGCATGGCGATCTCCGAGGGGTTGTCCCAAGAAGGGCGCACGATCCTCGGCGGGGATGCGCAGATCTCGATAACCTACCGTTTCGCCAACGACGATGAGCGCGCGTGGCTGGCCGACAATGCTGGAAAAGTGTCGGAGATGGTGGATTTCCGATCGATGGCCGTGGTCACCGATCCGGCCACCGGCAAGACCGATCGCGCGCTGACGCAGGTCAAGGGCGTCGACGACGCCTATCCGCTTTACGGCGTGCTGAAGCTGACCGACGACATGGCGAAGCAGGATGCGTTGGCCGAGGTGAACGGGCGCTGGGGCGTGGCGATGCATCCGACGCTGATCGCCCGGCTGGGGCTGGAGATCGGCGACACGGTGCGGTTCGGCACTGCCGACTATGACCTGCGCGCCGCGATCGTGTCCGAGCCGGACGTCGCCGCAGGGGGCTTTGGCTTTGGCCCGCGCACGATCATGTATAGCGACGCGCTGGCGGCGTCGGGGCTGCTTGGCCCCGGCACGATCTACGACACCCGCTATCGTTTGACGCTGCCGCAGGCCGCCGATCTGGACGCGATGAAGGTGAGCATGACCGACGCCTTCCCCGCCGCGGGAATGCGTTGGAGCGACAAGCGCAACGCCGCGCCGGGGATTCAGACGTTCGTTGACCGGATCGGTTCGTTCCTGGTGCTGGTCGGCCTCGCGGCGCTGGCGATGGGCGGGGTCGGGGTTGCGGCTGCGGTGAGATCGTATCTTGAGGGCAAGACCGCCACCATAGCCACGCTGAAAACGCTGGGGGCCGAGGGGCGGGTGATCTTTGCGGTCTATCTGATCCAGATCGCGGCGCTCGCCGTGCTCGGCGTGCTGATCGGGCTGGCGATCGGGGCGGCGATCCCGGCGGCGGCGGGGCCGCTGCTGGCCGACAAGCTGCCGGTGCCGGCGATGTTCACGCTCTACCTCGCGCCGCTGGCCGAAGCCGCGCTCTATGGCATCCTCACCGCGCTGATCTTTGCGCTGTGGCCGCTGGCGCAGGCGCGCGATCTGCGGGCGGCGCGGCTGTTTCGCGACATCGGCGGGTCCGAAAGCGGGTTGCCGAGGGCCTCGGACATCGCGGTGATCGGGGCGCTGACCTTGGCGCTGGTGGCGTCGGCGGTGGCGTTCTCGGGGCTGTGGACGCTGGCGCTGGGCTTTGCGGTCGGGGTGATCGGCGCGCTGATCGCGCTGCGCGGCGCCGCGTGGCTGGTGCGGCGCGGCGCGCGGCGGTTGTCGCGGGCGCGGATGGTGCGGGGCAAGACCTCGCTACGGCTTGCGCTCGGCGCCGTCGGCGGGCCGGGGGGCGAGACGGCGGGGGTGATCCTGTCGCTCGGCCTCGGGCTGGCGGTGCTGGCCTCGGTCGGGCAGATCGACCGCAATTTGCGCGACGTGATCGGGCGCGAATTGCCTGACCGCGCTCCCGCGTTCTTTTTCGTGGATATTCAAGCGGACCAGCTGCCGGGCTTTCTCGCCGCCGCGAGGGCCGACCCGGGGGTGGAGCGGATCCAGACCGCGCCGATGCTGCGCGGCGTGATCACGAAACTGCGGGGCGTCGACGCCGACAAGGCGCCGATCGATCCGGCGGCGTCCTGGGTGATCCGCGGCGACCGCGGCCTGACCTATTCCGCCGCGCCGCCCCCCGGCACGATCCTGACCGAGGGGACCTGGTGGCCCGAGGATTACACCGGCCCCCCCCAGGTCAGCTTCGCCGAGGAAGAGGGGCGTGAGCTGGGCCTGGAGCTTGGCGACACCATCACCGTGTCGGTGCTGGGGCGCGAAATCACCGCCACCATCACGTCGTTCCGCTCGGTTGAGTTCCAAGACATGGGGATCAACTTCTTGATGCTGCTGAACCCCGCCTCGCTTGCTGGCGCGCCGCACACCGAAATCGCCACCGTCCATGCGGCGCGCGAGGCCGAAGGGCGGCTGCTGCGGGTGCTTGCGGGCGCCTACCCCAACGTGACCGCCATCGCGGTGCGCGATGCGGTCGCGCAGGTGTCGCGGGCGCTCGAAGACCTCGCCGCGGCGACACGCTGGGGCGCATCGGTGACGCTGTTGACCGGGCTCGTGGTGCTGATCGGCGCCGCGGCGGCGGGCGAGCGTCGGCGCGTGCACGAAGCGGCGGTGCTCAAGACGCTTGGCATGACCCGGCCCGCGATTCTGCGCAGCTTTGCGCTGCGATCCGCGATGCTGGGGGCCGCGGCGGGGGTGGTCGCGATCGTGGCAGGGGGGCTGGCAGGCTGGGCGGTGATCGAAAAGGTCATGGACGCCACTTATGTGTTCGCCCCCGGGCCTGCGATCGTGATCGTGGTGGGCGGCGCGTTGGCATCGTTGCTGGCGGGGCTGGCGTTCGCGTGGCGCCCGCTGTCGGCGCGGCCCGCGCAAGTGTTGCGCTCTCAAGAATGATCGGGGCCTGACGAAAACGTGACCGCAAACTGGCGGTTGCGCCCGCCCGCGGCGCTGTGGCGCTTGAATCCAGAGCCGCGGGCGCCGATATTGAAATGGAACGTCGAGGGGGTCAGGGGGACTCCGTCCTCTCTTTCGATCAACCTAGACCGAACAGGGTGAGAAAATACCATGCAGAACTTCGACACGATCCGTGGCGCCGACGCCAAGGCCGTCGGGATCGACGCCGGGCTTCGCGCGTATATGAGCCGCATCTACGGGCTGATGAGCCTTGCGATGGTGATCACCGGCGCCGTGGCCTTTATCATTGGCACCAATGAACAGCTGCTGATGGCGCTGTTCTCGGGCCCGCAGAAATACATCGTGATGTTCGCGCCCCTGGTGATGGTTTTCGCCTTCAGCGCCACCATCAACAAAATGAGCGTCGCGACCGCGCAGATTGTTTTCTGGGCGTTCTCGGCCGTCATGGGCGCGTCGATCTCGTTCATCTTCGCGGTCTACACCGGGCTGAGCATCGCGCAGGTGTTCATGACCACTGCGATCGCGTTCGGCGCGACCAGCCTTTACGGCTACACCACGAAAAAGGACATCTCCGGCTGGGGATCTTTCCTGATCATGGGCGTTTTCGGCCTGATCGCGGCGTCGATCCTCAACATCTTCATCGGGTCGTCGGCGCTGATGTTCGCGGTCAACGTGGCTGGCGTGCTGATCTTCGCGGGTCTGACCGCCTATGATACGCAGCGTCTGAAGAACGACTACCTTGGCATGGCGCGGTTCGGCGCTGGAGCCGACGTGGTGGGCAAGTCGGCGATCATGGGCGCGCTGTCGCTCTACATCAACTTCCTCAACATGTTCATGATGTTGCTGAGCCTGTTTGGCAACCGCAACTGATCCACAGCCACCCATCGGGATGGCGGCCGAGGGCCGGAGGGGAACCTCCGGCCCTTTCGCGTGGGGGGTTTTTGAGATTTCTCGGTTCAGAGTTCGGTGGCGTCAGGGAGGCGTCAAGACAGCGCCCGTATAAAGACCCTGCAAGCCACGAAACAAACCAAATCGCCATCAGACGAGAGCATCTTGTAATTGAAGTCTGAACTGTAAGATGAAAAATATCATGTCAAAGTCCCTGATCACCGCTGGTTTGCTTGCCGTTACTGTCGCCATGCCCGCTTATGCCGAGGCGCCCGACCTGTCCTTTGGCGATGCAACAGGCGCGTTGGCGTAGGCGGCGGACATGGACAATGGCGGTGCCTCCGATAGCGCCGCGGGTGACAACAACGGCGTCTCCGGGGTCGATGGCGACGACGGCGTGGGCGGGTCTGACGGCGATCACGGGATGGGCGGGTCGGACGGCGACAGCGGGTCGGGTGACAGCGGTGCGGGCGACAGCGGCGACCACGGCGACCATGGCGACAGCGGCGACCACGACTGATCCGCACCTTTGCGGCTTTCCGCTCGGCACAAAAAAGGCCGCCCCTTGGGGCGGCCTTTCGCACATCCGGGCTGCGGGCGGTTCATCCCGCCCGCTTGCGCCG
>JBLIKI010000125.1:0-7949 GCA_047636235.1 Paracoccaceae bacterium | reverse complement strand
CGTGCCCGCAGCCTCATGCCCCAGGATCAGCGGCGCGGGGCGTCGGTCATCATGGCCGAGAAAGGCGTGCATGTCCGATCCGCAGATTCCCACGGCGTCGACGCGCAGCAGCGCCTCGCCGGGGGCCGGCGCCGGATCGGGGGCGTCGCGGTAGTCGAGGGCCCGAGGCCCGGTATAGACCAGCGCTTTCATTTCGCGGTGAACCCCCCGTCGACGAATAGGATCTGTCCGGTGACGTAACCGGACGCGGGTGAGCACAGGAACAGCGCCGGGCCGAGGATGTCGTCCAGATCGCCATTGCGCCCGATGCAGGTCTGCGCCGCGTTGGCCGCCGCGCGGGCCGGATCGCTGAACACCGGCCCGGTCAGCTCAGTCGGGAAAAACCCCGGCGCCAGCGCGTTGGCGGTGATGCCGTGGCGGGACCATGCTTCGGCCATCGCGCGGGTCAACTGCCCGACCCCGCCCTTGGAGGCGCCATAGGCGACGCCCCCCGCGAACGCCCGTTCGGTCTGGAGCGAGGCGAAATTCACGATCCGCCCCCAGCCCTTGGCCTTCATCGAGGGCGCGAAGGCCTGCGCCAGAAAGAACGGCGCCGACAGGTTCAGATCGAGGGTGCGCCGCCAGCCGTCCGGCGTCACGTCATCGGCGCCCTGACGGGTGTTCAGCCCCGCCGCGTTGATCAGAATGTCGGGCGCGCCATGAACCGCCGCGACCGCCGCCGCGATGGCGGGGATGGACGCCAGATCGCCCAGATCCCCGCGCACCGTCGCGATGCCGTCGGCCTCGCGGCGCGAGACGCAGACCACCGCGGCCCCCGCCTCGGCCAGCGCCAGCGCGATCGCGCGGCCGAGGCCCGAGGACGCGCCGGTGACGCAGGCCACCCGGCCGCGAACGCTGAAATCAGGCAGGGCCATGTCGATCAGCCCCGGCCGATCAGATCGAAGGTCTCGTCCGGGAACCACTTCGCCAGCCGGATGTCGGCGGTGCGGGCGTGCCCCTCCATGCCTTCGAGGCGCGAGATGCGGGCGGTCGCCTCGGCCACCGGCTTGGCGCCGAGCCGGGTGGCGCGCTGCCACGTCACGATCTTCATGAACTTATGGACCGACAGCCCTCCGGTATAGCGCGCGGCGCCCGACGTTGGCAGCACATGGTTGGTGCCCGACGCCTTGTCGCCGAACGCCACGGTGGTTTCCTCGCCCAAGAACAACGAGCCGTAGCAGCTGAGCCGCCCAAGCCACCAATCAAGATCGGCGGCCTGCACCGTCAAATGCTCCGGCGCGATGTCGTCGGACACCTGCGCCACCTCGTCCCGTGTGTCGCACAGGATCACTTCGGCATAGTCGCGCCAGGCGGCGGCGGCATTCTCGGCGTTCACTTGCGGCAGGGTGGCGATCAGGGTCGGGACCAGCGCCATCACCTCCTCCGCCAGCGGGCGATGCGTGGTCGCCAGCCAGACCGGCGAGTTATAGCCATGCTCCGCCTGCCCCACGAGATCCCAGGCGACAATCATGGGATCGGCGGTTCCATCGGCCAGGATCAGGCTGTCGGTCGGACCGGCGAACATGTCGATGCCGACCCGCCCGAACAGGATGCGCTTGGCCTCGGCCACGAACTGATTGCCGGGGCCGACCAGAATGTCGGATTTGGGCTGGCCGAACAGCCCGAACGCCATCGCCGCGACGCCCTGAACCCCGCCGAGCGCCATGATCGTATCCGCGCCGCACAGATCGGCGGTGTAGGCGATCGCCGGATGAATCCCCTGCCCCGGCCGCGGCGGCGAGCACGCGGAGATATGCGACACCCCCGCCACCTTGGCCGTGGTCACGGTCATCATCGCAGACGCGACATGCGCATACCGCCCCCCCGGCGCATAGCAGCCCGCCGACTGGCAGGGGATGGATTTCTGCCCCGCGATCAGCCCCGGCGAGATCTCGGTCTGCATGTCCGTGATGGTGGCCTTCTGCGCCTCGGCGAAGCGGCGCACGTTGTCATGGGCGAAGCGGATGTCGTCCTTGAGCTTTTGGGGAACCAGCGCCGTGGCGGCGTCGATTTCGTCGCGCGTCAGGATGATGTTGCCTTCGTATTTGTCGAATTTCGCGGCATAGCGCCGGGCAGCGTCGTCCCCGCCGGCCTCGATTTCGTCGAGGATGGCCTGCACGGTCGCCCGAACGTCTCCGGCGTCGGTCTCAGAGGTCTTGGCGGCTTTCTTGAGATAGGTGACGGTCATGGGAGCCTCGCTCACTTGTAAGCATCGGGAAGAAGCGTGGTGGACAGCGCCGGCCAATAGGCGATGATCAGCACCACGATCAGCATGAAGAAAACGAAGGGGACGGCGCGCGCGGCGATCTTCAGGATGGATTCGCCCGTCAACCCCGCCACGACGAACAGGTTGAGCCCAAGCGGCGGCGTGATGAATCCAACCCCCAGCGCGGTGATCATCATGATGCAGAACTGGATCTCGTTCATGCCGATGTCGTCCGCCAACGGCTTGAGGATCGGCGCGAGGATGACGATGTTCGGCGTCGTCTCCATCACGCAGCCCGCCGCGATCAGGATGCCGATCATCAGCAGGATCAGCACATAGGGATCGTCGGTCAGCGAGGTGACCGCGCCGACGAAGCCCTGCGGCACGTTCAGCGCCGCCAAGGTCTGCGCCAGCGGCAGCGACATGGCGATGATCGGCAGGATCACCCCGTTGACCTTGGCCGAACTGACCATCATCGCCGGAAAATCCGACAGTTTCAGCGTGCCGAGCATGAAGCCCATGGCGATGGTCACGATCACCGCTACGGCCCCCGCCTCGGTCGGCGTCAGGCGGCCTGAGAAGATGCCGTAGAAGATGATCCCCGGCACCAGAAAGGCGTACCACCCGCCCCTTAGCGCGCGACCGACATTGCCCAGCCATTCGCGGCCCGTGATCGCGCCGCCGCCCTCATAGGCGTATTTGCGGTTGACCACGATGTTGGTCACCAAGATCGAGCCGAGGATCAGCAGCCCCGGGATCAGCGCCGCCTGGAACAGCGTCGACGCCGATATCCCCAGCACCAGTCCGATCACGATATAGGCGATCGACGGCGGGATCAGGATGCCGGTGCAGGCGCCCGCGGCGACCAGCGCGCAGGCATAGGGGCGCGGATAGCCCGATTCCACCAACCGGTCGATGGTCATCCGCCCCACCGCCGCGGCGCCCGCCGCGTCGGACCCCGAGATGGCCGAGAACATCCCGCACACCAGCACCGTCGCCGACCCGAAGCCGCCCTTGGCCCAGCAGGTCAGCGCCTCGGCCACGTCGAGGAACTTTCGACTGAGCCCCGTGCGCACCAGCACGTCGCCGGTGAGAATGAACAGCGGCACCGCCGTCAGCGCGAAGTGGTCGATCCCGTCGAACAGGGATTCCCCCAGCAGCGACAGCGGCAGCACCCCCGACCACGACAGCATCGCGATGCTGGAGGCGCCGATCGCCGCCCAAACCGGGACGCCGAGCGCGATGAAGGCTATGAACATCAGCACCGGGCCGTAAAAGTCCCAGCCGAGCTCGACCGTTTGATTGAGTTGATTATACAGCATGATCCGGCCCCTCAGTCGAACAGCCGCTCACCCTCGTAGACGGGGCGTCGCGCGCGCAGATCGCGGACGTCCCGGACGAGAGATTGCATAAGGCGGAAGACCATCAGCGCGAAGCCGAGCGGCACGGCGGCCAGAAACCAGACCATCGACACCCGAAGCCCGTGGCTGACCGATCCGAATTTCCACGACACTGAGACCGTCTCAAAGGACCACCAGAGCGCGACCACCGCGACGAACAGCATCACCAGATCGCCGAAGATATAGAGCAGCGCTTTGCCGCGCGGCGGGAAGTAGACGAAGATCACATCGATGCGGATGTGCGCGCGTTCCTTGACCGCCGCGGCGGCGCCGACCCATGCGAGGTAGATGAAGGCATAGCGCACCACCTCCTCGCCCCAGATCGAGGAATAGGCGAATATCTCGCGCCGCAGCACCTCCACGGCCATGGTGACCACCAGCAAGGTGTAGAACACCAGCAGGGCCCATCGCTCGGCGTTACGATCAAATGTCTCTAGCACGGCTTCCTCCTTCGCCGGCGCGACGGCCGAACGGGTGGAATTCAACGGACGTGAACAGATGGGGGCCGGGGGCCCGAAGCGTCCGACCGGACGCCTCAGGCGTCGCGAACCCGGACGCCTCAGGCGTCGCGAACCCAGGCGCCTCAGGCGTCGTGGACGTAGTATTTGCCCATCGTACCGGCGGCGTCGGCCAACGCATCGAACTGGCCCATGGAACCGGCGAGCTCGGTCTTGAACGGGTCCCATTCGGCGCGCTGATAGCCGCCCGCGGCCTGCCATGCGCCCAGCTGGTCATTGGTCAGCGAGTGGAACTCCACCCCCGCCTTGCGCAGTTCGGCCATGGCGTAATTGCGCGCCGCCGGCACCTTGGCCAGATTCTGCTGCGCGGTGATCTCAGAGGCGAAGTCGATCGCCTCCTGCACGTCGCCGGGCAGCCCGTTGAACCATTCGAGGTTGCACGAATAGACCTGGCTGTCAGGCACCGCCTGCGTGAAGGTCACGTGGCTGAGGATGTCTTTGAACCCGAAGACGAAAAGCGCGCCGACCGACGGGTCGAGCGCATCGGCCACGCCCTGCTTGATGGCCGACGGGGTTTCGCCCCACGCCACCGGGGTCGGGTTGGCGCCGACCATGCGGTAATATTGCTGCAGCATCTGCGATCCGGGGACGCGGAACTTAACCCCCGCCAGATCGGCCGGCGACATCACGGCGCCGGCGCCGCCCTTGCGGATCGCCACCACGCGCGGGTCGATCACCACATAGAACAGCGGCTTGAAGCCCTTGGCGGCGACCTTGGGGTGGACTTCTTTCTTCCACAGGTCCGAATTCACGAGGTTCACGAAGCGCTGATTGGAGCCGCAGAAATACGGCATGTTGATCAGATCGACCACCGGCGCGAAGGGTGCGAAGTTGCTCAGTGAATGCTGCGCGGCCTGGATGGTGCCGGTCTGAACCTTTTGCACCAGCGCGCCGCCGGCGCCGAGCTGGCCGCCGGGCGCAAGCTTGACATAGACCTTGCCGGCGGTGGCGTTCTGGATGTTCTCCTTCAGGTCGAGCTGAAGGATCGGATAAGACCGTGAGGCGCCCAGCACATATGCCGTGGCGATGATCATCACATGATCCGCGGCCTTCTCACGCTCGGTCTCCTCCTTGGCGGTCTGGGCGACGGCCTCGGTCGACCACAGCGTTCCGGCGGCGCCGGCGAGCACGGCGGCGGTGAAGCTGCCCGACGCCGCGAATTTCAGGAAATTGCGGCGCTCGAGCGAGCGGATCTCGGATTTTGCATCTGCTGACATCTGTTGGTTCACTCCCGGTTTTGCTTTATTTTTTTGGTGTCAGATGTGCGGCTGGCCGCCTCTGACGCTTCGCGGCCGAGAATGCCAACCACGAACGCGACGACCGACGCGCTCAGGGTCAGCATCGCGGCGACCTCTCCGAGGAAAGCGGCTTGGGCGAATGCGCCTAGCGCAACGTTCGCGAAATAGATCGCGAACAGCATGGCGGCCAGCGCCAACGGGACCGTGCCCTTGACCTTCATCCGCTTCCTCCCCTTGGACGGGTGACTCGAATCACCTCTATTCGTCTAAGTGTAAGCCCAGACATTCGTGATGCAAGCGTTTACATATTGTGGAAGCAAGGGGATGATGGTCATAAGGCTTATGGTGAACATTCGTGACGATGGGTTTTCAAATCGGCCGTCAATCGCTGACGTGGCGCGTCTTGCGGGCGTCTCGACGGCGACGGTTTCGCGCTGCCTGAACTTCCCGGACCGCTTGCGCGCTGAAACGCGCGACCGTGTCACCCAAGCTGTGGCCGAGCTCGGCTACACCCCGAATTTCGGCGCCCGCGCGCTTGCGTCGAACCGCACCAACACCATCGGCGCCGTGATCCCGACCATGGACAACGCGATCTTCGCGCGCGGCATTCAAGCCGTGCAGGAAGAACTGGGCTTGGCGGGCGTTACGCTGCTGATCGCCAGTTCCAACTACGATCCGGTGCAGGAGGCGAAGGAGATCAGCGTGCTCATGAGCCGCGGCGCCGACGGCCTGCTGCTGATCGGCGAAGCGCGGCCCGACTCCAGCTATGAGCTTTTGATCAAGCGCCGCATGCCGTTCGTGCTGGCTTGGACGTGGCGGCCCGACAGCCCGCATGTCTGCGTCGGCTTTGACAACCGAGGCGCCGCGCGCGAGCTGGCGGAAAGGGTGGTCAAGACCGGCCATCGCAGGATCGCGATGATCGCCGGCGTCACCGCATGGAACGACCGTGCGGCTGAACGCGTCGCCGGGGTGCGCGCCGCGCTGGACGCGGCGGGCGTTCCGTTGCAGCCGGAGCGGTTGATCGAGGCGGAGTATTCGATCGACGCCGGCGACGCCGCGTTCGTGTCGTTGATGGGGCGCTCCCCCGCCCCGACCGCGGTCATGTGCGGCAACGACGTTCTGGCCGCCGGGGCGCTCCGGGCGGCGCGCAGGCTGGGCCTGTCGGTGCCGCGTGACGTGTCGATCACCGGCTTTGACAACATCGACCTCGCTGAGGCGGTGCATCCAAGCCTGACCACGATGCATGTCCCCCATCGCCGCATGGGCGCCGCGGCGGCCCGCGCGTTGCTGGCGCTGCGCGACGGCCTGCCGCTGCCCGGCGATCTGGCGTTCCACACCAGCATCGTGTCGCGATCATCGCTAGGCGCGCCGCCCGCGGAATAGGCGTCGATCACGCCTTTGCCGCAAGCGGAGGGGATCGCCTGTGCCGTGGCTGTGCCGCGTGTGGCTGCGACTCTCGGCCCATCGCCCGAGGTCGCAGTGGACCGCGACTCGGCCGCGGCCGGGCGTGCGTATCAAGCCCCGATCAGGCCCCGATCATGCCTTGTAGGGCGACCCCCGCCCGACATGGCGGCGCGCCTGCCGCGCAGCACCCCCAGCCCTGCCAGCTTGAGCGCGAGCAGCCCGAAGGCCCCAGGGACCTGCGCCGCCGCAAGCGGCGCGCGCGCCAGGATCGACGCCTCGCGCGCGCCTGCCCCGCCCATTACGTCAAGGCGGCGCCCAGCCCGCCGCTGCCACGCAGCGCGCCGCCGCACTGACCCGAGAGGCTGTTTTGCACCAGCGTCACCGCGCCTGTGTCGGCCAAAAGCCGCCCGCACTGATTGCTCGCGCCCGTCTTGGTGTCGACCGAGGTCAACGCGAGGACGTCGCCCATAAATCTCGTGTAGGCGCCGAGCTCCGCCGAGCTGCCGACATTCCGGAAAAGGCCCGCGACCGACCCGGTTCCAACCATGCTCACCACCGCGTTGGGCGAGGTGATCAGCGTGCTCGGCATCTGGAATACCCATGCGGCGTTGGCGCCGCCGCCGCCGTCGAGGATCAGCGCACCCGACAGGTTGGTCGGGCCCGCAGAATCGGCGGTTAGCAGGGCGCCCGCGCCCTGCGAGGCGAGATCGTTCCGCGCCGTCGTCAGCTGCCCTTGGGCCGACTGCGCCAGCCCGGTCGCCGAATGCATCAGCCCCCCGGTCACCGGAGGATCGGACACCGCGACGCCGGACGTGCTGGCGAAGCCGGTGATCGCCGTACCCGCCCAGACGCCGACATTCCCGTAGATGACGTTCGTGGGAACGTTGGTGGCCGTCAACGCGCCCAGCACGGTGAAGCTGGACAGATCCGCGCCCAGAATGGAGCTGGCGACTGCGGGCGTGGGAGCGCAAGCGAGAGTGGCGAGAATTGACAGCGTGGCCTGAGAACGTGTTTGAGAAGGGTCATGCCCATCGCCTGAGGAGTGTTGCGGATGCTGCGATGGTGATGAGAGTTTCGACGACGGACGGGAGCTGCTCGTAGTCCCGCGCAAGGCGGCGGCACTTCATAATCCAGGGATCGGTCG
>JBLIKI010000124.1:0-7992 GCA_047636235.1 Paracoccaceae bacterium | reverse complement strand
GGCGACAGCGGCGACCACGACTGATCCGCACCTTTGCGGCTTTCCGCTCGGCACAAAAAAGGCCGCCCCTTGGGGCGGCCTTTCGCACATCCGGGCTGCGGGCGGTTCATCCCGCCCGCTTGCGCCGCAACATCGCCACCATCGGCGACGCCCAGATCAGCAGCGTCAGAATTCCCAGCCCGGCGGCGATCGGCCGCTCAAAGAACGCCAGCAGCACTCCGTCGGCCTTGATCATCGAGGTCATGAAGTTCTCCTCCAGCAGCGGGCCCAGCACCAGGCCGAGAATCGCGGGCGCGATGGGAAAGCCGTTCTCCTCCATCCCCCAGGCCAGCAGGCCGAGCGCCAGCATCACCCCGACGTCGAACACCGTGTTGTTGATCGCGAACGCACCGACGATGCAGAACAGCGCGATCACCGGCATCAGCACCTCGCGCGGCACGCTCAGCAGCCGCCGCGAGGTCTTGATCGCGGCGAACCCCAGCGGTAGCAGCATCAAGTTCGCCACGAAAAACGACAGGAACACCGCGTAGATCAGCTCAGGATGGAACAGGAACACGGTGGGGCCGGGGTTCATGCCCTTCATGTACAGCACGCCAATCACGATCGCGGTGATCGAATCGCCTGGAATCCCGAAAACCAGCGCCGGCACCCACGCCCCGCCAAGGCCCGCATTGTTCGCCGCCCCGGCGCTGACGATCCCCTCGGGGTGGCCGGTCCCGAATTTTTCGGGCGTCTTGGAGAATTTCTTGGACGTCGCATAGGCGATCCACGCCGCGATGTCCGACCCGGCGCCGGGCAGCGCCCCCACTGCGGTGCCGATCAAGCTGCCGCGAAAAAGCGGCATCTTGTTGGTGCGCAGAATCGACCCCAGCCCGGAGAAGATGTTGCCCATCGATTTCTGCGGCAGCTGCACCGGGGGCCGCAGCGACACCATCGCGCGGATCACCTCGGCCAGCGCGAACATGCCGATCATCACCGGGATGAAGTTGATGCCGCCCAGCATCTCGACCGACCCGAAGGTGAACCGCGGATGGCCTGAGATCGGGTCCAGCCCGATGGTGGCGATGAACAGGCCCAAAAGCAGCGACACCAGCCCCTTGACCGCGCTGCCGCTCGACACGAAGGCGGCGCAGGTCAGCCCGATGCAGGCCAGCCAGAAATACTCGAACGAGCTGAATTTCAGCGCGATCTCCGCCAATAGCGGCGCCGAGGTCGCCAGCACGATGCTGCCGAAGATGCCTCCGATCACGGCCGAGGTCAGGCTGACCCCCATCACCAGTTCCGCCTTGCCCTTGCGGGTCATGGCGTACGCCTCGTCGCAATAGGCGGCCGAGGCCGGGGTGCCGGGCATCCGCAGCAGCGCGCCGGGGATGTCGCCCGCGAAAATCGCCATGGCCGTGACCGCGACGATGGCGGCCAGCGCGGGAACCGGGTCCATGAAGAATGTCACCGGGACCAGAAGCGCGGTGGCCATGGTGGCAGACAGGCCGGGGATCGCGCCCATGAACAGGCCGAACATGCCCGCCACCAGCATCACGCCCAGCACATAGGGGTCGAAGATCAGCCCGAAGGCGAGCGCGGTGGTTTCCATGCTCAGGGTCCCCTCAGAACCAGGTTGGCGGCACGATGCCGTAGGGCAGGGGGACGCGCAGCATCCCGCCGAAGAATTGCTGCATCGCCATGGCCGCGATGATCGCGATCACCACGGTCGACCCGATTTTGCGCAGCCCGCGCATCGTGGTGATGGTGGCGATCAGCACGATGATCGCGGTTGGGATGAAGCCAAGCGCGTGGGACGCGGCGATATAGAACGCCATCGACGCCATCAGCACGACGAAATTGCGGATATGGCGCGGCGATCGCGCCCAGTCTGGCGCCGAGGCCCATGGGACTGTGGCGCGGTTGGCGACGCCCTTGGCGATCAGCGCCAGACCGCACAGCGCCATCAGCACGGCGATGATCTGGGGGAACAGGGCGGAGCTGTAGTTCTGCCCCGACAGTTCGGGAAAGCTTAGCGTTTCGCGCGCCATCACCGCGGCGAACAGCACCAGCACGGCGCCGGAGACGGCGTCATTTACTTTCATAGCAAGCGACTTTCGCTAAATGGGCGGACGTGCGCGCGCCCGACCCCGCGGGTCGGGCGCGCGCGTTGTGACAAGGGGCTGGATTATTTCGCCAGACCGGCCTTTTGCATCACGTCGCCAAGGTCGGTGTCCGCGCCCGCCATGAAGGCGGTGGCGTCGGTGGCGCCGCGCCAGACCATGCCAAAACCGCGGTTTTCCATGAAGTCCTTGAACTCCTTGCTGTCATAGGCGCGCTTCAGGGCCGCTTCAGCTTTGGCCTTGATGTCGGCGGGCAGGCCCTTGGGCGCCGCGATCACGCGCCATGCGCCGTTGGTCCAGGCCGATCCGGTCGCTTCGGTCAGCGTCGGCGCGTCGGGGAACAGGCCAAGGCGCGCGTCGCCCATGGTGGCGAGGGCGCGCACGCGGCCCGCCTCGATCAGCGCGCGGCCTTCGGGCAGCGATGCGGTCACGACATCGATGCCGCCCGCCACCAGATCCTGCAGGCCCGGCGCGGCGCCTTGGCTCGGCACCCAGGTCACTTGATCGCCGTCCATGCCCTCGGACAGCATCCAGCCCGCAAGGCCGAGATGCCAGATCCCGCCTTGGCCAGTGCCCGACGCCTTGAACTTGCCCTTGGGCGCCGCCTTGATCGCGGCGGCGAGCGCCTTGGCGTCGGCATAGGGGGAATCGGCGGCGACCATCACGCCGCCCGCGTCGATGTTGACCTGCCCGATCACGTCGTAATCGGCATATGTCAGCTCGGTCAGGCCGATCCAGTGCATCATCGCGATCTCAACCGTCGCGACGCCGAAGGTGTAGCCGTCGGGATCGGCGGTCGCGAGGGCCGAGTGGCCGACCACGCCGCTGCCGCCGGTGCGGTTAACCACGTTGACCGGCTGGCCGAGGTCTTTTTCCAGCAAGGTTCCGAGGATGCGGCCCACCGCGTCGGTGCCCCCGCCCGCGCCCCACGGCACGATCATGGTGATCGGCCGCTCGGGCCATTCCGCCCGGGCCGCGGGGGCGGACAAGGTGGTGGCCGCCGCGACGACCGTGCCGGCCAGCGCCAGCAGTGTTTTCTTGAGCATGTTTCTCTCCCTGAAGCGTATTTTCTTTTTTGTCGTCCGTGTCAGCCCCGGCCGCACGGGATGCCATCCCGACTGGCGTCGATCAGCCGATGTCTTGGGTCCGAGGCGTGGCGCCGCCTCGCCTCGGCGCGCACCGAGCGGGCGGTTTTGGGCGCCGTGTGCGCCGGATGTGACATGGTGACCACCACTGCCATACCAGGGTCAACCTTTCCGTGCGTTGGAACCTTGCGGCGCTGTGCGGCGGGCTGGGCTTGGCCGCGCGCCTCGGCGGATTGGCGGGCGCGGGCGTGAGCGTTGTTGCAATGCCGCAGGGCGGGAGGAGATGTGGACGATCGGCCGCCCCGGGGCCGCCGCCGCGAGTCTGGAGGCGATTTTTGGGGGCGCAATCGGGCTCAGGGGTCGCCAACCGCTTCGCTGCGTTGCGAAATTCCAGCGATGCCGCGGGGCGTCGCGACGGCGTGGCGGCGACGCGTTTCCCCGTCATGCAGTATTAAATAGGGGGTAGAGTTTTCCGCCAGATGGAAAAGTTGCGCGACGCGTCAAGCCTCTCGGGGCAGAACATTCGGCCCTTCGGTCAAGCCGCGGAGGTAGCGCTCCAGCGCCTCGCCCGGCATCGGGCGCGCGAAGTGATAGCCCTGAAGATAGTCGCAGCCCATTTCCGCCAACATCTCGGCGTGGCGGGCGGTTTCCACCCCCTCGGCCATCACTTTGATGTCGAGCGCGCGGCCGATTTCGATTACCGCGCGGACCATCTTGGCCGCGACCTCCGACTGGGGCAGCGGCGCGATCAGCCGCTGGTCGATCTTCATCACATCGGGGCTCAGTTGCATCAGCCCGAGGATCGAGGTGTGCCCCGATCCGAAATCATCCACCTCGATCGCCACGCCAAGCTCGCGCAGCATGTCGATCTGAAAGCCGAACGCGGCGCCCTGATCCTCGATCAACACTGATTCCAAGATCTCCAGCGCCACTTGCGTCGGCCCGCGGCCATGGGCGCGGATCACGTCGATAAGCCCCGCGCTTTCGATCCGCGCGGCGGTGACGTTGAACGAAAGCTTGGGGATAGTCACCCCGCGGGCCGACAGCCCCGCGACCTCGGCCAAGCCTTTGCGCAGCATCACCGCGTCGATCTGCGGGACCACCGACAGCTTTTCCGCCAGCGGCAGAAAGGCCGCCGGCTTCAACAACCCGCGCTTGGGGTTCGGCCAGCGGACCAGCGCCTCCAGCCCGGCGAAGGCGCGGGTGCGGGCGTGGAATTGGGGCTGGTAATAGGGCACGAACTGCTCGGTCTCGATCGCCTCTTCGATCTCGGTGGCCATCATGCGGTTCTGGACGACCACCGCGTGGACCGCGGGGGTATAGAGGACGACGCGATTGCGCCCCTCCTCCTTGGCGATATAGAGCGCGGCGTCGGCGCTGATCAGCAGCTCCGGCTCCTCCACCAGCTTGTCCGAGGTGGAGACCACCCCGAAGCTGGCCCCGATGCGGCAGGGGGCGCCGTCAAAGTCCATCTCCTGCCTTATCCGGCCCAGCAGCCGGGTCGCGAGGCCCGCCCCGTCCTGAGAGGTCGATCGCGGCGCCAGCAGCACCACGAATTCATCGCCTCCGACCCGCGCCGCCAGATCCTCCGCCTTGGTTTCATCGCGCAGGATCGCCGCGACCTGGCACAGCACGAAATCGCCCGCCGCGTGGCCCAGCGTGTCGTTGACGTATTTGAAATGGTCGAGGTCGATCCGCACCAGCGTTTGCGTGTCATGGTCCGGGTCGACGCGGCGGCGCTCGATCTCCCGATCCAGAAAGCGCCGGTTGGGCAGGCTGGTCAGCGGGTCATGCAGCGCCTGATGCTCCACCTCGCGGCTGGCGGCCAGCATGGCCGCATCGTGGCGACGCCGTTCGGTGATGTCGCGCGCGATGGTGATGTGGCCATAGTCGACGCCGTTCGGATCGGCCAGCGGCGAAAGCGAGATCGAGATCCAATACGGGGTTCCGTCCTTTTTGACATTCATCACCTCGGCTTCAAGCTGCGAGTAGTTGCGATGGGTCCGCCGTGCCTCGTCGATGACGTTGTCCTCATAACCGTCGCCGCGCAGCAATTCTGAGGGGACCTTGCCCGCAAGCTCCGCGGCGCTGTAGCCGGTCATCAGCTCAAAGGCCGGATTGACCCATTTGATGCGCGATTCAAGGTCTGTGATCGCGATGGCGTCCTTGGCCATCTCCGCGATCAGCGCCAGTTCGGCGAGCGATTTCTGTTTTTCCCGCAGCTGCTCGCGCGATCGTTGCAGCGCGTCGTGGGGCGCGATGATCGCCGCGCGGCCAACCAGTGCGAACAGCCCGAACGGCAGCAGCAGCGTCAGCGACACGGCAAGCGTCACATTGGTCAGGATCTCCGCGCCGATCATCGACACCGCCGCGCGGTTCGGCACCATCACCATGCTCAGCCCGGTCTCGCCCACCGGCGCGGCGATAAGGTCCTTTCGCCCGTCGTCGAGCGGGTGCATTTGCCGCAACCGGTCGCTTCGCATAATGTTCGGCGAGGTGATCAACCCCGCGCTCGGGACCAGGTCGCTCAGGTTGAGCGAGACCTCGCCCATCAGAACCCCCTCGACCAGCCCGTGATAGCGGATCGGCACGGTGATCAGGAACCGGCCCGCCGCGGCGTCGCCCCGAAACGCGACCGCGTCGACCGGCCCCGTGCCGTCCAGCCGCGCGCCGACGATCTCGCCGAGGTCCTGCGCATCCCATGCCGCCTGTTCGTCGCCCGCAAACCCATGGGTGGCGATCAGGTCTTTCATGAAGTCGAAAATCCGCACCCGCAACAGTCCCGCCGGACCGTCGAAGGCGTCCAGCATGTCACGCACCTGCGAGGCGTCGACGGTGTTGCCGACCGTCAGCGCGATCACGTCGGCGTTCTTGCTCAGATAGGTCAGGAACTGACGATGGTCATGCAGCGCCGCCGCCAGCGAGTCGGCTGATCGATGGGCGGTGTTGACGACGGTGTCGTCTTGCATCTCGCGCAGGATCGGCGTGGCGGTCAGCCACACCACGCTTGCGGTGCTGATCACCGCCACGCAAAACGTCGCGGTGATCAGGGTCCAGAACCGCCGGCTGACCGCGGTTGTTGAACCGCGCCGAATCATCAGTCGCCGCCTGCAGGCGCTGTCGCAAGGCGGTCATCGGAGGTGAAGGCGGTCATGCACAGATCTTCAGCGCCCAATGCCTCATGCGCGTCGGGCCTGCCGGCGGAGTAGGGACCGAAGGGCCGCAGGTAGTCCTTCAGGATGCCCGCCACCGGTGCATCCAACCGCTCCAGCGCGTCGCGGATCGCCGCGCGCTTGGCCGTGATGTCGCCCGCCCAGGCCGGGGTCAGCGCGGCGGCCTTGGCGGCCTCGATCAACAGCAGCGTCAGGTCATGGCCGTGCACGAATCCGGGCGAGGCGTAGATGTCGCTTAGCGACGCCGCCTCTCTGCCGCCGGCCCTGACGGCGGCGAGCGCCACCCCGATCGGGCCCGGGCGCTGCGCCGCGATCTTCAGTCCGCAGGTTTGCAGCACCCGCAGGCGTACCGTCTCGCGGATGGCGTGCGGCGCCATGCGCGAGAAATCGCGCCCCAGAATCCCCCAATGGCTGAACACCCGCACGCCCGTCGCCCGTCGGTGCAAGGCGTTGACGACATGGCCGCCCTCTACCGCGTTCGCCAGCATGATCGCGCAGTCCGCGCCGCTGGCCGCGACCTTTCCGGCGATGGCGTTGGCGTGCGCGGGGCCGACGGTCTCGCTCACCATCGCGATGAACGCGGGCTCGGCGCCCAACAAGGAAAGCGCTGCGGTCATGGTCTTTTGGTTGGTGCGCCCCCAGCCGCTATCGCTCAGCAACAGGGCGACATTGGCGCAGCCGCCGCGGGTCATGGCTTGATCCACCAAATAGGTCCCAGCCTTTGAATCGTCGACCGACAGGCGGAAGGTCCAATTCACGTCGCCCTCTTGCGCGCGCGTTATCGGCCCGGCCGCCGACCACGGCGCCAGCAGCAGAATCCCGTTGCCATTGATGAATTCGCGATAGGTGAGATAGGGCATCGAATGCAGGCCGCCGAAGATCGCGATCGCGTTAGGGCTGTCGAGATAGGCCTGCATGGTCTGGCGCGACCGCTTGGCGTTGCCATGGTGGTCGCGCGCAGAAATGTCGACTGGAAGGCCGCCCAACCGGCCGCCTGCGCCGTCGAGGGCGGCGCGCACGCCAAGCTCTATCGCCTGCGCGGCCTCATACGACACCGAGAAATCCGCATCGACATAGATGTCCAGCTTGGATTGCGCCGCTGCGCCGTGGCATCCCATGGCCAACGCGAACAGCGCCGCGAACATTCTGACGTGCATGCATCGCCTCCCCGACCCTTCGTGATCGGTTGAGTAGCGCAACACCCTTTTCAGGGCGTTAATCGTGGTCGCGCACTGTATCGAAAAGGCGTCAAATTCGAGGTGTCGGGAGCATTCGACGCGTCCCGCCCGCCGATCGGATCGCCGCCGCAACGCCGATACGGGCGCCACGGATCGTGGCGCTTTTAAATTGGATTGAGCGAAGGGAAAGGCGAGCCGAGGGGATATCCCCTCAAAGGGTGGCGATATGTCGATAAAACATATGCTTACAATGGAGATGTCGGACCCCGGACCGGCGCCGGATCCCTAGGCCGTGCGGACAATGCGCATCCAGCGATGGATTGCGGCAAGTTGGACGAAGCTGAGGAAGCTGGCGGCGGTCTTGTCGTATTGGGTGGCGACGCGGCGAAACTGGCTCCGAAAGCCCATCATGCGCTCGATGCAGTTGCGCCGGGCAAAGCGGCGATGATCGAGC
>JBLIKI010000123.1:0-8055 GCA_047636235.1 Paracoccaceae bacterium | reverse complement strand
CCGCCATGCTCGTTGGGGTTGACGCGCGGGGCTGCCTCTATGGCCGCCGGGGCGTCGGTCATCGGCAGGTCGTCGTCGAACGGCAGCGGCTGGGCGGAGAAGCGCGGCGCGACGGCGACCTGCGGCGCGGCGGCCGGGGTCGGCGCGGGAGCCGGCGCCGGGATCGCGGCATACGCTGCGTTCTGGGCGATGGCGTCGGCGGTACGGGCGGGGCGCGGAGCCTCGCGCATGCCTTCCTCGGCCTCGATGCCGGTGGCCACGACCGACACGCGCATCATGCCTTCCATGTCCGGGTCCAGCGTCGAGCCGACGATGATGTTCGCCTCCGGGTCCACTTCCTGGCGGATGCGGTTGGCGGCTTCGTCCAGCTCGAACAGCGTCAGGTCATAGCCGCCGGTGATGTTGATCAGCACGCCGCGGGCGCCCTTGAGGCTGATTTCATCGAGCAGCGGGTTGTTGATGGCGCGCTCGGCGGCTTGGATCGCGCGATCCTCGCCCTCGGCCTCGCCGGTGCCCATCATCGCCTTGCCCATCTCGTCCATCACCGAACGGACGTCGGCGAAGTCGAGGTTGATCAGGCCGGGGCGGACCATGAGGTCGGTGACCCCTTTGACGCCCTGATAGAGCACGTCATCCGCAAGCATGAACGCTTCGGCGAACGTGGTGCGTTCATTCGCGATGCGGAACAGGTTCTGGTTGGGGATGATGATAAGGGTGTCGACCACCTTCTGCAGCTCGGCGATCCCCGCATCCGCGAGGCGCATGCGCTTGGTGCCCTCGAACTGGAACGGTTTGGTGACCACTCCCACGGTGAGAACACCGAGTTCCCGGGCCGCGCGGGCGATCACCGGGGCCGCGCCGGTGCCGGTGCCTCCGCCCATTCCCGCGGTGATGAAGCACATGTGCACGCCATGGAGGTGCTCGATGATCTCTTCGATCGATTCCTCGGCCGCGGCCCCGCCGACATGGGGCTTGGCGCCGGCGCCGAGGCCCTGAGTCACGCCGATGCCAAGCTGCACGCGGCTGGTGCACGCGTTCTGCTGCAACGCCTGCGCGTCGGTATTGGCCACGACGAACTCGACGCCGTCGAGCTCCTTGTGGATCATGTTGTTCACGGCGTTGCCACCGGCGCCGCCGACGCCGAAAACTGTGATGCGCGGCCGGAGCTCGGAAGCCTCCGGCACAGTCAGATTCAAAGTGGTCATCGGATTCGCCTGTGCTTGCCAGAACTGCTCGAACGCGCCGGTTTTCCGGCTGCGATTATTTGTACGCCTCATTACCGATAATCGTATCTGACTCGGGCGATCCGGTCACGCGAAAAACCTTTCTAAAACGTGCCTGCAGCGGCTGATTTCGTCGGTTTCGGTTAATCTTTCGTCAACCTTGTTGCGCTCCCCCACTGACCCACGAGGCGCCCAGATCACCAGTTTTCGGTGAACCACCGTACCGCCCGGCGCAGGCGCGTCGCCCCGCCTTCGGTCACCGCGGCGTCAAAGTCCCACAGCTCATCATTCGGGCGCACCGCATAGGCGCACAGACCCACCAGCGCGGAAAACGCAGGCCCCGCGGCGCCTTGCGGCAACCCGCCCAGCCGCAGCGGGCGCCCGATGCGGACCCGCGTGCCCAAGACCTTGCGGGCCACGTCCTCCAGCCCCGGCAGCTGGCTGGCGCCCCCGGTCAGAACGATTCGCTTGGACGGCATCCCGGCGAACCCAGCGGCATCGAGCAGGCCGCGCACCTCCTCGAACGTCTCCTCCAGCCGCGGGCGGATCACCCCGATCAAGGCCGCGCGAGAGATCGAGCGTTCCTCCACCAGATCCGCCCCGATCCGCGGCGCCTGGATCAGGTCGCGGTCGTCGATGCCGGTGGCGACCACGCCGCCATGCAAGGTCTTGATCCGCTCGGCGTCCGCGAAGGGGATTGAGAACGCCTCGGACACGTCGCGGGTGACGTGCACCCCGCCCACGCGGGCGCAATCGGCGAAGATCATCTGCTTGCGCATGAAGATCGACACCGAGGACGATCCACCCCCCATGTCGATGCAGGCGGCGCCCAATTCCTGCTCATCCTCGATCAACGACGACAATCCGGCGGCGTAGGAGGCGGAGATCACCCCCGCCAGCTCCAGATCGCAATTGCGGACGCAGCGCGCGAGGTTGCGCAGCGGCGCGTCGGCGATCGACAGGATGTGCATGTCGACGGCCAGCCGCTCTCCGGTCATGCCGCGGGGATCCTTGAGGAAACTCGCGCCGTCGAGCGCGAAGTTCACCGGCAGCGCATGGAGGATGTCGCGCCCCTCGGCCAAATCCGGCTCCGGGCACGCCGCCAGCGCGCGCGCCACGTCGCCTTCGGTGACTTCGGGGCCGAGGATCTCGGTCTCGCCCATCGCGCCGAACGATCGCGGGCGCCCGCCCGCGATCACGCCGATCACTTGATCGACGCGGACCCCGGCCATCTTCTCGGCCGATTGCAGCGCGGTGCGGATCGCGCGCTCGGTCTCGTCCATGTCCGCGATCTCACCCAAGCGCACGCCGCGCGACTGAGTGACGCCAACGCCGATGATGCGAAGCGCGCCGAAGCCGCCCAAGTGCCCTTCATCGCGGGCGCTGGCGGCGAGGCGCGCCGGATCGACCCGCAGGATGAAGCACGCGGTTTTCGTGGTGCCGATGTCGATGACGCCCAGCAGCCCGCGGCGAAGCGCGGAGCGAAGCTGTTCGCGCATCCGACGTTGCGCGGAGAAAGCGGCGTGTTTCATGGGCGCGGTCCTGACATCGAAGGGCCTGAAAACGAAAGGAAGGAATGGGCGGGGGCGATCATGCGTCCTCCCCCGCCACCATGGCGCGCAGGTGCAGCAGATCGACCACCGCCCGCGGGCTGAGGCGCACGGTCGGGCGATGCGGCAGGCGGATGTCGATCACGGTGGCGTCGCGGGCCAGCAGATCCTCGGCGGCATTCAGGGCGAGCACCCGTCCCAGCGCCGATTCCGCCAGCTTGGCCGGCAGCTCGATCACCTGATCGCGGTCAAGCGCAACGGACCAGCGCCGCTCTCCCACCCGCACCAGCGCGCGCAGGCGGTCGGTCAGCGGCCCGGCGCGGGCCACCAGCGCCAGCGCCTCGGGCACCGCGCGGTCGGCGCCGGGGCCGATCAGCAGCGGCAGGCCGGGGCGGTCGGCGCGCTCGGCCACCGGGCCGATCACCACGCCGTCGCGGTCCACCAGCGACAATTGCCCGTCCCAGCGCCACAGGGCGACGGGGATGCGCTCGGTCAACGCGGCGCGCAGCACGCCGTCGGGGCCGATCGACAGGCGGGCCGAGGCGACGCCGGGCAGCGCCTCGACCCGCTGGCGCAGCGCCACCAGATCGAGCGCGAGCGACGAGGTCGGGCCGGTCAGCCCCAGTTCTTCGCGCGCTTGCAGGCGCAGGCGCGGCCCGCCGCCGGTGATCGACACGTCGGTGACGGCGAATTCGGGGCGGGCGGCGATGGCGTCGCTGACTTGGGCTATCTTGGTCTCAGCCCAGAACCACACCGGTTCCTGGTTCCACAGCCAGACGCCAAGCGCGACCAACCCCAGCGGCGCCGCCAGATGGCGCAGCGCGAACTGCACCGAGGCGCGGCGCCCCAGACGGCTGAGGCGATAGCGCAGCCGCGAGGGCGACGGATCGTTGCGCCGCCCGGATCGGGGGGCGGGTCGGGGGGTGGCGCGGAGGGCGGGTCGGGTGGCATCGCGAGGGGTGGCGTCGCGCGTCTTAGCCGCCGCGGCGCCGAGGCCCGCCAGCCCGTTCCCGAACGCAGGCCCCGGCGCAGCGCGGTGCGGGGCTGGCTCGGCATGGGCCTGCGGGCGGGCGCCGAGCGGGGGCGGCGACGGCTCACGCCGCAGCGCCCACGCTTGCTCTTGGGTGGTGGCGGCAGGGGTGGCGGCGGCGCGCGGATCTGCGGGCGCCGCAACCGGTTCCTTCGCGGGCGCCGCGTCGCGGCTGCGCGGCGGGGCGGCGGATGCGGCGTCGCAGGCGACCGGCTCTGCCGCTGCGGGCGCCGCGTCTGCCGCGCGGTGCGCGGGGGTTTGCGGGCGCGACGCCGGGGCGGCGAGCACGGCGGCCTCAAGCCGTTCCAGCACTGTCTTCGGCGCTGGCGCCGTCTTAGCCGCAGGCGCGGGCATCGCCGCAAGCGCTTGCTTCGCCGCTGGCGCTGGCGCCGGCTTGTCCGCGCTTGCGCGGGCCTGCGCCACCAGCCCCCCGAACGGCGCGACGGGGCGCGGCGCGGCGCGATCCAGCGACGCCGGGCCGGACAACGACCGTGGAATCGGCGTCGCCGTCAGACGCGGCTCGGGCGCCAAGTCCGCGGGCGGGGCCGCCGGGCGCGCCGCAGAGGCGGCGGCCATCGCCGCGCGCAACGCATCGGCCCGCCGCGGGGCGTCCTCGCGCCCCTCGACCGGGTCTCGCAGCGGCGCGGGCGACCGCGGATCGGCCCTCGGCGCCTCCCGGCTCTGCGGCGCGGCATCGGCGGACGGCAGCGCCCGCGGCGGGGCCTCGCGTCGGTCGGAGCGGAACGCGTCGCGCAAGGAGGCCGCGGCCTCCACCGCGCTGCGGCGGCGCGCGGCGGTGCGCACGGCGTCGGCCGACGCGGCGGTGATCCGCGGCGCGGCGGGAACCGCGGCGGACAGCGCCGCAGCGGGCGGTTCGGCTGCGGCCAGTGTCGCGGGCGTTATCGCAGCCAGCGTTGCGGCCTGCGTCGCAGGCAGCGTCGCGGGCGCACCCGCCAGAGAGGCCGAGACATCGCCCGCAGAGCGCGGGGCGCGCAGCTGCGGCTCTCCCAACGCGGGGCCGCTGGGGGCGCCGGCGCCGACGCCCGGGGCGCGCAAGGTCGGCTCCTCATGCGCCACGCCGCCGGTGGGGCGGCCCTGATTATCGCCGAAAATGCCCTTCAGCGAAGACATGACGCGTCCTCCACCATCCACGTCACAAAATCAGGAAAGCTGATGCCGCACTGCGCCGCCTGTTCCGGCGCCAGCGAGGTCGGGGTCATGCCGGGCTGGGTGTTGGTCTCGAGCACCACCAATCCGGCCAGCCCGCGGGCCTCGTCCCAGCGCAGATCGGTGCGGCTGACGCCACGGCAGCCCAGCGCCTGATGCGCCGCAAGCGCATGCGCCAGACACGCGTCGAACACGTCGGCGGGGATCTGCGCGGGCACGATATGGGTCGACCCGCCGTCCTGATATTTCGCGGCATAGTCATACCAGCCCGACGTCGCCACGATGTCGGTCACGGTCAGCGCCCGATCCCCCATCACCGAAACGGTCAGCTCGCGGCCCGGGGCGAACGCCTCGACCATCACCATCTCCGGCATGTCCTCGGACAATTGCGCGGGGGAATTGGCGCCCTCGTCGACGATGTAGATGCCGACCGAGGACCCCTCGTTCACCGGTTTCACCACATAGGGCGGCGGCAGCGGGTGCGAGCCCATCGCCTCGGCCTTGCTCACCACGCGGTGGGCGCAAACCGGAATGCCGCGGGCGGCGAACACTTCTTTGGCGCGGGCCTTGTCCATCGCAAGCGCAGAGGCCAGCACCCCCGAATGGGTGTAGGGAATCTCCATCAGCTCGAGCAATCCCTGGACGCAGCCGTCCTCGCCCCACCGGCCATGGAGGGCGTTGAACACGGCGTCGGGGCGCGCGGCGCGCAGCGCCTCGGTCAGCCCTGTAGAGCCCGAATCAGGCCCCTGCCCCGGATCGATTTCGATGACGTCAAAGCCCGCTTCACGCAGTGCCGCCGCGCATTCCCGACCGGACACGAGAGAGACCTCGCGTTCCGCCGAGCGGCCGCCTTTCAACACTGCGATGCGGGAGAATGTCCTGCTCGACATGCCCGCCCCAATTCCAAGTCCGGCGACCGTTTCCCGGCCGCTCGGGTGGCTCGCCTGCGCCGCGGATGCGGCGCCGGTCCCCCATCGCTCCCCTGATCCGCGGCCATCACCACGAAAAAGGCCGGCCCCCTTGCCCCGGGGCCGTCGTCAACCGACTGATCGCGCTCCGGTTTTCCGGTTCCGCGGGGTCGGTGTCTTGATGGTCCCGCCCGGCCTTGCGCCAGTCGGGTCAGCGGGGCGCAACGATACCTATGCGCCGTATCTCCCAACTTAACTCAATTCCGCTGTGTTGGGCCACCTTTTCGCGCACCTCTTCGCCAAGTCCTTCGAGGTCCGCCGCGGTGGCCCCGCCGGCGTTCACCAGAAAGTTGCAATGCATCGCAGACATCTCTGCCCCGCCGCGGGTCAGGCCGCGGCAGCCCGCCGCCTCGATCAGCGCCCAAGCCTTTGAATCATGGACGTCATCCGCCCGTCCGGTCGACGAAAACCCCGCCGGATTGCGAAATGTCGACCCGGCGGAGCGGACGCCGACGGGCTGGCTTTTGGCGCGGGCCTCAAGGGCGGCATCCATCCGCGCCTCGATCTCTGCGGGATCGCCGGGATGGCCGCGCAAGGTCGCCGCGGTCACCACCCAGTCGGGCGGCAGAGCGCAGGCGCGATAGGAAAACCCCAGATCGGCGGCGGTCAGGGTGCGAGTGTCGCCGCCTCGGGTCACCACCGAGGCGGTTTCCAGCACGTCGGCGACATAGGCGCCGTAGCAGCCCGCGTTCATCCGCACCGCACCTCCCATGGCGCCGGGGATGGTGCGCAGGAATTCCAGCCCCGCGATCCCCGCCGCGGCCGCCGCCTTGGCGACGCGGGCGTCGAGCTGCGCCGCGCCAACGCGCAGGCGGTGATCGGGCAGCGCCTCGATGGCCCCGAAGCCGCGCAGCGGCAGGCGAATCGCCACCCCCGGCAGGCCGCCGTCGCGCACGATCAGGTTCGACCCGACGCCGAGGGGCGTGACCGGAATGTCGCCGGGCAGGTCGCGCAGGAACGCCGCCAGATCATCGGCGTCGGCGGGTTCGAACAGCGCCTCCGCCGGGCCGCCGACCCGCAGCCAGGTCAGATCGGCCAGCGGGCGCATCGGGGTCAGCCGCCCGCGCGCGGCGGGCAGGCGGGCGGTCAAGCCAGGGTCGAGAGCGGGGTCGAGATGGGGCATCGGTCAGCCTCCGGATCATAGCCGAGGGGGAACGCCCGTGTTTCCCCCCGAACCATGGCCGGGTCAAGTCCGGGTCCGGCGTGGGCGCGTCAGCCCTTGCGGCGGCGCGCCACCCAGCCGGTCAGCCCCAGCGCGCCCGGCAGCAGCGGCGCGGCGGCGGCGGGGATGGCGCCCCCCTCTAGCGCGCCGATGATGATGGGCTGGCACCCCGTTCCCCCGAGAGCATTCACGCCGCCCACGCAGTTCGTCGCAGGGTTGAGACAATAGGTGTTGGGCGGCGCAAATCCGCCCGAAAGGGCGCCGTTGACCCAGATGACGGCGCCCGCGCCCATGACCGGTCCGGCGCCCGCTGCGCCGTGCATCTGGAATTGGCCGAAATAGGTCGTCGCCTCCTGCTGCAACACCACGCCTGAGAGCAGGTTGAAGATGCAGGCGATCCGGTCCGCCGCGTTCGGGGTGGTGATCCAGCCGCCCGACAGGTTCCATGACGACGACGCATAGCCGTTGATGATCTGCGCGGCGCCGCCGGAGGCCGTCGCCTCCATCACGAAAAGGTCGGGCCCTTGTTGTCGGCCCCGGCGTGGAAGGTCGCCAAGGTGTCGCCCCTCGCCTTGTCATAGACGTTGGTGAAGGCCGGCGAGCCGGAATAGGACAGCTCCGGATCGCCGGTCAGCCATGCCTGGATCTGGGCGGCGCGCGGGGCGCTGAGCAGATCGGACCCGCCGATGACGGTTGCGGCGTGGGCGGGGGCGCAAAGGAAAATCAGCGCAGCGGTGCAGAACGCAGCTTTGGCCGGCGAGACGTTAATGGTGCGGTTCTGAATAAGAACGTGACCTCAGTATTCACCCTTCATCATTCGCTGATCTTCTAGGCTCAGGACCCATAAACAGGATTCCGGTTCGCCCCGCGATGTGAGGCGCTCCCGCGAAATGTTGGGAGTTTGCGATGTCGGACCACCACTTCTGGCTATCCGAAGCCCAGTTCGCACGCTTGA
>JBLIKI010000122.1:0-8140 GCA_047636235.1 Paracoccaceae bacterium | reverse complement strand
AAACGCCCCCTCGAAACGCCGGAGCCCGCCATGACCGATCTGCCGAAACCGCTGCGCCTTCACACCGTGTCGACCGCGCCGAACCCGCGCCGGGTGGCGGCGTTCATGGCGTGCAAGGGGATCACGCTGCCGCTGGTGGAATACGACATGGGCGCGCGGGCGCATTACGCGCCGGAATATATCGCGCTGGCCGGGCGTCCGGTGATCCCTGCGTTGGAACTGGACAGCGGCGAGGTGCTGACCGAGACCATCGCGATCTGCCGGTATCTTGAAGCGTTTTATCTGGGCACGCCCCTGTTCGGCGCCGACCCGCTGGCCGCTGCGCGCATAGAGATGTGGCAGCGCCGGGCGGAATTCGAGCTGTTGCTGCCGGTCGCCGCGGTGTTCCGCCATTCCCACCCCGCGATGGCGGGGCTTGAGGATCAGGTCCCCGACTGGGCCGACGCCAACCGCGCCCGAGTGCTCAAGGGCTTTGCGACGCTGGACGCGCGGCTGGCGATCAGCGCGCATCTGGGGGGCGAGGGGTTCTCGGTCGCCGACATCACCGCCTATGTGACCGTCGATTTCAGCCGCGTCACCAAGATCGCGATCCCGGCCGAGATGACGGCGCTGCTGGCGTGGCGCGACCGGATGGCGGCGCTTGCGTGCTTTGCGCGCCCCGCCAAGGGCTGAGCGGGCGTGAAGGGCGATCCGCCTCCGCTGGCGTTCGAGACGGCCCTGCTGCTGGTCGGGGGCGCGCCGCCGCCCCCCGGCGCTTTGGCGCGGGCGCGGGACCTGACCGGCGCCGTGGTCTGCGCCGACGCGGGCGCCGATCGGTGGACCGAGGCGGGGTTCGACGCCCCCGACGCGGTGATCGGCGATATGGATTCGGTGGACGACCCGGCGGCGTGGCGCGCCCGCCTCGGCCCTCGGTTCATCCATATGACCGAGCAAGACAGCACCGATCTGGAGAAATCCCTGCGCCTGACCCGCGCGCCGCTGACCTTGGGCGTCGGGTTCATGGATGGGCGGCTCGATCACACGCTGGCCGCGCTTCATGCGCTGATGCGCGCCGCCCCGCGCGCGGCGGCGTTGCTGGGGGCTGAGGATGTCGCCGCCCTGATCCCGCCCGACTGGGTGATCGACGTGGTCCCCGGCGCGCGAATATCGCTGTTCCCCTTGGTCGAGATCGGCGTGACCGCCTGTGCGGGCCTCGAATGGCCCGCGGCTGGGCTGCGGTTTCGGCCCGGCTTTCGCATCGGCACCTCCAACCGCGCGGCGAGGGATCAGGTTCGGGTCGTCTCTGACGCGCCCGGCATGATTGCGATGGTGGAAACGCGGTTCCTGCCGCAGCTTCTGACCAGCCTGACGCGCCCCGAGGCGGGCGCGTGGCCCCTCAGCACGCCGGAAGGTTGACCGCGAGACCGCCGAGCGACGTCTCCTTATATCGCGTGTCCATGTCGCGGCCGGTCTGGCGCATCGTCTCGATGCACACATCCAAGGGCACCACATGATCCCCCTCGCCATGCAGCGCCAAGGATGCGGCGGTGACCGCCTTGACCGCGCCGATGCCGTTGCGCTCGATGCACGGGGCCTGCACCAGCCCGCGCACCGGATCGCAGGTGAGGCCTAGGTGATGCTCAAGCGCGATCTCAGCCGCGTGCTCCACCTGCGGCGGGGTTCCGCCCATGACGCCGCACAAGGCTGCGGCGGCCATTGCGGCGGCGGAGCCGACCTCTCCCTGGCACCCGACCTCGGCGCCGGAGATGCTGGCGTTGGTCTTGATCAGCCCGCCGATGGCGGCGCCGGTCAGCAGCATGTCGCGCGCATCCTCGCGCCGCGATCCGGGGCAATGCGCCAGCCAGTATTTCACCACCCCCGGAAACACCCCCGCCGCGCCGTTGGTGGGGGCGGTGACGACGCGGCCCCCGGCGGCGTTTTCTTCGTTCACCGCGATGGCGTAGAGGCTCAGCCAATCGGTGGCGGCATGGGGCGCGGCGCGGTTCGATTCGCGGTCGGCTTCCAGCCGGGCGGCCAGCCGCTTGGCGCGGCGGTTGAGCATCAGGCCCCCCGGCAGCACGCCGTCTTGGCGCAGGCCGCGGTCCATGCACCCCTCCATCGCGTCCCAGATGGCGTCGAGCCGGGCGTTGAGCGTCGCTTCGTCCATGAAAATCAGCTCATTGGCGCGCTTCATGCCTGCGATGCTCAGGCCCGATTTCGCCGCCATGGCAAGCATTTGCGCGGCGGATCGGAACGGGTGCGGCACGCCGTCGTCCACCGGATCGTGGCGCGCGTCGCGGGCCAATTCGCGCTCCGACAGCACCGCGCCGCCGCCGACGGAATAATAGACCTGCCGCTGCACCAGCCCGCCGGTCGCATCGAACGCCTCCAGCGTCAGGGCGTTGGGGTGGCCGGGCAGGGCCGGACCCATGTCAAAGATGATGTCCGAGGCGCGCAAGGTCATGGGGGGCAGCCCGGCGGGGCGCGTCATCCCGTCCGCCGCCAGCGCCGCCAGCGCCGCGTCGGCGGCGTCGGGGTTGAGCGTGTCGGGCGCGAAACCCAACAGCCCCAGCAGCGCCGCGCGGTCGGTGGCGTGGCCCTTGCCGGTCAGCGACAGGGACCCGTGCAGCGTGCAGCGCAAAGCGGCGGGGGCGCCCGATCCGGGCACCGGGTCTTCGCCGCCGCGCAGGATATCGAGAAACCGCGCCGCCGCCACCATCGGTCCCATGGTGTGCGAACTGCTCGGCCCGATGCCGATCTTGAAGATGTCAAAAACGCTGAGGAACATGGCGGTCCGCCCTATGATGGATCCTGTCTAGATTGCCCGATGACGCGCCCGCGCCCAAGGGCGGATGCGACAGGGCGCGGCGCGAAGCGGACATCAGGGCGCGCCGGGCGCAGCGTGCCAAGGTTATCGCGCAGGCTGATAAGGAAAGTCCGCCATGACCCCAAGGTTTCACCCGAGCTTGATGGCGGGCGCGATGATCGCCGCGCTGTCGGCCTGCGCCGGTCCGCCCGCGAACATCACCGACCTGCCCAAAGGCGCGGACGGCAAATCGCGCTGGGTGCTGGCGCGGGCGCCCGCCGACAATCCCGGCCGCGGCTTTTTCTTTTTGCGCGGCGTTTATGTCCGTGCGCCGGGCACGGGCCCGTGGGGGGATGACATTACGTTGATGGACAACGTTCACCCCGGCGACGGGCGCGCGTTCAACGTTGATGACGGAACCCCTCGCTGCCGGTTCGACGTGCGGTTTGAGATGTATGGCTATGCGCGCCAAAGCGACCCCAAGGCCGCGTGGTGGAACCTGGTCGCCGATGACGTCGATCTGTGTGAGATGAACGACGAGGGGAGGGTGTTTCTACCGCCCGGCGAACTTGAGCTGTAAGGATCGCGTGATCGCCGCGGCCATTGGCGGGCCGCGGTTCACCCCGGCGCAAAAGTCGCTATAACGGGGGCGACTCGTCGTCAGCATCGCGCCCCGATCCGGGGCGGGCGATCGAAACGCCCCTGAGGAGCCGCCATGACCGCTCAGCTTTCCGCCGCAGATATCGCCAAACGCGCCGCCGCCCGCGAGGCGGTGAAATTGGTTGAGGACGGGATGCGTCTCGGCCTTGGCACCGGGTCCACCGCCGCGTGGTTCGTGGAACTGCTGGCGGAGCGGGTGAAGGCCGAAAAGCTCGATATTGTCGGCGTGCCGACCTCGTTGCGCACCGGAAAGCAGGCCGAGCGGCTGGGGATCAAGCTCACTACGCTTGACCAAGCAGGGTGGCTGGACTTGACCGTTGACGGCGCAGATGAATTCGACCGCGATTTGAACCTGATCAAGGGCGGCGGGGGCGCGCTGCTTCAGGAAAAGATCGTCGCCACCGCGTCCGACCGCGTGGTGATCCTGACCGACCCGAGCAAGCAGGTCGAAAGCCTCGGCTCGTTCCCGCTGCCGGTCGAGGTGGTGCCGTTCGGCTGGCAGATCACCAAGGCGATCATCGAGGAGACCCTTGAGACGCTGGACGTCGACGGCCGCATCGCGGTGCTGCGCCTTAACAAGGATGCGCCCTATATCACCGATGGCGGGCACTTCATCATCGACCTGCACCTCAAGCGCATCGGCGATGTCGAGGAATTGTCGGACGCGCTGAACCGCATCGCCGGGGTGGTGGAGAACGGCCTGTTCATCGATATCGCCGACGAGGTGATCGTCGGGCATGAGGACGGCACCGCCGACGTGATCGTGTTTCACGACGACGAGGACGAAGACAGTCACTGATCGCGCGCCGCTGACCGGCGCCGCGAGGCGCGCGCGCCCAAGCAGACGAGGATATGATGGATTTTGACTACGATCTGTTCGTGATCGGCGGCGGATCGGGCGGCGTGCGCGCGGCCCGGATCGCCGCAAGCCATGGCGCAAGCGTCGCCGCGGCTGAGGAATTCCGGTTCGGCGGCACCTGCGTGATCCGCGGCTGCGTGCCGAAAAAGCTGATGGTCTATGCCTCCGGCTTTGCGGATGCGTTCGAGGACGCGGTCGGTTTCGGCTGGACCGTCGGCCCCGCAACCCATGATTGGTCCGCCCTGATCGGCGCCAAAGACCGTGAGATATCGCGGCTTGAAGCCATCTACGCCCGCAACCTGGAAGGCGCGGGCGTGGAATTGCACCGCTGCCGCGCGACCGTGACCGGGCCGCATACCGTGCACCTGAGCAGCCACGGGCATGAGGTGACCGCCAAGCACATCCTGATCGCCACCGGGGGCAAGCCGTTCGTGCCCGATTTCCCCGGCTCGCACCACGCGATCACCTCGAACGAGGTGTTCGATCTGCCCGCGCGGCCCGCACGGATCGTGATCGTTGGCGGCGGCTATATCGCGTGCGAATTCGCGAGCATCTTCGCGGGGCTCGGGTCGGCAGTGACGCAGGTCTATCGCGGCGGGCAGGTGCTGCGCGGCTTTGACGACGAAGTCCGCAGCCACGTCGCCGACGCGATGCGCGGACGCCGGATCGACCTGCGGACCATGTGCGACGTGGACGGAATTGACGGCACGCCCGGCGCCTATGTGGTCAGCCTCACCGACGGCACCGAGGTCGAGGCCGACGCGGTGATGTATGCCACCGGCCGGATTCCCTCGACCGAAGGGCTGGGGCTGGAGAAGGCCGGGGTCGCCCTCGGCCCGCGCGGCGAAATTCCGGTGGATGAGTATTCGCGCTCCGTGGTCCCGTCGATCTGGGCGGTCGGAGACGTGACCGACCGCATGGCGCTGACCCCGGTCGCGATCCGCGAGGGGCAGGCGTTCGCCGACACGGTGTTCGCGGACACGCCGACCAAGGCCGACCATTCGCTGGTCGCCACGGCGGTGTTCACCCAGCCCGAAATAGGGACCTGCGGCCTGGGCGAGGAAGCGGCCCGCGCGCTCGGTCCCATAGAGGTGTATTCCGCAGCATTCCGCCCGATGGTCAACACATTGTCGGGACGGGATGAGCGGATGCTAACCAAGCTGATCGTGTGCAAGGACACGCGAAAGGTGCTCGGGTGCCACATCGTCGGCCACGCGGCGGGAGAGATGATCCAGCTCGCCGCCGTGGCCATGAAGATGGGCGCCACCAAGGAAGATTTCGATCGGACGGTCGCCGTGCACCCCACGGCGGCGGAGGAACTGGTCACCATGAAGTCCCCCGTTCGCTGAAAACCGGTCGAAAGATTGGGCTGATATGGGGTTCGCAGCGCAGCAGGGACTTGATTCCCAAGCGTAACGGCCCAATTTCGGTTGACGTGATCGGCCAAGGAGGAACTGACGCAACATGCCATTCAGCAATAAACCGGGCGGCCCCTGGGGCGGCGGCGGCGACAAGGGCGGCGGCGGAGGCGGCCCGTGGGGCGGCGGCGGCGACCAAGGCGGCAACAAAGGCGGCGGCGGAGGCGGCGGCGGCAATGGCGGGCAGGGGCCCGACATTGACGAGCTGCTGCGCCAAGGCCGCGACCGCCTGAAGGTGATCTTCGGCGGCGGCGACGGCCAAGGCGGCGGCGGCGGAATCACCCCGCCGGGAGAGGGAATCGGCCGCGGCGGCTGGGTGTTGATCGCCCTGATCGCGTCCGGCGCGTGGCTTTATAACTCCGTCTATCAGGTGGCGCCCGAAGAACGGGCCGTGGAGCTGCTGTTCGGCGAGGAGCTGGCGATCCGTGATCCCGGCCTCAACTTTGCACCCTGGCCGTTCGTGACCTATGAAAAGCTTGCGGTGACCCGCGAGAACATCATCAACATCGGCGGCGAGCCTTCGAGCGCGCTGGCGCGCAACCCACGCGCGGACACCGGGCTGATGCTGACCGGCGATGCCAACATCGTCGACATCGATTTCCAGGTGGTGTGGAACATCGCCGATCCGGCCAAGTTCCTTTTCAACCTCGCGGAACCTGACCTGACCATCCGCGCGGTGGCGGAATCGGCGATGCGCGAAGTGATCGGGCGCTCTCAGCTCAAACCGATTCTCAACCGCGACCGCGCGATTGTCTCGCAAGAGGTGGCGCGGCTGATCCAGGCGACCCTCGACAGCTATGAATCGGGCGTCAACATCGTGCGTCTGAACTTCGACAAGGCCGACCCGCCCGTCGAGGTGATCGACAGCTTCCGCGACGTGCAGGCGGCGGCCCAGGACCGTGACAAGTCCGAGAAGCAGGCCGAGGCCTATGCGAACCAAAAGCTCGCGCAGGCTCGCGGTCAGTCGGCCGAAGTGCTGCAGGAGGCCGAGGCCTATGCCGCCCAGGTCGTGAACGAAGCGCAGGGTGAAGCCGCCCGCTTCGTGTCGGTCTATGACGAATACGCCAACGCCAAGGAAGTGACGCGCAAGCGTCTCTATCTTGAGACCATGGAGCGGGTGATGAGCGAGGTCGATAAGATCATTATCGACGACAGCATCTCCGGTGCGAAAGGGGGGCAGGGCGTGGTGCCCTATCTGCCGCTCAATGAACTGCGCACGCGTGGGGGGGCGAAGTGATGAAAAAGATGCCACTCATCATCGGCGGGGCGTTCGTCCTGCTGTTCATGATCATCAACTCGATCTTCATCGTGGATGAACGCCAGCAGGCGCTGAAGCTGCGCTTCGGCAAGGTGGTCGGCAATGCCGAGGGCTATGACCAGCCCGGCCTCTACTTCAAGCTGCCGTTCATCGACAACGTCGCTTTCTACGAAGACCGCATCCTGCCGATCGAGACCAGCTTGCTCGAAATCACCCCGCTCGACGACCGCCGTCTTGTGGTGGATGCGTTCGCGCGGTGGCGGATCACCGATCCGCTCTCGTTCCGGCAGTCAGTGCAGAACGAAGTGGCGGCGCTGCCGCGGCTCGAGCGAATCCTGAACGCTTCGATCCGCGAAGTGCTCGGTTCGGTGGTGTCGGACGCGATTCTGTCCTCGGACCGTATCGAGCTGATGAACCGGATCCGCGAAAGCGCGCGCCGCTCTGCCACCACCTTGGGGGTTGAGATCATCGACGTGCGGATGCGGCGGGCCGACCTGCCGCAGCAGAACCTTCAGGCCACCTTCCAGCGCATGGAGGCCGAGCGTAACCGCGAAGCCGCCGACGAACGCGCCCGAGGCAAGGAGGCCGCGCAAAAGGTTCAGGCCAACGCCGACCGTCAGTCGGTGGAATTGGTGTCCGAGGCACGCAAGCAGTCGGACGTGATCCGAGGCGAAGCGGACGCAGAGCGCAACAAGGTGTTCGCCGATGCGTTCGGACGCGACCCGGAGTTCTTCGCGTTCTACCGGTCCTTGCGCGCCTATGAGACTTCGCTGAAGGGGTCGAACACCACGATGGTTTTCTCGCCGACGTCGGAGTTCTTTGAGTACCTCAACGGGGCAGCCGCGCCGCAGTGACCCTTTGGCGGGGCCCGCGTCGTTCGGGCCCCGCCATTCCAACCCTCCCGGCGCCGATCCGCCCAAAAAGGAGAGTACCGATGATCCATCCCAGTTCGCTGATGGCGGCCGGCCCCGGAGTGGCGCGAACCGGCATCGCACGGCTCGCCCGCGGTGTAGCGATGATCGCCGCCGCGCTGATGATAACGCTGGTTCCGGTGACGCAAGCGGTGGCGCGTGGCGCGCCTGAAAGCTTCGCCGACCTTGCGGAAAAGCTGTCGCCTTCGGTGGTGAACATTTCCACCAGCCAGATGGTGACGCCGCCCG
>JBLIKI010000121.1:0-8153 GCA_047636235.1 Paracoccaceae bacterium | reverse complement strand
CGGGCCGGATGCGGTGGACGGGCGCGTGATCGAGCCGGGGCTGATATACGGCGCCGGGCTGACCGCGCGGGTCGTGTCTGACGCCAAGATCGGCGGCCTGGCGTTTCGCGCCCTGTGGCAGTTCGACGACGCGGGCCTGCGGCAAGTGTTGATGGAGCGTCGCGGGGCGGATGCGGGCGTGGGAGACGCCGCCGACCTGTTCGACGCGCTAGCGCAGACCTATGGCGCCCCCGACGCGATCTGCGCCGCCCCCCCGAAAGGCGGACGCCCCGGCGCGGCGGAGCTGATCTGGACCGCGCCCGAAGGCACGCTCCACGCCGTGTGGTTCGATTTCAGCGGCGGCTATGCGTTCGCCCGCACGGTGGCGGACCTGTTGCACCCGTTCTCCGATGCGGCGCCCCCCGGCACGCCCGACATCGACCCGAACCGCGCGCAGGCGGAACGGCGCGCGATCCGCGGCCAATCGCCAGAATTCGCCGGGGGCGGGCTGCACGCCCGCGCCCTGCCCCGCCGCCTGCTGCTGCGCTGGCACGACCCCGCTGCCGAGCGGCTGGCGACGGGCGCGTCCGGCTGCGGCGGCTGACGCTACTTCTCCAACAACGCCATCAGCCGTCGCTTGTCGCCCATGTCGTCGGGCTTGGTCAGCACGTCCGCCAGCCCTTGCAGGCTGTCGACATTGTGGCAGGCGCGAAAGCTGTCGACGTTCGGCAGCAACGCCTTGACGCCGCCCGCCTTGGGGGCGAACCCGTCCCACCGCAGCAGCGGGTTCAGCCAGATCAGCTTCTTCGACGACAATTGCAGGCGCTCGGCGGCGCGGCGCAGGCGTTCCGGGTCATCGCGGTCCAGCCCGTCGGTGATCAGCAGCACCACCGCGCCTTGGCCTAGCACTCGGCGCGACCAGTCGCGGTTGAACTCCTCAAGGCAGGCGCCGATGCGAGTGCCCCCCTCCCAATCCTGCGCCTCGGCCCCCGCCGCGCGCAAGGCGGCGTCGACGTCGCGCTGGCGCAAATGGCGGGTGATGTTGGTCAGCCGCGTGCCGAAGGTGAAGCTGTGGACCTTGGCCCAGCCCACGCCCTTTGCGTTGCTCGCGGCATGCAGGAAATGCAGCAGCATCCGGCTGTAGGACGACATCGAGCCGGAGATGTCGCACAGCGTCACCAAGGATGGCCAGCGCTCCACCTTCGCGCGGCGGCGGATTTCGTGGATGTCGCCGCCCTGGCGCATCGCCGCGCGCATCGTGGCACGCCAATCAGGCGTGCGGCCATGGGCTGCGGCGCGGGTCCGGCGGCTGGCGATTGGCTTCACCGGCAGGGCGATGCGGGCGATGGCGCGCTTGGCCAACATTTGCTCGGCGGTGGTCATTTGCTCAAAATCAAGGTTCTTCAGCCGCTCGTCCTTGGAGAAGGTCAGCGTGGCGTCGATCTCGATCTCCTCGCCCTCTTGCTCCTCAAGGGGCGGCGGGGGCGGCGCGTCGGCGCCCTCCAGCAACGCCTCGGCGGCGCGACGCTCGGCGTCTTTCGGCTTATGCGGTTCCGACGCGCCGCGCACCATCGGCGACAGCATCGAGATCATTTGCTCGAGAAATTGCGGATCACGCCAGAACAGCCGGAAAATTTGCGCGAAGATCAACCGATGCTCGGGGCGAGAGATGAAGCACGCCGCAAGGATGTGATAGAAATCATGCTTGGAGGAGAACCCAGCGGCTTCGACCGCGCGCACCGCGTCGACCACCCGCCCCGGTCCGACCGGCAGGCCGGCGGCCCGAAGCGCGCGCGCGAAGTGCACGATGTTGTGCGGCAGCTTCCCGTCCTCGGGAATCCCGAGATCGGCGAAGGAAACCATCAGACCGGCCCCAACGCCCGCTTGGCCTCGGCCAGAATGCGCGTCGCCTCCGAGCCTTGGATTTTCGCGATGTCATCCTGATATTTCAAGATCGCGCCCAGCGTGTCGGCGATCACCTGCGGGGAAAGCTGGATCGCATCCAGCGCCACAAGGCATTTCGCCCAGTCGATCGTCTCCGCCACGCCGGGCTTCTTGAACAGGTCTTCGGTGCGCAGTTGCTGGACGAAGGCGACCACCTGGCGTGACAGCTCCGCCTGCGCTTCGGGCGCGCGGGCGGTCAGGATCTCCAGCTCGCGCTCAAAGTTCGGGTATTCCACCCAGTGGTAAAGGCAGCGGCGCTTCAGCGCGTCATGCACCTCTCGCGTGCGGTTGGAGGTGAGGATGACGATCGGCGCCTCCTCTGCCTTGATGGTGCCAAGCTCCGGGATGGTGACCTGGAAATCCGACAGCGCCTCGAGCAAGAACGCCTCGAACGGCTCGTCGGTGCGGTCCAATTCATCGATCAGCAGCACCGGCGCGCCGCCAGGCTGGGGGCGCATCGCCTCGAGCAGCGGCCGCTCGATCAGGAAATCTTCCGAGAACAGCTCCTCGGTCAGCGCCTTGCGGTCGGCGCCGCCCGATGCCTCCGCGGTGCGGATCGCGACCATCTGGGCGGGGAAATTCCACTCATAGACCGCCGAGGCCGCATCCAGCCCCTCATAGCACTGCAAGCGGATCAGACGGCGGCCGAGCGCCTGCGCGATCGCTTTGGCGATCTCGGTCTTGCCGACCCCCGCCTCGCCTTCAAGGAACAGCGGCCGCCCCAGCTTCAGCGCCAGAAACGCGATGGTCGACAGGGCGCGGTCCGCGACATAGCCGACATCCGCGAGGGTCTGCTGCATGGCGTCGATCGAGGCGGGGATCTTGGTCAAAGGTCTGGCTCCTGCTGCATCAGCACGTCGAAATTTTCATCAGGGCGCAATGGAAGCCCGCGGGCCGGGGAAATCAACCCCATCGAAGGCGCCCCCTATCGGCGGGGCCGCCTTCGCCGTTCGCGAAGGCCGGGCGGCCGAGCGGGGCCGCATGGCCCCCGAGGCCGCCCGCGCCCCCTATAGCAGCACCGCGGCCGCCAGCCCGAGGAACACGAAGAACCCGACCACGTCGGTCACCGTGGTCACGAACGCGCCCGACGCCAGCGCCGGGTCGGCGCCGACCTTCTCCAGCCCGATCGGGATCAATATACCCGCCAGCCCGGCGACCAAAAGGTTGACCACCATCGCGGCGGCCAGCACCGCGCTCAGGCGCAGATCGTCGTACCAGACCAGCCCGACCACCGCGATCAGCACCGCGAACACCAGCCCGTTGGAAAGCCCCACCAGCGCCTCGCGCCCGATGATCCGCCACATGTTCGCGCGCGTCAGATCGCGCGTCGCCAGCGCGCGCACCACCACCGTCAGCGTCTGAGTGCCCGCATTGCCGCCCATGCTCGCCACGATCGGCATCAGCACCGCCAGCGCCACCACCGCCTGAATGGTGGCGTCGAACTGCATGATCACCATCGACGCCATGATCGCCGTCACCAGGTTCACCGCCAGCCACGGGAATCGCAGCTTGGCGGTCTCCCACACCTTGTCCGACAGCGATTCGTCACCAACGCCCGCCAGCAGCTTGAGATCCTCTTCGGCCTCTTCGCCGAGCGCCGTCATCGCGTCCTCGATCGCGATCACGCCGACCAGCCGCCCGGCCTCATCCACCACCGGGGCGGACATCATGTGGTATTGGTTGAACGCGTAGGCGACGTCCTCTTGCGTGCTTTCGGCGCGCACGATCCGCATGTCGTCGCGCGCCAGATCCGCCAGCTTGGTGTCGCGCCCGGCGCCCATCACACGGCTCAGCGGCGCCAGCCCAGCGGGCTTCATCGCCGGGTCGATCAGGATGATGTCGGTGAATTCGTCCGGCAGATCGTCACGCGACCGCATATGGTCGATCATCTGCCCCACGGTCCAGAACGGCGGAGCGGTCACCAATTCGCGCCGCATCAGGCGGCCGGCGGTGTACTCGGGGTATTCCAGCGCGCGCTCGACCGCGGTGCGGTCCACAGGGTCGAGGGCCGCCAGCACGCCGTCGCGCACCTCGTCCTCAAGGTCCCCGATCATGTAGACGATGTCGTCGGCGTCGAGTTCCTTCGCCGCCGCGGCCAGATGCTCGGGCGTCATCGCGTCGAGCACGTCGTCGCGCACGTCCTCTTCTAGCTCCGACAGCACGTCGGGGTCCATGTCGGCGCCAAGCATCCGCACCATTTCGGCGCGGTCGACATGGCCGACCTGCTCCATCAAGTCGGCGAGGTCGGCGGCGTGCAGATCTTCGACCTCGTCGAGCAGCCGTTCGCGGTCGCCATCTTCCACCGCGTCGCGCACGCGCTGGACGATCTCGCGCTCCAGCCCGTATTCGTCGTCGCGGTCGTGCTTGCGCGGGTCTTCGGGCTGGTCGCGCCGAGCTTCGGCGCGCGCTTCGGCGCGGGCCTCGGCGCGTTCCTCGCGGCTCGGTTCGCGCACAGGCGCAGGTGCGGTTTCGGGCGCGGTTACGGTCTTGGGCGCGGCGCCGTCTTGGCCCTCGCGGTGCTTCGCGCTGTCAGGCTGGTCGGTCATGGCGATCCCCCTTGCGCGGTATGCGGTTGCCACGCCCGGCTGGGTGGTCGGGCGCGTGCTAACAGAACAGACCTACCCTTGGCGGGCCTGCATGGAAAGACCCGGCGCCGCACGAATCCTCGATAACGCCTTGCGCGCGCGAAACAACCCTTTGCACGCGCGAAGACGGCCCGCGCGCGGCGGATCGCCCGCCGGCGCGCCGCGACAGGGCGCCCCAAGGGGCCGCCACAGGTTGCCGAAGGCGCGTGGCGCGGTATGATCCCGACCGCGACGGCGCCCGACCGCATCTCCCTGATCGCGGCGCGCCACCGCCACGCCCCCCGCGCCGCCCTTGCGGCGCCGAGGCAGGAGTCTCGCCATGAAAGCCATCCTCGCCGCCACCTTCCTTGTCGTCGCCGCGCTGGCCGCCTGCGCCCCCGTGACCCCCGGCGCCCCCGCACCCGTCACCCGGTTCGAATCAGGCGGCGGATCGATCGCCGAAGTGCGCCTGCACAGCGGAATGAGGGCCGAACTGGAAGGCCAGTGGGAGGGTACCTACGCCCCCTACAACCCGGTCAAAGGCGTGGTGACCGGCCCGCCGGTCGGCGTCACCGCGCTGGTGATCAGGGAGGTCGACGACACCCTCGCCCGCGGCCGCATCGTATGGGCGCCGAACGACGGGTCCAAGATCCCGGGGCGGGACTGGACGGCGGCGTTGACCGTTACCGGACACTTCATGTTCATGAATTCTCACGCCATGATGATGGAACAGGACGGGGTGCGCTATTTCCAGGCGGACATCATCCTCGACGATGGCAAAAGCTATCTGCACCGCTGGATCAAGACCGCCGGCTGACCCGCGCGCGGCGGGAGAGAGACCGACCAGATGACCCGAGCCACACCCGCCCCCCCCGCCCCGAAGCCTGACGCCGCGCGAGTCGCCGCCCCCGACGCCGCCCCTGACGCCGCGCAACCGCAGCGCCTGACGCCGCAGGCGTTGCGCGCCGCCGCCCTGCGCGATCAGCGCGCCGGGGCGTCGGACCGCGCCTTCGCGGGCTGGCGCGCCTATCTGCGGCTGCGCCCCGACGACGCCGGGGCGTGGTCCAACCTCGGGGCGCTGCTGCGCGCCCGGCGCGACCACGCCGCCGCGGTGATCTGCCAGCGCCGCGCGGATCAGGCGCGGCCGAACGATGCGCTGATCCTCAACAACCTCGGCAATGCGCTGCACGACGCCGATCTGCTGCCCGAGGCGCTGGCGGTCCGCACCCGCGTGCGCGCCATGACCCCGGACCAGCCCGCCCCGGTCGCGATGCTGGCGGTGACCTTGCGCGCGCTGGGACGGTGCGAGGATGCCGCCGCCATGGCCGCCGAGGGGCTGGCCCGCTGGCCCGGCGACGCCGAACTGCGCCTGCAACGCGCGTTGGCGCTGCTGCAAACCGGCGCCTATGGGCCAGGCTTCGCCGCTTTTGGCGCGCGGTGGGAGATCGGCGAGATCGCCCGCCCCACCCCGCCCGCCCCGTGGTGGGAGGGCGAAGATATCCGCGGCAAACGCCTGTCGGTGCTGCCCGAGCAAGGCTTTGGCGACACGCTGCTGATGGCGCGGCTGATCGCGCCGCTGAAAGAACGCACCGGGGCGCAAGTGCTGCTGACCTGCCGCCCGCCGCTGGCGCGGCTGATGCGCGGCCTGCCGGGCTGCGATGCGCTGCTGGCGCCGGATGTCCCCGCTCCCCGGGTCGATGCGGCGGTGATGATGATGGAGCTGCCCCGCCTGCTGAGCCTTTCGATCGATTCCATCCCGCCCGCCCCGCCGCTGCACATCCCCGCCGATGCGCGCGCCCGCGCCGCCCGGATCGCGGCGCCGTTCAAGGAGCGGCTTAAGGTCGGGGTGATGTGGGCGGGCTCGGTCACCTATCGCGGCGATCACAAACGCTCGGTGGAGGTGACGCGGTTCCTGCCGCTGGCCGCGATCCCCGGCGTGCAGCTGTTCAGCCTCTATAAAGGGCCGCTGCTCGCGCAGTTTCGCGCATCATCGGCCAGCGCGATCATCATCGACGCCAGCGGGGATGAGACGGATTTCGCTGATTGCGCCGCGATGATCGAGCGCTTGGATCTCGTGATCTCGGTCGACAGCGCCGCGGCGCATCTGGCCGCCAGCCTTGGGGCTGAGACGTGGAACCTGCTCGCCGCCGCGCCCTATTGGATCTACGGAGCGGGCGGGGACGGCACTGGGGAGGACGGCACGCCATGGCACCCCTCGATGCGCCTGTTCCGGCAAGAGACGCCCGGCGACTGGGACGGCGTGTTCGCAAAAGTGGAGGCCGCGCTGCGTGCGCGCGCGCACGCATGACGGGCTTCGTGAGCGCCCCGATCGGCGCGGGCGACTTGATCGACCGCATCACCATCCTGGCGCTCAAGGCCGAGCGGTTCGAGGCCCCGGCCCGCCGCAACGCCGCCCTTCACGCGCTGTCGGCGCTGACCGCCGCGCGCGACGCCGCCACCCCCTCGTCCGCGGCGCTCGACGCGCTGACCGCCGATCTGTTCGCCGTCAACGCCGCGCTGTGGGACATCGAGAACGCCCTTCGTGCGCATGAGGCCCGCGGCGATTTCGGCGCGGAGTTCGTGGCGCTGGCCCGCTCGGTCTATCATCGCAACGACCGGCGCGCGGCGATCAAGCGCGCGATCTCAACCCTGTGCGACGACCCGCTGGCCGAGGATAAGGAGCACCCGGCCTACTGATCGCCCCCGCGCGCGGCCCGCACCAGCGCGGACACGTCCCCGGCCTCGATCACCCGCTGATGCGCGGCGATCCAGTCGAGCGGCCGGTCCCACCAGCGGACCCCGAGCAGGTCCGCCACCTCGGCCGCGGAAAACCGCATCCGCACGACTTGGGCCGGGTTGCCCGCGACAACCGCAAAGGGCGGCACGTCGCACGCCACAACCGCGCCCGCGTCTATAATCGCGCCGGGGCCGACGGTCACCCCCGGCAGGATCAGCGCACCATGCCCGATCCAGGCGTCGGCGCCGATCGCCGTGTCGCCGGTCTCCGCCACCTCGGCGGCATAGGCGCCCGTGGTGTCGGGATTGAATATCGCGAACGGATAGGTCGATATCCCCCGCCGGGGATGGTTGGCGGACGCGGTGATGAACCGCGCGCCGTGCGCCACCTGCACGAAGCGCCCGATGATCAGCCGCTCCGGCGCGCCGGGATAAAGATAGGGGGCGAGGTGGCTCGCCCAATCGGTCACGTCGCCGAAATCGGACGCATAGCTGTGATCCCCTGCGTCGATGTTCGGATGCTCGATCACCCGCGCCAGATGCACGAGGCCGGGATGCACCCCGCCCCCCGGCATGGTCAGCGGGTGCCGCGCGGCGGCGTCGAGGAACGGTCTGGCCATGGCCTGTCCTTTCGCATGAGGCGCGAGGGCGGCCCGTCGGCCACAGGGTCAACCTAGCGCGCTCGGCGCGGGCGGGCCAGTCCGACGGATCGATCCACCTCGGAGATGCGAAAAGGCCGCCCCGGTTGCCCGGAGCGGCCCTTCGATGTCAACGGTCGGCCCGAGGGCCGGGGCCGGTATCAGTCGAGAATTTTCGACACGACGCCCGCGCCAACGGTGCGGCCGCCCTCACGGATGGCGAAGCGAAGCTTCTCTTCCATCGCGATCGGGGCGATCAGCTCAACCTCGAACTTCAGGTTGTCACCGGGCA
>JBLIKI010000120.1:0-8162 GCA_047636235.1 Paracoccaceae bacterium | reverse complement strand
GCCGCCGCCGCTGCTTGCCGACCCGCCGGTGAAGATCAGCCCGTTGATCGCCGCATCGGCGCCCGCGGTCAGCGCCAGCGCGCGGCCGACGCCGCCCGCATTCAGCGTCACGTCCGCCCGGCCGTCACGGTCGACATCGCCGTCGATGGACATGGCGGCGAAGATCGCGAGCTGCCCTTGGGTCAGCGTGATGGTCGCCCCGCCCGCGAACAGGCCCGCGTCAAAGGTGATCGAGGCCGCGCCAGCCAGCCCGGCGGCGTTGACGAACTCAATGGCCTCGCGCAGCGTGGTCACGCCGTCGTTCGGGTCGCTGGTGTCGAGCGTCGAATTCACCACCAGCGCGGTCTGATACGCCCCGATATCGGCGCCGAGGAAGCTGAGCCGCGACGCCTCGTTGGCGCCAAGCTCCAGCGGCTCCGCCGCGTCGGCGTCGCGGTCAAGATCGAGGCTGTCGATCGGCGCGCCCGTGCCAAGCGCGATGTTCGCCAGGTCGAGCTTCAGCGCCGCGGTCCGCGCCGCGCCGCCATTGTTCAGCACCAAGCCACCGCCGGTGGTCCCGTCGACGCCGGCGAACACATCGCCGAGGCCCAGCCCCAGCGTGGTCAGCACCTGCACCCCGGATGCCGCCAGCGAAACCTCGCTGCCGGTGTTGCGCGCCGCTTGGCCGAGGATGACATGGGTTCCGAAATTGGCGGCGCCGCCGCCCGCCAGAAACACGTCATGTCCGGTGGTGACGCCAGAGGCCGCGTTGCCCGCCAGAATGCTGTTGTCGATGAACGACGTGGCGGCCGAGGCGGTGGACATATAGATCGCGCCGCCTCGCCCGCGCGCCGTGTTGCCGGTGAAGGTGGACGCATCGACGATCAGCGTGCCGTCCCACGCATCGACCCCGCCGCCGCCGTCCGCGGCAGTGTTTCCGTGCACGGTGGTGTTGACCAGCGCCAGCGATCCGCCGAGGTCCAGATCCACGCCGCCGCCCCAGCGCGCCGCGGTGTTCCCGCCGATCTCCGCGTTGTAGAAGGTGGCCGAGCCGTTGACGACCGCGCCCCCGCCATAGCCCGACGAGATGTTGTCGATCACCGCCGTGCCTTGCGCGAACAGCGTCCCTCCGGTCATCACCCGGATGCCGCCGCCGCTGTTGGCCGTGTTGCCTGAGACGGTGACGCCGAACAGGTCGACGGTCGCGCCATCGCCCACCCGCAGGCCGCCGCCGCCCGTTCCGCCGGTCGACCCGCCGGTCAGGGTCAGGCCGCTTAGCGTCACGGCGCCGGTTTGCACGCTCATCACCCGGCTGGCGCCTTGGGCGTCCAAGGTCAGCGCGCCCGTGATGTTCACCTCGCTGTCGAGAAAGAATTCCCCCCCGGTCATCAGCACCGTGCCGCCCGCGATCCCCGCGCCGACCAGGATTTCGTCAAAGCCCGCATAGGCGCCGCTGGCCGCCAGCCCGATCGCCTCGCGCAGCGACAGGCCGCCGCCATCGGCGGTCTCTGCCGCCAGCGATCCGCCGGAGAACACGTCATCGATCAGGGTGGTGACGGTGAACTCAGTCATAGGAGAACCTCATTGGCGGAGATGACCGACGGCGCGGGCGCGGCTGCGTCAGGCTGGTGAATGATGCGAAAGGCGCGGCTGTCCGAAAGGTCCTGCCAGAACGCCATTCCAGAGAAACGTTTGAACAAATCGGGTGGCAGAATTGTGTCACGCGGGCGCGGCGCCACCTTGGGATGCACCCGGTGCAGGCCGTTCAGGCCCAATTGTTGGTCGAACGCAGGTGCGTCATAGGACACCGCGTCGAAATCATGCTCAAAGGGTTCTTCACCCAAGAATTTATAGAGCAACGACATCACATCCGCCGGGCGGCGGATCAGCAGGTCATAGTCGATCAGCACCAGCCGGTCGGCGTGCTCGCCATAGCAGGCCTCGCGCAGCGCGTGCCACGCATAGCCCACCAGCCGGTTGGCGTTGGCCAGCGCCTCCAGCCGCGTGTAGACGGTCGCGCGTTCGGCCTGCGAGGTGAACAGCCGCGTGTTCTCAAAGGCGTTGGCGCGCCATTGCCGCTCCAGACTGTCCATCACCCAAGCCACGTCTCGGACGCAGCAGATTAGCCGCGCGTCGGGATGCAGCCTGAGCAACGCGGGCAATTGCGCGGTCCACGCGCGATTGGTGTCAAAGATCACCTGCTCCACCCGGTCGGCATAGTAATTCTCGAACAAGCCGCGCAGCAGCCGCTCGCGCTGCGGCTCATCCACCATCGAGGCCAGCTCGCTGCCCGCCGACACCTGCGCGATCACCCCCTCGAACAAGGTGGCCACGGGCGAGGACATGCCCGCATGGAACCGGGGGTTCTGGCGCAGCAACGCCGCCAGCAGGGTGGAGCCGGAGCGGGGCAGGCCGGAGAGAAAGTTGAATTTCATGACATTCTTTTTGAGCTAGGAGTCGCTTCAAACGCGAATCGTTCACTCAATGTAAAGCGGATGGTCCGCTTTTGCGACTGCCGGAGGGCGATTCGGCCCCGGCAATCAGGGTTACCGGCCCTTGCGCGCGACCCAGATGGTGTGCCGCGCGCCCTTGCCGGTGCGCCCGGCGCGGACCTGCACCGCCTCAGTGTCAAAGCCAAGCTGGCGCAAACGCTTGGTGAACGCCGGGTCGCCCACCGCCGACCAGACCGTCAGCACGCCGCCGGGGCTGAGCGCCCGTTTCGCCTCCGCCAGTCCGGTCTCGCCGTAAAGGGAATCGTTGGCGGGGCGGGTCATCGCCTCCGGCCCGTTGTCGACGTCGAGAAGGATCGCGTCCCACGCCCCCGGCGCCTCGCGGATGATCGCGCCGACATCGCCGACGCGGATCGACAGGCGCGGGTCCGCCAAACTGTCGCCGAACAGCGGCGCCATCGGCCCGCGCGCCCAGTCGACCAGTTCGGGCACCAGTTCCGCCACCGTCAGGGCCGCGTCGCCATCGGCGCAGTCCTGAAGCGCCCGCAGGGTGAACCCCATCCCGAGGCCCCCCACCAACACTCGCGCCTTGGCGCGCCCCGCGATCTTCGCCATGGCGAGGGTCGCGAGGGCCTCTTCCGACCCGCTTAGCCGACTGTTCATCAGCTCTCCGGCGTCAAGCCGGATTGAGTATTCCACGCCCCGCCGCAACAGACGCAGCGCGCCGCCGCCAGGGGCGACGGCGGTGGCGAGCGGCTCCCACGGCAGCATCGCGGGGCCTTAGCGCGGGCGGTCTTTGGACCACTTTGGTCCGCCGGGGCCGGCGTCGCGCGGCCCGGCCGGGCGCGGACGCCGCGGCTTGGCGCCATCGCCATCGCGCGGGCCCGACGGGCGGCGCGTGGCATCGCCATCTGGCGGGCCATCGCTGCGTGCGACCTCGATGCCTTGATCTAGCGCCATATCGGGGCCGAGCGCGGTCAGGAACGCTTCGATCTTTCCGGCGGCGATTTCGACATGGGTGATGCTCTGCTCCATGCGGATCGCGCCGACATCGGTGCGGCTCAGCCCGCCGGCGTTGCAGATCAGCGGCAGCAGCCAGCGCGGCTCGGCGCGGTGCTTGCGCCCGACCGACAGCTTGATCCAGCCGCTTGGCCCGAAGGATTCGCGCGGCGGGCGCACGGTCTCGGTGCCGGAGGTGACCTCGATCAGCTCTTCCGGCGCCGCCATGCCCGACCGCAGACGGCGCAGGAAAGCCGCCGCGATCCGCTCCGGCCCGTGGGCCTTCAGCAGGGCGTCGACGATGGCCTGCTCTTCGGGGGCGACCGCCTCGGTCAGGCCCGGATCGGCGAGGATACGCTCATCATCGCGCGCCAGAATCTCGGTCGGCGACGGCGGGTTCGCCCAGGTCGCGGTGACCCCGGCGTCGCGCAGCATCGATTCCGCGCGGCGTCGCGCGCGGTGCGGCACGATCAGCGCCGAGGTGCCCTTGCGGCCCGCGCGCCCGGTGCGGCCGGACCGATGCAGCAGCGTGTCGCGGTTGTTCGGCAGATCGGCGTGGATCACCAATTCGAGCGTCGGCAGATCGATGCCGCGCGCTGCGACGTCGGTGGCGACGCAAACCCGGGCGCGCCCGTCACGCATCGCTTGCAGCGCATGGCTGCGCTCGGATTGGCTCAGTTCGCCAGACAGCGCCACCACGGAAAATCCGCGGTTGGCGAAGCGTGCGGTCATGTGGCTGACCGCGGCGCGGGTGGAGCAGAACACCAGCGCGCTGGCGGCGTCGTGATAGCGCAGCAGGTTGTAGATCGCAGTTTCGCGATCGGTCGGCGCGACGGTGTAGGCGCGATAGTCGATGTCGACATGCTGCTCACGCTCGGCCTCGGTGACCACGCGGAAGGCGTTCTTCTGAAATTTCTGCGCCAGCGTCGCGATCGCCCGCGGCACGGTGGCCGAGAACATCAGCGTGCGGCGTTCTTCCGGCGCGGCCCCGAGGATGAATTCGAGGTCCTCGCGGAACCCCAGATCCAGCATCTCATCGGCCTCGTCCAGCACCACGGCCTGCAGCTTGGTCATATCGAGCGCGCCGCGCTCGATATGGTCGCGCAGACGGCCGGGGGTGCCGACCACGAAATGCGCGCCTTTGTCGAGCGCCCGGCGCTCCGCCCGCGGGTCCATGCCGCCGACGCAGGACGTGATCACCGCGCCCGAGGGACCATAGAGCCACTCCAGCTCGCGGCACACTTGCAGCGCCAATTCCCGGGTCGGCGCGACGGCCAGCGCCAGCGGCGCCTCGGCGCGGCCGAATTTCGCAGCGTCGCCCAGCAAGGTGCGCGCGATCGCGATCCCGAACGCCACGGTCTTGCCCGAACCGGTCTGCGCCGACACCAGCATGTCGCGCTCGTCGATCTCAGGGTTCAGGACGGCCCGCTGGACCGGGGTCAGCTCTGTGTAGCCGCGTGTGTTCAAAGCCTCGGCCAGCGCCGGGACAACGCCTGGGAACTCGATCATGAATCGCCTCTCGTGCGGTGCTTCGGGGAACCCGTGCGCCGGAAAAACAGGGTGCTACGCTATTCCGGAAGGGTTGTCACGACGCGGGCGCCGTCAAAATACGCATAACGGGCGCCCACCGCGGTCGCGGCGTCGCCTCAAACCCCTTGTATGCGGCCAGCGCGGGCCGCGAACCGGGCCCGGGGCGCGCCCTGCGCAAAGATGACGCGGCGGAGCGGCGCGGGCAATGAAATTCGTCGGGCCTCGCGACTCGCGCCTCCGGCGCTCTGCGCCGCGGGAGGGGGGGGCCGCAAAAGGCTCGGAGGCAACGAAATGGTTAGAGCTCGAAACTTCGTCGGGTCGGCTCCCGTTCATCCGGGTGCATGACAACGCGGTTGTCATCCACGGAGCATCCCCCAAGAGCGTCCCTTCCTCGCTGACCCGTCTTTTCGCCGTCTCGATCCTGTGCGCCGCCCCGATGGCCGCGCTGGCGCAGGTGGCGCCTGACAGCTTCAAGGTCTATTTCCAGACTGGCAGCGCCTCGGTGGCCGGCGATCAGACCCGCACGCCGGACCAGGCCGCGCGGCTGTTCCGCGATGGCAACCCGATCGTGATGATCGTGGCCGGAAGCACCGACACCGTGGGCGCGCCCGCCAGAAACCTGCGCCTGTCGATCACGCGCGCGCAGGCGGTGGCCGAAGGGCTTGCGGCCCGCGGCATTCCGATCGGGCGGCTTCAGGTCATGGGCCGCGGCGCCAGCGAGCTGGCGATGACGACGCCGAAGGGCGTGCCGTCGCAAGACAACCGCGTCGTCGAAATCACCTGGCGCTGAGGGGGTCATGATGACCTTGGGCAAGGTGCGCGCCGCCATCTTCGCGGCGATCTTGGCGACCCCCTCGGCGGGATCGGCCGAAAATGGGCGCGACGCCTTCGCCCGAAGCGACTATGCCGCCGCCGCAGCCCTATGGCGGGCCGAGGCGGCGGCGGGATCTGCGGACGCGAAATTCGGTCTCGGGCTGATCGCGGATCTGGGGCTGGGGGCGGCGCGCGACGCCGCCGCCGCCCTGCGCTGGTATCTGGAGGCCGCCGATAACGGTGTCGCCGAAGCGCAATTCAACGTCGGCGTGATGCTCGACAGCGGCGCGGGCGGGGCGCGCGACGTTGGCGCCGCGGCGGCATGGTATGCGCGCGCCGCGGTCAACGGCCATGCGCGGGCGCAATACAACCTCGCGCTGCTGTTCGAATTGGGCGAGGGGTTGCCCCTCAACCCTGATCTGGCGCGCCATTGGTTCGAACGGGCTGCGGCTGCGCTGCCCGCGGCGGCGTCGCGGCTGGCGTCGCTGCCGCCCGTGGCCGAGGACGCGCGGATCATGGCGCCGCCGCGGGTTCTGGCCGGCGCGGTGACGCGCGCCGCGGGCGGGGCGTGGGCCGAGATGGCCTGGGCCGCGCCGCCAGGGCCTGAGGGCGCGACATTTGCGCTAGCGGTGATCGCGCTCGGGGCGGCTGGCGCCGGGCAGGGCGCATGGCTTGAGACGCGGACCCTCGACGCCTCGGCCGCCATCGCAGCCCTGCCGGATGCGAACGGCGCCTATGCGTGGCGGGTCAGCCGCGTGGCTATGGGTCCGGCGCGCTATGCCGCGACGCCGTGGCAGCGGCTGGGGGAGGTGTCTGGGGCGGGCGAGCTTCCTGCGGGCCGCTTGACCATTGAAAGCGCCGAGGACGATCTGGCCGCCACCCGCTTGGCGCAAGAGCTTGCCACAGGGATGCGCGGCGCGGGAATGTGGGTGACGGTGGCGACCTGGGATCTGGCGCAACATGCGGCGGTGAGCGAGGTCGCCTTCGGCTATGCCGAGGACGCCGATCTGGCGGGCGCCATCGCCGTCGCGCTGCCGTTCCCGGCGCAGACCCGGTTGTCCGAGGCCCCCGATGCGGTCGCGCCGGGCGGGATCACGGTGCGTCTGATCGACGGCCCCGATGCGGCGGCGGAGACGGTCGCGGCGGTTGACGTCGTTGAGACGGTCGAGGAGGCCGCGCCCGACCTCGCGGCGGCGGGTGTTGTCGAAGAGGCGATCCCCGATGCCAACCCTGATGCCGCGTCGGATGCGACGCCCGACGTCGCCCCCGCCGCCGCAGACGTCGCCGCAGACGTCACCCAAGATGTCACCCAAGATCTCGCCCTAATTATCGCCCCTGATGCGGCCCCTGATGGCGTCTCGGGTGTCGCGCCGTATGCCACGCTCGATGCGGTGGCGATGACCGTCCCGCACCGACGCCGCTAAGGTCGTCGCCAAAAGATCAGCCCCGCGACGCGCCTGCGTCGCGGGGCTTTTCGCGTCTCAGCCGCCGAGGCGGATGTCGATCAGATCTTCGGGCGGCACCGGGGCATAGCTGATGAAGTCGCGGGCCACCGCGCCGATGGCCATGGCGATGGCCATGGCGATGGCCTCTGCGGCGGCGGCGTCGGCGGCGTGAAAGTGCCGGACCTCGGCCCGCGCGGCGCCGAACAGCGCCGGAACCAGCTCTGGCGCCGGAAGGCCGAGCGCGACGAGCCGCGTGAACAGCGGCCCGATCTCGGCGCCGTCGGCCCCGCCCGGCACATGCAGCCGCACCGCCGCGGCTGCGATCGGGGCGGGCGGCGCCATGTCCGGCTCGGGTGCGATGACCGCGGCATCCCCGCGCGACGGCGCCGCAACGGAGATGGAGGCGGCGGAGGCGGTGGCGACGAAGGTGGCGGCCGCTGCGTGGATCGCCGTCGCCGCCAACGGGCCTGCCTCTCGGGGGGGGCGCAGCGCCTCGGCCCCCAGCCGCCCCGGCGGCGGGGCGGGCGGCTGAACCCACGCCCTCGCGCCTTGGCGCGCAAGGCCGGGCGCGCGGGGCGCGGCCATTGCGTCGCGGGCCTCCGGTTTTTGCCAAAGAGGTGTCTGTGAAAGGGATGTCTGCCACAGCATCGCCCGCCATCCGGGCGCCGCGCCGGACGCGTCCATGACCGCGGGCGTTCATCGCGCGGTCCCCGCGCGCCGCCGCCATCGCGCCATCGGCGACCGGGACCGACGCCGCGGTCGAGATCGCGGGCAGCCCGAGGGTTCGCATCGCCCCGCCGCCCAAATACCCGCTGACGGCGCCGACCGCGACGCCGACCGCGACGCCCTTCGCCGCGCCTGTGGCCAGACCGGTCGCCATCGTCCGCCCCTGCCGCCGCGGCGCAGCCATGGTCCGCACATCCGCCACCAGCGGGGGCAGAGGCGC
>JBLIKI010000119.1:0-8187 GCA_047636235.1 Paracoccaceae bacterium | reverse complement strand
TGGCCCCAGAGCCCACGCAGGTGATTGAGCCCGCGCTGGTGATTGAACCCGCGCAGATGATTGAGATCGAGGCCGAGGCCGCGCTCGAAGCGGAGGACGTCGTCGAATCGGCCCCCGCCGCAGACGCGGCCCCGGTTGAGATGCAGTCCTTCTATACCTTCACTTGGGCGCCCCGTCCGCGGCGCGACTCCGGCGGTGGCGGCAATCGTCGTCGCGGCGCCGGTCAGGGCGGCGGTCAAGGCCAAGGTCAGGGTCAAAGCCAAGGCGGCGGTCGCGGCGCGGCCCCGGCGGACGCGCAGTCTGCGGCGGCCCCCGCCGACGGCGGCGCGGCCCCCGCAGGGGATGCGCCGCAGCGCCGCGAAGGCGGCCGTGGCCCGCGTCAGGGCGACGGCCCGCGCGGTCCGCGCCGTGACTTCGGCAAGGACGGCTTCGGCAAGGACGGCCCCGGCGGCAGCGGACCCCGCGGCCCCGGCAAGGGCGGCCCCAAGGGCAAGCCGAACCGCGAACCGCAAGGCCCGCGCACCTTCACCGCGCGGCCCGAAACCACGGCCCGCGGCGTCGACCCGGACAACCCCTTCGCCGCGCTGATGGCGCTCAAGGACAAGTCCTGATCCGTGGCCGGGCGCGGAACGGCGCCCGGCCCTGACACCCTCCTCGCCGCGGCGGGGGGGGAGATGCGCGTTGACAAATGGCTGTGGCAAGCGCGGTTTCTCAAAACCCGGACCTTGGCCGCCAAGCATATCGGGGCCGAGGGCGTGCGCGTCAACGGAACCCGCACCGTCAAGCCCGCCGCGATGGTCCGCCCCGGCGACGTGCTGACCTTTCCGCTCGGCCACCATGTCCGGGTGATCCGCATCGAGGGTCTGGGCGAGCGCCGCGGCCCCGCGCCAGAGGCGCAGGCGCTCTATGCCGATCTCGCCCCCCCGGCCCCGCGCGCTGCAACCGATCCCGACGCCCCGGCGCCGGTCCGACGCGACCACGGCGCGGGCCGCCCCACCAAGCGCGACCGCCGGGCGATCGATCGCTTCGAGGGCGACGGCGCGTGACGGACGTGCGCCGTTTGCCTCGTTTGGGGAAATCCCGGTCACGAGGCGCGGCGCCGGTCGCGCGCGGCCTTGCACCGCAACACCCGCCGACCTAAAGACCTCTCATCGCGCCGCGGCATCCCTTGTCGGCGCAAAGACCGAGACCTGAGACCCGAGGACCGTCCCATGACCTATGTCGTCATCGACAACTGCATTCGTTGCAAATACGTGGACTGCGTTGAGGTCTGCCCCGTGGACTGCTTCTACGAGGGGGAGAACATGCTTGTGATCCATCCCGACGAATGCATCGACTGCGGCGTGTGCGAGCCTGAATGCCCCGCTGAGGCGATCAAACCCGACACCGAACCGGGCATGGAGGACTGGGTCGAGTTCAATCGCAAATGGTCCGATGCCTGGCCGAACATCACGATCAACAAGGGCGCCCTGCCCGACGCCGAGAAATTCGACGGCGAGGCGGACAAGCTCGACAAATACTTCTCCGAAGCCCCCGGCACGGGCGACTGACCCCCGCGGCGCCGCAGGGGGAATCAGGTGCGCAATTGATTCGCCCGCGGCCTGCACGCCCTGGTGGCGAGAGGGTGCACAGCCCTCGAATCCGACGATTGGCGATTGATTTCATCCTTTCACCGTTCCGCCCACCCCTGAAAGGGGCGACGGGGGAGTGGAAATCGGGCGCTTTACGTGCTATATTATTGTCATATTGAACCGGATTGTTGCACATGCGACGGCATCGCGCCGCCGCAATGCACTCGCCGGCGATCTGGAAACGCCACTCGTCCCGTAGGCATGGCTTTATGGGACGGTTGGCGCGTCTGTGTCGCCGTGCAATGTCCCACGTGGACAAGGAAGGACGCGACGCCAGTATGACAAGGTCCGCTACCAAAAAGTCTGAGTTTTGTCCCAACGACTTCGTGGTCTATCCCGCCCATGGCGTCGGCCAGATCGTCTCGATCGAAGAGCAGGAGGTCGCGGGCACGCGGCTGGAACTGTTCGTGATCTCATTCGACAAAGACAAGATGACCCTGCGGGTGCCGACGGCCAAGGCGTCGTCGGTTGGCATGCGCTCGCTCAGCTCGCCGGACATCATCGAAAAGGCGCTGGAAACCCTTAAGGGCCGCGCGCGCGTCAAGCGTGCCATGTGGTCCCGACGGGCCCAAGAATATGAGCAGAAGATCAACTCCGGCGATCTGGTGTCGATCGCCGAGGTGGTGCGCGACCTGCACCGCGCCGAGGATCAGCCCGAGCAGTCCTACTCCGAACGCCAGCTCTACGAAGCGGCGCTGGAGCGTCTGACCCGTGAGCTGGCCGCGGTGGAGGAGATCGACGAGGCCAAGGCCGCCGCCCGAGTGGATGAGCTGCTGGTCAAACGCGCCGCCTGATCCGCCCACCCCGATGGCGGCGACTTCGACGCCCCCGCACCCCCCGGTGCGGGGGCGTCGTCGTCTGCGGACGCGCCCGTCCCCGCCCTGCCCGCCAGATGTTCGGCCCGCCAGATGCTCGGCCCTCAGATGCTCGGCCCTCAGATGCTCGGCCCTCAGAATTTCGGAGCTGGGGCGACATCCCCGCGCTGGTCTGCGCCGCCCCGGCGCCATATGACCAAGGGCGATCCACTGCCCCGCCGCGGCCCCGGCCCATCGCCTCCGGCCCCCGGCGCAGAACCTGCGAGCGTCGCGCCCATGTCCCTCCCCTCAACGCCGCCGCAACCCGATCCGGTGCAGCCCGATCAGGCCAAGCCCGATACGGCGCAGTCAGGCGACACCCGCCGCCGCCTGCAACGGCGCGCGGCGGCGCGGGCGCTGTGGAACGCGCCGATCGGCGGGACGCGCCACCGCCTGCACGCCTGGCTCAACATGCTGTTCGTCGATCACGGGGCGCTGCGGGCGATCTACCTCAACCGCCATCCGGTCGGCGGATCGGCGTATCGCGCCGCGCAGCCGCTGCCAGGCCAGATCGCCCATGCAGCCCGTGCGCTGGGGGTGCGGACGGTGATCTCGCTGCGCGGCGGAGTGATCTTCGGATCGCTCCCGCTGGAAAAAGAAGCCTGCGCGCGCGCCGGCATCGCCTTTGACACCTTCGTGCTGCGGTCCCGCGCGCTGCCGACGCGCGACGAGCTTCACGCGCTGATCGCCTTGGCCCAGCGGGTGGAAACCCCGGTGCTGTTCCACTGCAAATCAGGCGCCGACCGCGCCGGATTCATGGCGGCGCTGTGGCTGGTGCTGGTAGAGGGCCGCAGCGTGGCTGAGGCGCGCGGGCAATTATCGCTGCGCTATGGCCACCTGAAGGCCGGTCCGACCGGGATCTTGGATGTGTTCTTCGACCGCGCCGCCGAGGCGGAGGCCCGCGGCGTCCCGTTCCTGACCTGGATCGACACCGAATATGACCGCGACGCGCTGACGGCATCCTATGAGGCCGCCGACCATGGCGGCGTCGCGACCTGGCTGGTGGATCGCCTGCTGCGGCGGGAGTGACCGCGCAGGACCGCCCTCGATCCGCCGCGCGAGCGGCCGGCCCGCCACGCGCGCGCCGCCCGCGCGCGGCGCCGGGCCAAACGGGAGGGGCCATAAGGCCCCGACGGGCCAGATAGCGCGCCGACCGCCCCTTAGAACGGCAGCTTCATCCCCGGCGGAAACGGCATCCCTTCGGTGACTTTGGCCATTTCCTCGCCCGCGGCGGCGCTGGCGCGGTCTTGCGCCTCACGGATCGCGGCGACGATCAGGTCCTCGACCACCTCGCGGTCCTCGGGCACGAACAGCGACGGATCGATCGACAGCGATTTCAGCGACCCCTTGGCCGTGCACACCGCCTTGACCAGCCCGGCGCCGGATTCGCCGGTGACCTCGATGTTGGCGATGCGCTCCTGCGCCTCGGACATCCTATCCTGCATCTCCTTGGCTTTGCTCATCAGCTTGGCCATGTCGCCCAGATTGCCCAGACCCTTCAGCATCTCAGTCGCTCCTTGTCGCCCGGGCGCGCGGTGCGGCCCCGGGGCATGCCTCGGCGCGGCGCGTGACGCCGCCTCTGTCAGATGGGTTCGTCGTCAAAGGGATCAACCGGCTCCCAATCGTCCCAAGGATCTTCGGTCACGCCGTTGTCGCCTGCGATCCCGGGATCGGCGGCGAGCAATTCGCGGGTGGCTCGGATCTCCGCCCCCGGAAACGCCGCCAGAGCCGCCTTGACCAGCGGGTGCTGGCGCAGGCTGTCGTGCAGATCGGCGCGGGCGGCGTCGCGGGCCTCGACCACCGTGGGCGCCGCAGGGCCGTTTTCGACCGAGATCACCCAGCGCTGGCCGGTCCACGCCTGCAATCGCTGCGCCAGATCGGCGGCCAAGGTCCGCGGCGCGCGGTCCGAAGGCTGGAACGCGATCCGCCCCGGGGCATAGGACACCAGCCGCAGGCCTGATTCGACCTCGACCAGCAGACGTGCGTCGCGCCGCTCTCGGATCAGGTCGAGCACCGCATCGAAGGTCGACAGCGAGGCCAGCGCGGCAGCGACCGCGGGGTCGGCCTCAAGCTCCGGCTGGGGCTGGGGCGCAGGCTCAGGCGCCTGCACCCGCGCCGCCGCGCCGCCCCCCGCCACCACGGTCAGCCCGGCGCGACCATGGGCGCCGCCTGCGCCCGAAGCCACAGGCGCGCCGTGCACCGGAGCGTGGGCCGGGGCGCGGACCGGCGCGCCATGGACCGTCCCGCCCCGCGCGGCGCCCACCCCGGCCCCGCCTCCGGCCCCGGCCCCACCGCCACCGCCCGCAGGGGGCTGAGGGGCTGCGTCGAGCCGGCGCATGATTTCCTCAGGGCTCGGCAATTCCGACACATGGGTCAGGCGGATCACCGCCATTTCCGCCGCCATCATGGCGTTGGGGGCTTGGCCGACCTCCTCCATCGCCTTCAGCAGCATCTGCCACATCCGCGCCAGCTGGCGCATCCCCAGCCGCGCTGCCAGATCGACGCCGCGCACTCGCTCATCGGGTGGCACGGTGGGATCGTCGGCGCTAGCGGGACTAATCTTGACCATGGAGACCCAGTGCGTCACCTCGGCCAGATCGCGCAGCACCGCCAGCGGGTCGGCCCCGGCGGCGTATTGCCCGGACAGTTCCTCCAAGGCCGCGGCGCAGTCGCCGCCCATGATCGTCTCGAACAAGTCCAGCACCCGGCCCCGGTCGGCCAGCCCGAGCATGGCGCGCACCTGTTCGCTGCTCGCGCGCCCACCGCTATGGGCGATGGCCTGATCCAGCAGCGATAGCGCGTCGCGCACCGATCCTTCGGCGGCGCGGGTTACCAGCGCGAGCGCATCCGGCTCTGCCTCCATCCCCTCCAGCCCGCAGATGCGGGTGAGGTGCGCGATCATCACCTCAGGCTCGATCCGGCGCAGGTCGAACCGCTGGCAGCGCGACAGCACCGTCACCGGCACCTTGCGGATTTCGGTGGTGGCGAAGATGAATTTGACGTGGGCGGGCGGTTCCTCAAGCGTTTTGAGCAGCGCGTTGAACGCGCTGGTCGACAGCATGTGGACCTCGTCGATAATGTAGACCTTGTAGCGCGCCGAGGCCGCCCGATAGCGCACGCTGTCGATGATCTCTCGGATATCGCCGACGCCGGTGCGGGACGCGGCGTCCATTTCCAGCACATCGACATGGCGCGAGGCGGAGATCGCGACGCACGGCTCGCATTTCCCGCAAGGCTCCACCGTCGGGCCGCCGTGGCCATCGGCGCCGATGCAGTTCAGGCCCTTGGCGATGATCCGCGCGGTGGTGGTTTTGCCGACCCCGCGCACCCCGGTCAGGATGAAGGCATGGGCGATCCGGTCGGCGGCGAAGGCGTTGCGCAGGGTGCGCACCATCGCCTCCTGCCCGATCAGGTCGCTGAAATCGGCGGGGCGATGCTTGCGCGCCAGCACCTGATAGGCGGCGCCCGCGTCGGTCGCAGGCGCAGCGGGGATCAGGGCGTCGTCGGACATGGGGCTGGCTCCGGGATCGCGGGGGACGGTGGGCCGATCCTAAACGCGGGGGGCGCCCCGGACAAGGCGCATAGGGCGCGGGGCCGCCTGAGCGTGGTTTCCGACAGGTGGAACTCCGCCCCCCGCCAGCGCGCGACAGTTGTGCGAAACCGCATTCCGACGCTACGGTTTTTTCATGCCGGGCAACAGATCCGGCGACAGGGAGGTCAACCATGTCCATCAAATCCGCCGCCGCAGCGTCGGCGCTCGCACTTCTGTGCGCCACCGCCGCCAGCGCGCAAGACCGCGACTATTCCTCGATCCTCGAACGGATCAAGCTGCCCGAGGGGTTCACGATCTCAATCTTCGCCGAGGTGCCCAAGGCCCGCTCCATCGTCGTCGGCAAGCCCAACGGCGTGGTGTTCGTCGGGTCGCGCCATGGCACGATTCATTCGCTGTTTGACAACAACCGCGACGGCGTGGCCGATGAAATCAAAGAGCGCGTCTCCGGCCTCAACGTCCCGAACGGCGTCGCGATGCAGGACGGGATGCTTTATGTCGGGATGCAGGACCGCATCGCCACCTGGCCGGTGCCCGCGGAATTCGACACCTCGCTGCCGCTCGACCCGCTGCTGACGGTCAAGGACGGCCTAGACGCCGGGTTCCTGCATGGCTGGCGCTATATCGGCTTCGGACCGGATCGCAAGCTCTACGTCTCGCTTGGCGCGCCGTGCAACATCTGCGATCTGGAGGACATGACCGGCAAGATCATCCGCATGGACCCCGACGGCTCAAACGTCGAAGTGGTCGCGGACGGGGTGCGCAACTCCGTTGGGTTCGACTGGAACCCGGTGACGGGCGATCTGTGGTTCACCGACAACGGCGCCGACGGCATGGGCGACGACGTGCCGCCCGATGAGCTGAACCACGTCAAGACCGCCGGTCAGCATTTTGGCTTTCCCTATAAGGTCGGAACCGTGTCGCTGCCGGGCTATGAGAACAAGACCCCGCCCGTGGAGATCACTGCGCCGGAGATCGAATTCGGGGCCCATACGGCCAATCTTGGCATCGATTTCTACACTGGCTCGATGTTCCCGGCCGACTATAAGGGCGACGCCTTTGTGGCGCAGCACGGGTCGTGGAACCGCACCTCGCCGGTCGGCTATCAGATCGTGCGGGTGAAGTTCGACCCCGCCGGGAACGCGGTCGGGACCGAGCCGTTCGCCACCGGCTGGCTGTCCGACGGCGCCGCGTTCGGCCGCCCGGTGGACCTTGAGGAACTGCCCGACGGGTCGCTTCTGGTCTCGGACGATTTCGCAGGCGTGGTGTATCGGATCAGCTATGCGAAGTGAGGCGATCTTTGGCGCGGCGGCGATTATCGCCGCCGCGCTGGCCCTGCCCGCCGCGGCCCAGGACGCGGCGGCGGGCAAGCGCGTGGCGGACATGCGCTGCGCGATCTGCCATGGCGCGGACGGGCTGGCGCAGACGCCGGACGCGGCCAATCTGGCGGGAATGGCGCCGGTCTATCTGTTGGCGCAGCTAAAGGCGTTCCGGTCCGGGGATCGCAAGCATGACCAGATGTCGATGATCGCCGCGCAGATGTCCGAGCAGGAGATGAAGGACATCGCCGCCTGGTACGGCCGCATGAAGCTGACCGTGACGATCCCACCGCTGTGACGGCGGGGCGGGGTCAGGTCACGCCCCGCCTCTTTTTCACCTCGATGCCGGCAATGATCGCCTCGATGGCCTCGCGCCGGTCGATGGGCCGCGCGGCGTTGAACATCGCCAGCACCAACCAGCAGTCATGGCGGGCGCGGCGAAGGGGGGGAACCGATCCGCGCGCCCGGGTCGACACCCACTCGCTGCGCACGCTCCAGACCATGCCATCGGGACCGGCGACGGGATAGAAGTCCTCATCGATGATGTTCAGAGTCCAGCGGCGGCCATAAAGCTTGCGGAATTCTTGTTGCGCGAAGGCCTGATAGCCGACGTAGGCGCCATCCGCCATTTTTTGGGATTGCCGCAGAACACCGCCAGGATCGACTCGCCCGCCTCATCGCGGAAATTCAGAAACGAGCCTTTTGAGTCGTCAAAAACCCTGGTTTTGACGTGACTACATCGATCTGGGAACGCATCGGAGATCGTGACCTCGGGCGAGGCCAAGTCATGGCCTGCCGCGAGAACTGACGCGGGGCCTGCAACACTGGCGGCG
>JBLIKI010000118.1:0-8197 GCA_047636235.1 Paracoccaceae bacterium | reverse complement strand
GGAACGGTCGCGCGAATATCGCCGGGTTCATGGGCGCCCTCCTGCGGCGGGATGCGTCGGGCGGGGATCGCCCGCGCCGACGCTGCCACCCGGCAGGTTAACGCTCCGCTTACCGAACGTTCGTAAACCGGTGCGGCGCAGAGCGCTGATCCCCGGGCGAGGGACCGAGATGCTAGACGACGTCAGACTGGGCCGCACCACGCTTTTCATCGTCACGCTGGTGGTCAGCACAGCCATCATCACCGGCGGCGTGCTGTTTTCGGGCATGTCCCAAGACATCCGGCGGCAAGAGAAAATCGCGCTTGGCGACGCGCTCGACACCGGGCTGCTGAGATTTGGATCGCGCACCGACCGGCTGGCGCGCCTGACCGAGGCGTTGATCGAAATGCCCCCCTGACCGACGCACACAGGCAGGCGGCTTTGGGCATCACGCCGCAGGGCGCGGCCCCTTACCCGACACCGCAGGACGCGGCGGACCGCCTCTGGCGCCCCCGCCTCGCGCAGATCTTTTGCAGCCTGCTGCGCGCCAATCACAACATCGTTCAGGCGCGCCTGCTGGGCGGCGACGGGTTGGAGCTGGTGCGGATCGACCGCATCGCCAGCGCCTTGCGCGATCGCCCGCCGGCGGAGCGTCAGAACAAAGGGCTCTAGCCCTATTGCGCCAAGATCATGGCCGCCCCGCCGCGCCGGCTGCTGGTATCGCAGATAGCGCTGAACCGCGAAGCGACCGTGAACGCCCATAGCGGGATGCCGATGCTGCGCACCATGATCCGCACGGGCGCCGAAGACTGCCTTGGCGACGTGATCATCGTGCTGAACCCCGACGCGCGCCACCTGCTGAACGATCTGCGCGGGGCGCTGCCGAGCTTGCCGGGCGCGCGGTTCGTGGTCGCGACGCAAAGCGGCGATCCGGTGTTCGACACCGCCTCGGAGCTCGACTTCGGCGCCACCGATGCGCGGCGCGATGTCATCAAGGCGACCCACGCGCTGATCGGCGACACCCTGCCGCTGACCGGCGCGCCGGCCATGGCGCGGACCCCGTACGGAGACCTGATCGCCGCAGCCTCGATGCAGGCCGGGAACGGACCGCCCAGGCGCGACATGCTTGAGGCGTGGATCCCCAGCCCGCGGGACGAAGCGTATCGCCACTCCGACGCGGCATTGCGGCTGGCCCGGTGGCTGGTGCCGGGCGTGGCGTTGATCGGCGGTCTGGCGGCGTGGGCGATCGGGGCCGACCTCTCTCGGGGTCTGAGGCGCCTGCACGACGCCGCAAGGCAGGTGACGGCGCCACGCTCGATTGGCCGCGCGACGGCAACGAAGCGGTCGCCGCGGTTGCGCAGTCGTTCGAACCGGCGGTCGCCCGCCTGCATCATAGTCGCAATCGAGAGGCGGAGCAGGCCCGGCAGTTGCACGATGTGCTCGATTCCACCTCGGCCGCGATCATCGCCATCGACGCGGACGGCCGGATCGAGCACGCCAACCGCGCCGCGGACCGCAGGTTCGGCGCGGCGCAGGACGCGCTGATCGGCACGTCCGTCGAAACCTTGATGAGGCCCGGAACGCGCCCCCCCCACGCCGGGCATTTGCGCGCGACAGGCATGGGCGCCGAGCCGGGCCGCACCAGCACCGGCCGCGAGGAGACCGCGCGCAAGCTGAATGGCGACCTGTTCCCCATCAGCTTGAAGATCACGATGCGGCCGCGCGCCCACGGCCCCGCCTTCACTGGGTGGTGGAGGACCTGAGCGACCCGAAACAGCAGGAGCGGATGCAGCGCGAATTCCTGTCGACCGTGAGCCATGAGCTGCGCATCCCGTCAGCCGCGATCAAGGGCGCGATGACGCTGGTGGAAAGCGGGCTGGTGGGCGACATCGGCGACGAAACCCGCCAGATAACCGTCATGGCCCGCAAGAATTGCGAGCGGCTAATCCGCCTGATCAACGACCTGCTGGATATGGAGCGGCTGGAGGCCGGACGGTTCGAGTTCAAGCGCCGCAGGGTCGATCTGCGCGAGGTTCTGAACAACGCCGCCGCCCTGAGCGCCCAAGTGGTGTACGCCGCCAAGGCGGAGCTATCGTCGACGGCCCGCCCTTGGGCGAGGCGATGGTGACCTCTGGCAGTAACCAGCGGATCCCCAATTTCCTGTCCAACGCCAGCAAGTTCACTCCGGTGGGCGCGCATATCCGCCTGTCGCTGGAACAGGTCGATCACGGGTGGGAGGCTGCGGTGCGCGACCACGGCTCCGGCGTGCCCGCCCCCTTTCGCGAGGCGCTGTTCGAGCGGTTCAGCCAAGTCAATTCCAGCAATTCGCGCCTGCGCGGCGGTGCAGGCATCGGGCTGAGCATCTGCCGCGCGGTGGTGACGGGCCTCAGCGGGTCGATCGGGCATCACGCGCCCTCGGACGGCGGCGCGCGGTTCTGGTTCGCCGTGTCGGATAAGGCCGCGATCGACACGGTGATCGAGGCCGCCCTGCCCGGCCGCGCCAGGCGCCCCGCCTTGCTGCGCCTGCATGACGCAGCGGCGGCCCATGGCGGGCTGACCGATCAGATCGTCGCGACCTTGATCCGGCGCATGGAAACGAAAGGCCATGAGCAGCTCGCACAGGTCCTGCATGTCGAGGACGACCCTGACATCCGCAGGCTGGTGCGCGCCCAGCTCGGCCCCTTTTGCGCCGTGACCGAGGCGGTGTCGTGCGCCAAGGCCGCGGCCTTGCTGAGCGCCAGGGAATTCGATGTCGAGATCTTCAACCTTCCCGACGGTCGGGGCGAGACCTTGCTGAGCCATGTCCGGTTCCATCTTCCGGCGGCGCCGATGACGATGGTCTATTCAGTCGAGGACGCCCACGGGTTTCCGTTGGAGCGGGTGGACGCGACAGGGGTCAAATCATCGATGTCATTGGCGAAGTTCCAGGCCTCGGTCGCGCAGTTGATCGAGCGCCGCTTGGGCGAGACCAAGGCGACCGCCGATGGCTGAGGGACCCATCGAGCGCGTGATGCTGGCGGTTGACGAGGCGGATCTGCGCCGCCTGTGCGGCAGGGTTCTGGAACGGATCGGCGGCTGGACCGTGCTCGCCTGCGCGGACCGGCGCACCGCGATCGAGCAGGCGGCGGCCTTCGCGCCCGACTTGGTGATTTCGGATGTGATGATGCCGGGGCTCGGCGGCCCCGCGACGCTGCAGGGGCTGCGGTTCGAGGGCTGTCTCGGCGACGTGCCGGTGGTGTTCATGACCGCCAAGGCGCTGCCGAAAGGGGTCGCCGCGCTGAACGCCCTCAGGGTCGACGCGGTGCTGATCAAGCCGTTCGATCTGTCAGAGCTGGGCATCACCCTAAAGGCGGTGCGAGCCCGCCGCCATGGCGGCTGACTGCGCCCGCGCGGATCACGCGGCGCCGAAGATCAGCGTTGCGCAGTCGTCCTCAGGCGCGGGCAGGCCGCGCTTGACGACATGGGCGGCGAATTCGACCGGATCGCTGAAATCGGCGGCTTTGCGAAAGATCGACACTATGTTGGCGGCCATGCGGTATAATTGACCCTCCGCGAAAACGCGCGCCGCGGCAAGCACGATAACCGGGATGTGCGGCCGCCGCATCATCAGTAAATTGGCGACGTTAAAAGCCGATCCGTCGCCCAGATGCAGATCCCCGATCGCAAGGTTGAAATCCGCCGCCAGAATCCGGTTCATCGCCGCCGTGCGGCCCGAGGCGAAGGTCGTCTGACGCGCGCGCGGTTAAAGCGGCGCACATCAGCGCGCCGGCATGTTCGCAATCGTCAACGACCAGAGATTTCATTCGCGGGCCGTTTACGACGGGCGGCAATGACAACATGGCTTTCGGAGCCACGCGCGCCTTGGCACCATTGCGGCCCGCCCACATGCGCACCATAACTCACCGAAGTTAACGTATAGTTCATAATTAACCGGCCCGGATGATCGCATGAAACAAGACTTATAATTGATTGCATACACGCCAGAGATTTCCGAAAATTCGGAATGATCCGCTCGTGCCATCCGGCCGTCATGCCGCGCCGTCTTGGCTGTCGTGCAACGAAACGGTCCCCGGCGAGACGCCCGCCGGGGCTTGGAAAACGATCGTCGGTGACGGCGGCCCGAAGCGGGGCCGCGGGCTCACTCGGTCTCGGTCAGGATCTGGGTCTTGGCGATCGCCATCAGCTCCGACATCTTGGCGCGCAGAGTGTCGATCGCGACGCTCTTGGCGGTCAGATCGGCGGAAACCTTGCGATATACGTCCTCGTCTCCGGCCTCTTCGAGGTCGGCGATCACGACGGAACGGGCATAGGCGTCGGCATCGTCGCCGGATATCCCCATCAGGTCGGCCGCCCACAGGCCTAGCAGCTTGTTGCGGCGGGCCTGCGCCCTGAACTGCATATCCGCGTCGTGGGCGTATTTGTTCTCAAACGCAGTTTCGCGGTTGTCGAAGGTGGTCATCGGTGGCTCCTCCGCCGGGGCTTGGATTTGTGGTGATCATGTAGGCGCTCAGGGGCGCTATGTATAGACCAGCGAATCCTTGCGAGGCGCGACCCTTGGCCCTATATGCAGACCACTTGGCGCGCGAATCCGCATTCGCGGGCCTATTCCGCATTTCCGGCTCATCCCTCGCGATGTTCCGTGCAAAGCCGAGGACGATCATGGCGCGTCGCAGACTTGTGTATGAAGGCAAGGCGAAGATCCTCTATGAGGGTCCTGAGCCGGACACCCTCATCCAGCATTTCAAGGACGATGCCACCGCTTTCAACGCTGAGAAACACAGCGTGATCGAAGGCAAGGGCGTCCTGAACAACCGCATTTCCGAGCATATCATGCTCGGCCTCAATGCCATCGGCGTGCCGACCCACTTTCTCAAACGGCTCAACATGCGCGAACAACTGATCCGCGCCGTTGAGATGATCCCGGTTGAAATCGTGGTACGCAACGTCGCCGCCGGGTCGCTGTCAAAGCGGCTCGGGATCGAGGAAGGCACTCAGCTGCCCCGCCCGATCATCGAATTTTACTACAAGGACGACAAGCTGGGCGACCCGATGGTGACCGAGGAGCATATCCTTGCGTTCAACTGGGCCACCCAGCAGGACATGGACGACATGATCGCGCTGGCTTTGCGCGTGAACGACTTCCTCGCGGGTCTGATGCTTGGCGTCGGCATCCGGCTGGTGGATTTCAAGATCGAATGCGGCCGCATCTGGGAGGATGACTTTCAGCGCGTGGTCGTGGCCGATGAAATCAGCCCCGATTCGTGCCGTCTGTGGGACATTAAGACCGGCCGCAAGCTCGACAAGGACGTGTTCCGGCGCGACCTCGGCGATCTGGCCGACGCGTATACCGAGGTGGCGACCCGCCTCGGCATCCTGCCCGCCGCCACCGGCGAGCGCGAAGAGGGCGGACCCAAGCTGGTCCACTGACCGCCCCTTCGGCGGATAGATCTTGACGCGCCGGACCGCGAGGTCCGGCGCGTTTTGCGTTGAAATGGGCGCAGTTGGCGGCCCGCGCGGGGCGCCGCCCCGCACCACGTTAAACTCCCGGAAACCCGCGGCGCACATCCTTCCTCCAGACGCAACGAGGGGAATGAGGCATGGATGACCGGCGCCGATTGGCGAGCCGAACCGCGATCGCCGCGGCCGCGCGCCCGTTCCCCGAAATCGCCAACGCGCCGCCGCGGCGCGACGCGCTGTCGCGCATGACCGGCCCTTTCGGCCTGCGGGCCGAGGGGCTGGCGGCGCTGGCCGGGATCGCGGCGCTGATGGCGCTGGCGGTCGCGGGCGCGCTGACCCCGGCGCGGGCGCAAGAGGCGAAGCGCTCGGCGCCGATTCTCGTGGCGGCGGAGGCGAAAGCCCAAAGCACCGGCCCGTGGACGGTGGTGGACCTCGGCATCGCCCGGCTGGAGGAACACTGCGTGGAGGCCGCGACCCTCGCCTTCAAGGAAGTGGCGCGCGTGCATGGCGCCGACCTGCTGCGCCGCACCGCCTGGACCGTCGAAATCGTGGGGATCAACCACGGCCGCCACGACGCGGTGATCGCCTGCACCTATGCCGCGACCACCAAGACCCGTGCGCTGCTGATGATCCACAGCCGATCCAACGGGGTGGAGGCGGTGACCATCGCGCGCAAGGTCAACGTGTCGTTCGCCGCCCATGCCAAGCGGATCGGGCGGGCGTGGCTGGACAGCCTCGGAGGCTGAGGCCGCGACCGAGCCGGGGGCGAAATCGGCGCCCGCGCCGATCCACCGCGCGCGTCGCCTCTGGCCTGTCGGCGCGCGCTGGGGTATCGCGTGGCGCAACGCATTCCCAGCGACAGGAGCCAGCCATGCGCGCGCGCGTCTTCGTCACCCTCAAGTCCGGCGTTCTCGACCCTCAGGGCGAGGCGATCCGGCGTGCGCTCGGCTCTCTCGGCTTCGAGGGGGTTGAGGGCGTCCGCCAAGGCAAGATGATCGAGATCGACCTTGCCGCCACCGACGCCGATGTCGCCCGCGCCGAGGTGGAGCGGATGTGCGACGCCCTGCTCGCCAACACCGTGATCGAGACCTATCGCGTCGAGATCGCCTGAGCGCGCCGGGACGCCCTTGCGCCACTGGCGCGTCCCCCCAGTTCTGGCCCCTTACCCAGGAGCGCCGACCATGAAGACCGCCGTTCTGATCTTTCCCGGCTCCAACTGCGACCGCGACATGGCGGTGGCTCTGGAGCGTGCGACCGGCGCCGCCCCTGCGCTGGTCTGGCACAAAGACACCGCGCTGCCCGAGGGGCTCGATCTGATCGCAATCCCCGGCGGGTTCTCGTTCGGCGATCACCTGCGCTGCGGGGCCATCGCGGCGCGGTCCCCGATCATGCGCGCGGTGGTGGAGTTCGTGACCGGGGGGGGCCATTGCCTCGGAGTTTGCAACGGCTTTCAGGTGCTGACCGAAAGCGGCCTGCTGCCCGGCGCGCTGATGCGCAACGCGGGGCTGCGGTTCCTGTGCCATGACGCGCAGCTGCGGGTGGAAACCACCGCCGGCGCGTTCACCTCGGGCTATGCGGCGGGCCAGATCCTGCGCATCCCGATCGCGCATCACGACGGGGCGTATCGAGCGTCGGGCGAAGAATTGGCGCGGCTGCGCGGCGACGACCGGATCGCGTTCCGCTATGCGGACGGCGCCCCGAACGGCGCGATGGACGACATCGCGGGCATCCTGTCGGCCAATCGCCGGGTGCTGGGGATGATGCCGCATCCCGAACGCGCGGTGGACGCCGGCCATGGCGGCGCCGACGGTCAGGCGCTGTTCGCATCCTTGGCGGACGCGCTCGTCACCGCATAACGCCCGGCGGGGGGCGGCGACGCCCCCCAAGCGGCCCGCTATCGCCGCAGCAGCCCGCCCAGCGCCCCGTTGACCACCGCCACCCCGAAGCAGGCCAGAACCACCGCCGCCCAGCTGAGCGGGGTCATCGCCTCGCCAAGCGCCAGCCAACCGCCGATCGCGGCGCCCATCGGCACCAGCGAGGTGAAGGACGACGTCCTCGCCGCCCCCAGATGCCGCACCGCATAGGCGAAACACACCGCCGCCCCCAGCCCTGACAGAAACGCCTGGCTCAGCGCCAGCCACCCCAGCACGCCCCAGCTGAGCGATGGCAGATGCGTGCCCTTGATCGCCACCGCGATCAGCAGGAACGGCGTGGACCACAGCGCGACATAGGCGGTCGCCTCGATCCCGGTCAGGGTGCTGCGCCGGAACGCCAGCGTGAACGCCGCCCAGCCCAAGGCTGCGCACATCAGATAGGGCACGCCGCTGAGCAAGCTCAGATCCGCCTCGGCCGCCGCCGGGCCGACGATCAAGGATATCGACAGCCCGATCAGGATCAGCCCGACGATCCGCGCCTGCGACAGGCGCAGGCCGTCATGAAACCGCTCCCACACCGATACGAACAGCGGCAGGGTGGCGGGCACCAGCGGGCCGAACAAGGATGCAGGCACGGTTTCCAGCCCCTTGGCGGTCAGCCACACGAAAACGCCGCCCCAGCCCGCGGCCATGATCGCGATCAGGCGCCAATCCTCGCCCTTAGGCACGATCCCGCGGCGCAGCCACACCGGCGCCAGCAGCAGCGCGGGCAGTCCATAGCGGATCAGCGACAGGTCGAGCGGGGTCGCGACATGCACCTGATCGCGGGTGGCGACGATCCAGCCCGACCAGATCACCACCGCGACGATGATCGCGGCATAGCCCTT
>JBLIKI010000117.1:0-8206 GCA_047636235.1 Paracoccaceae bacterium | reverse complement strand
TTGCGTCGAATTCACTGCTGGAGGCGCTGGTCTTCGCCGCTCGCATCGCCGAGGCGCTGGCGGGCGACGCCCCGCGGCCCGCGCCGACGACGATCCCCACCGCGCCTGCGCAGGGCGCCGCCCCCCACCCCGGCGTGATCGACGCCCTGCGCGCGACCATGACCCGACTGGTGGGGGTCGAACGCGACGGTCCCGGCCTGACCGAGGCGCTGACGTTCCTTGGCGCGACCGCCCGGCAGGCCGACGCCGAAGGCGCGGGCGCGCCGCTGCGCAACCTGCTGGCCGCCGCGACGCTGATCGCAGCCGGGGCGCTGACGCGGCGCGAAAGCCGCGGCGGGCACAGCCGCGGCGATCACCCGGACATCGCCGATGCGCCGGTGCGGTCGCGGATGACGCTGGCCGAGGCGGAGGCGATCCGCGACGCAGCCGCCGCGGGCTGAACGCCCCTTGAAAACGAAAACGGCCGCCCGGTGGGGCGGCCGCGACAGGTCGGGATCGGGCGAGAGCGCCTAGCGCCGCGCCACCCGATCCTGCTGGCGATAGAACAGGTGGTCGCCGATCCGCGCGGTGGGCACCAGACGGCGCGACCAGCGCGGGTTGACCGAGGTCGCGTGATAGAAGGTGGCGTTCAGCGTCAGCTGCCGCGGCCGCCCGTCCAGCATCCGCCGCGCGATCCGGCCCGCACGCTCGAATGCGTCGGTATTGCCGATATCTTCGGGCTTGCCGTCGCAGTTATAGGAGAATTGGCAGGCGTTCAGCTGGCTGGCGCCTTGGCGGACCACAGCGCAGACGTCGTCGGGATAGCGGCGGCTGTCGACGCGGTTGAGGATCACCTCCGCCACCGCGATCTGGCCCGAAAGCGACTCGCCGCGCGCCTCGAAGTACAGCGCCTCGGACAGGCAGCGCCATTGCGGTCCGCCCTTGGGCTCGACCTCCAGAAATTCGGCCCAGTCGGAGGGGAGCGCGTCGCCGGGCATCGCGCGGGCCACCGGGCGGCCATCCCCGAGGGCGGCCATCAGGCGTCGCGTCTCCAAATCCATCTGGTCGATATGATCCATCTGCGGATCCATCCCTGATCGGGGCGTCGCGCGGCCCGAGACCGCTGCGGTATCCACCTGGCCCCGGCGTTTCAGCACGTTGGCGAGGGCCTCGCGTTCTCCGGCGAGGGCGGATTTCACGAACAGGCTGGCATCGGCGAGGGCGGTTCCGGGGGGCATGGCACAGGCTGCCAAGGCCACCAGAACCAGCGTCAATCGACGCAGTTTATCCGCAGTTCCATTTCTCACAATCGCACCCACAGTTGCCCGCTCTAGCCTTAGGTGACTGAACAGCGCCGGAAAAGCCAGCGCCGTCGATCAGTCAACACCCAAGAGCAGTGATTTCGAGTTAAAAACCGTGCGAATCCAACGCAGGTGATCTCGTGCAACGAACGAGTATTTTCAGATTCCGGCTGCTGCCAACGCCGCGGACAAACGCTCCGCGGCGGCACGTGATTCGCGAAATGGACTTTCTGGCATCCGCGCCCACAGCTCCATGCGTTGCAGCGTCGCGAGGCCGACGCGCCCGAACCTCTCTCGCATCGCCGCCGCCGCCCAGGCGCGGGCCTGCTCGGCGCGGCGCGCGCGCTCAGCCCCGCGGTCGGCGGCCATGCCGGCGATGCGGGCCTCGATGGCGTCCGCGGCCTCCGCCACCCCCCAGCCTTCGGCGGCCGAGCAGGACAGCGCCTGCGTGCGCCAGCCATCGGGCCGGGGCGGCGCCAGCGACAACGCGCCGTGCAAGTCCGACAGCGCCCGGCGCGCCGGCGCCGCCATGTCGGCCTTGGTGACCAGCACGAAATGCGGGATCTCCATGATCCCCGATTTCATGAATTGCAGCGCGTCGCCGGACCCCGGCTGCACGCACAAGACCACGGTGTCGGCCAGATCCGCGACCTCGGTTTCCGACTGGCCGACGCCGACGGTTTCAATCAACACTCGGTCGAACGTGGCGCGCATCGCCACCACCGCAGGCCAGGTCAGCGCCGCCAGCCCGCCCAAGCGGTCGCGCGCCGCCATAGAGCGCACGAACACCCCCGTATCCTCGGGGTCCGTGCTCAGCCGCGTGCGATCGCCCAGCAGCGCGCCCCCCGACACCCGCGACGACGGGTCCACCGCCACCACGCCGACGGTCAGCCCGCGTTTGCGCCAGGCGCGGATCAGCGCGTCGGTCAGCGTGGATTTACCCACCCCCGGCGGGCCGGTCAGCCCGATGGCATGGCCCGCGCCCGACGCCTGCGCGGCGTCCAAGGTCGCCACCACGTCATCGGAGTCGGGCGCGCTTTCACACCGGGCCAGAAACCGCGCCAGCGAACGTTTGCCGCCCGCGCGCAGATCGGCCAGCAGCGCGTCGCCGTTCGCCTCGGTCATGATCCCGCGCTCGTGGGCAAGGACGCCTCCACCGCCGCGACCGCGCCCAACGCGTCGACGATCACCTCCGCCAGGCGGCCGGTCGCGGCGTTGCGCTTGGCCAGAATGCTCGCCTGCGCCGCCGCCAGCCGCGCGATCGGCACCCGGAACGGCGAGCACGACACATAATCGAACCCCGCCAGCTCGCAAAACCGGATCGAGGCCGGATCGCCGCCATGCTCGCCGCACAGGCCGAGCGACATGCCCGGCACCGCGGCGCGGGCGCGTTCCGTGGCGATCAGAAGCAATTCGCCGACGCCTTCCAGATCGAGGCTGTGGAACGGGTCCTCAGAGAACACGCCCTTGTTGACGTAATCGCGCATGAACCGGCCAGCATCGTCGCGCGACAGGCCATAGGTCATCTGCGTCAGATCGTTGGTCCCGAAGCTGAGGAAATCGACGTCCTGCGCCACGTCCCCGGCGCGCAGCGCGGCGCGCGGCGTCTCCACCATCACGCCGACGCGGTAGTCGAAGTCGCGGCCGGTCTCAATCGCCACCTCGGCGGCCACACGGTCGATCACGGCGCGGATCACGGCGGCTTCTTTGCGCGCCGACACCAGCGGGATCATCACCTCGGGGCGCACCAGCGGGCCGTCGGCCCAGCTTTGGGCCAAGGCTTCGAAGATCGCGCGGGCCTGCATTTCATAGATCTCAGGCATCGTCACCCCGATCCGGCAGCCGCGCATGCCGAGCATCGGGTTGAACTCCTGCATATCCGCGATGCGCCGTTCGACTTGGGCGAGGCTGAGGCCGGTGAGCTGCGCAACCTCCTGTTTTTCGGCCCGGCCATGGGGCAGGAATTCGTGCAGCGGCGGGTCGAGCAGGCGGATCGTGACCGGCAGCCCCTCCATCACCTTGAAGATCTCGATGAAGTCGCTGCGCTGCATCGGCAGCAGGTCTTCGAGGGCGGCGCGGCGGTCGGTCTCCGTCTCAGCCAAGATCATCCGGCGCATCGGCGTGATGCGGCCTTCTTCAAAGAACATATGCTCGGTCCGGCACAGCCCAATGCCATCGGCCATGAAGGTCAGCGCCATGCGCGCGTCTTGGGCGGTGTCGGCGTTGGCGCGCACTCTCATGCGGCGGTGGGTGTCTGCCCAGCCCATCAATTCCGCCAGCGCGCCGGACGCTTGGGGCTGGATGGTGGCGACCTCGCCCGCCATCACCTCTCCCGCGCCGCCATCGAGGGTGATGTAGTCGCCTTCGGCGAACACCCGCCCGCCGGGGGCGGTCAGGGTCCGCGCCTCCATATCCAGCAGCAACTCCGACGCGCCGACCACGCCCGGCGTGCCAAGCCCGCGCGCGACCACGGCTGCATGGCTGGTCATGCCGCCGCGCACGGTCAGCACGCCTGCGGCGGCGTGCATGCCGCGGATGTCCTCAGGGCTCGTCTCAATCCGCACCAGAATCGCAGGCGCGCCGCGGGCGGCGGCGGCGGCGGCGGCCTCGGGCGAGAACACGATCGGACCCGATGCCGCGCCGGGGCTGGCCGCCAACCCGCGCGCCAGCACGATGCGCGGCGCGGCGGGGTCCAAGGTGGGATGCAACAGCTCGGTCAGCACGCGCGGCTCCACCCGCAGCAGTGCGTCGGCGTTGGTGATCGCGCCGGATTTCGCCAGATCCACCGCGATCCGCACCGCCGCCCGAGCGCTGCGGCGCATCGGCTGGGCGGCGAGGATGAAAAGCCGCCCCTGCTCGATGGTGAATTCCAGCTCGCACGCCTCACCACGCCCAAATTCGACCCGGGCGCCGATGTCGCGCAATTCCTGCGCCAGTTCGGGGGCCAGATCCTCCAACGAGGCATCCGGCTGGCCTTCGGCGGCGCGCTCATCCCGACCGACCACCCGCGGCGGGCGCAGACCGGCCAGCGCGTCGTCGCCTTGCGCCTGCGGCAGCCAGCGGCCCGACAATAGCGGCCCGCCCTCGCGCGCGTCGCGAAAACCCGCGCGCCCCGCGCCCGACAGCACGCCATCGGGGCCAAGGCCCAGCGCCATCTCCTGCACGATCAGGCCGAGGCCCCCCGTCTCCGGCCCGCCCCGCGCGGCGCGCAAGATGCGGGCGGATCGCGACGACCATGCGCGGGCCATCGCCTCCAGCCCCAACGCCAGCTGCGCGCCGGGGTCCTGGGGGAACGCCTCGCCGGTGTCGTCCTCAACCAGTTCCAGAAAATCCATCGTGAGGGTATTGAGCGCGGCAAGGTCAAGCGCGTCTTCCGACGCCGCCCCCTGCGCCTTCAGCGCGTCATGCAGCAGCCCCTCGAACGCGTCGGGGTCCGCGTCCATGGCCCCGACCGCGAACGACTGGATCACCCGGCGATACAAATCCTGCGCCGCCCGCGCCCCGATCCGGGCGGCGAGCGACGGCAAGGATGCCTCGGTCACCCCGATGTTGAGCAGCGTCGGCGGGCCGCCCCACGCCGCCTGCGCCGGACTGGCGCGCAGCGCCAGCAGCGCGCCCGCCGCCAGCCGGGGGGCTGCGGCGGCCAGCGCGTCCGCCACCGCGGCGGCGCCGTCCGAGGGGATGCAGGCGACCGCGTCGGCGGCGATCGCAAAGCCGGGGCGCGTGGGCGCGCCGATCGCCGCCAACCCCGCCAAGGATTGCGCCTTCTCCCCGAACCGCGCGGCATCCACCTGTCCGGGCGCCGCAAGATCGCGCAGCATGCTCGGCGTCGCCGGGTCGGCGGGGGCGGAGGACAGGTCCGAGGGCGAAGGCGTCAAAGCGGGTCCTGACGTATTTGCTGCGTTGCAGCGCAGTCTAGCGCCGCCAGATGCGTGGTGAAAGCGCTGCTTTGGCGTCTGCCACGCGGCTAATTCGCCAAACGCTCGCGGGTCTGGCGCCGAGCCCCCGCCAGGGGGCGGCGGGCGAGAGGGGGCTCGATGCCCCCCGAGCGCGCCCCGCCAAGCAGATCATGCCCGCCCCGCTAAGCAGATCAGCCCTCAAGGGCCGAAAACAACGCCACCCGGTGCAGCAGCGCGCGGATCCGGTTCAGCAGGCACAGGCGGTTGCGCCGCACGATAGCCAATTCGGCGTTCACCACCACATCGGTGAAGAACCGATCGATCGGCGCGCGCAGGCCCGCCATCGCGGCCATCGCGGCGGCGAAATCCTCGGCGCCCAGCGCGGCGTCGATCTCGGCCCCCGCGGCGTCGAGGGCTTTGAACAGATCCGCCTCAGCCCCCGCCTCGGCCAGCTTCGGTTCGGGGTCGAGGCCATATTCGACGCCGTCCTTCTTCTCCTCGGCGGTCAGGATATTGGCGGCGCGCTTGTAGCCTTGCAGCAGGTTGGCGCCGTCTTCGGAGGTCAGGAACGCTTGCAGCGCGCGGACCCGCGCGACCAGCAGCGTGAAATCATCCTGACCGCAAAGGCCGAAGCAGGCCTCGATCACGTCATGGCGGATGTTTTCGCCCTTGAGGTGGACTTTGAGGCGGTCGGCGAAAAAGGAGAGGAGTTCTTGGCGGAGGGCGGTCCAATTGGGAGACTGGTTCAGGACGGCGGCATCAGCCGCAATTTTCGCGACTTCGGCCTCATGAAGCTCTCTCTCAGCCTGCTTCAGTTCCGGCGCAACATGATCGCGATGCGCGCGCAGGCTGTTGGCCAGCAGTGGATCCAGCCGCAGCCGCAGCCCATTCTCCAGCACCACCCGGATCACGCCCAGCGCGGCGCGGCGCAGCGCATAGGGGTCTTTGCTGCCGGTCGGCTTCTCATCGATCGCCCAGAATCCGGTGAGGATATCCAGCTTCTCCGCCAGCGACACCGCCACTGAAATCGGCGCGGTCGGGACCGCATCGGACGGGCCGAGCGGGGCGTAATGCTCGGCGCAGGCCGCCGCGACGGCCGCATCCTCGCCCGCCGCCAGCGCGTAATAGCGGCCCATGACGCCCTGCAGTTCGGGGAATTCATAGACCATTTGCGAGGAAAGATCCGCCTTGGCGATCCGCGCCGCCCGCTCAGCCATGTCCGCATCCGCCCCGACCACCGGCGCGATCTCGCGCGCCAGAGCCGCGATCCGCCCGATCCGCTGCGCCTGACTGCCGAGTTTCGCGTGGAAGGTCACGTTCGACAGCTTGGCCGCCATGTCGGCCATCGGGGTCGCGAGATCGTTCTCCCAAAAGAACTTGGCGTCCGACAGGCGCGCGGCCAGCACCTTGCGGTTGCCCGCCAGAATCGTGGCGCCGTCATCCGCGGTTTCGATATTGGCGACGGTGATGAACGCCTCGATCCGATCCGTCTCAGGGTTCAGGACTGAGAAGAACTTCTGATGCTCGCGCATCGAGGTCTGCAGCACTTCGGCGGGCAGCCCGAGGAACGCCTCATCAATCGCGCCCATCAGCGCCACCGGCCATTCGACCAGCCCCGACACCTCTGCCAGAAGTCCCGCGTCCGGCACCACGGTCATGCCGCGCGCGAAGGCGATCTGGGCGGCGTCGTGGCGGATCAGCTCGGCCCGGTCCTCAGCCCGCAGGATCACATGCTCTGCCTGCAATTTCGCGGCATAGTCGTCGAAATTCGACACGGCGATGTCGCGCGCGCCCATGAAGCGGTGGCCATGGGTGACGCGTCCGGCCTCGATCCCGTCGATGGTGAGCGGCACGACATGGGCGCCGGATTCGTCCGACAGAATGCACAAGATCGAATGCAGCGGGCGCACCCAGCGCAGCGTCCCCGTCCCCCAGCGCATCGATTTGGGCCAGGGGAAATTGCGGATCGTGGCCTCCAAAGCCTCGGCGATGATCTCGGCGGCCGGGCGGCCCGGCTTTTCGATGATCGCGAACAGCAGGTCGCCTTTTTTGCCGGGGCGGACCTCCAGCTGGTCGCGGGTCAGACCGGCGCCGCGCAAGAACCCCTCGATGGCTTTTTCGGGCGCGTCGGCGCGGGGGCCTTTGCGTTCCTCGCGCACCGGCTTCGTCTCAGACGGCAGGCCGTCCAGCGCCAGCGCCAGCCGCCGCGGCGTCGCGTGGGCCGAGGCGTTGGCATAGGTCAGCCCCGCGCCCACCAGCGCCTCGGTCATCAGGCGGCGCAGATCGTCCGCGGCGCGGGCCTGCATGCGGGCCGGGATCTCTTCGGAGAAGAGCTCGATCAGAAGGTCGGCCATGTCAGCGGTCTTTCCTGGCTGCGGTCGTGCGCCCGCGGTCGTCATGCGGTCGGAAACAGGTCAATTCGCGGGAGGCGGCGGGCACCGGTCGGGCAGCGGATCGCCATTGTATTGCGCGACGCCGCACGGGTTGGTCTGACGCCACATAACGGCCCGGCCGTCGGGAGCGGACGCGACAATGCGGTCGAAGCCCCACGGCTCATCATGCGCCACCACCACGGCGCGAAGCCCGCCTGACGCCAGTTCGTCCGACAGCGCGCCCGCGTTGAAACAGGCGAACCAGGCGGGCGTGACCAACGGGGTCGGTTCCTGCGCCTGCGGCAAAGCGGCCAGCGCGGCGACGGTGGCGGGGGCGGCGACGAAGCACGCGCGCAGCTTCAGCGGCGAGGTGTCGGCGTCGATCCCGTCATAGTCCGTCACCGGCAGGGCGGCGCCCTGCACGTCGACCGTCCCGAGCCCGGTCACCGGGGCGTAATACGCCTCGGTCTGGAAATACCATAGCGCCGCGCCGAAGACGACGGCGAAGCCCGCGAAGGGGATGATGAGGGTCCGGCCTTGCATCGGATCAGCCCTCCGCCGGGGCCATGGCGCCCCCGGCTTCGGTCGTAACGAAAGCATCGGCGCAGGCCTTGGCCAGCGTGCGCACCCGTCCGATATAGGCTTGGCGTTCGGT
>JBLIKI010000116.1:0-8214 GCA_047636235.1 Paracoccaceae bacterium | reverse complement strand
GGTGCTGATGCGCCCCGACGCAGACGTGCCCATCGGCGGGCGGCTGCACTAGGCGGCGGACGCGCGCCGACCCCTTGCGGGGCCGGTCGGCGTCATCGATCTGGTGATGATGGTGGGCGGGGTGGGAATCGAACCCACTATGCGTTCCCGCGGCGGAGTTACAGTCCGCTGCTCTACCTTAGAGCATCCCGCCCGCCGAGTTTCCTATAGAGGACGCCCGGACCCGTCAACCGCCTATCGACAGGAAACTCGGGGATGCCGCGCGTGGCCCCGCCGCTCAGTTTCCGCCCGCCTTTCCGGGGGCTTCGGGCGTGGTTCGTCTTGCCTCGCGCAAGGCCTCGATCGGCCCTTGCCGTTGCATCGCGGGCCGCGCCATGCTTGTTCCCTCGCGCAGATCGATGCCGCGCCCCCTGCGACGCGCGCCAGACAGGAGATACCCGCGATGACCGAACAGCGCCGACCCGACCGGCCCCGCAGCCGGCCCGCAGGCGGCGCGCGCCCCGGCGGCCCGCAAGGCCGCCCCGCATCCGGCGGATATGCCGGCGGGCAGGGCGGCCATCACGGCGCCGGCCATGGCGGCGGGCGTTTCGGGCCGGAAACCATCTGGCTGTTCGGCATTCATGCGGTGCGCGACGCGCTGCTCAACCCCAAGCGCGACCGCCGCCGCCTGGTGCTGACCCAGAACGCCGCCGTGCGCCTTGGGGAAGACGCCATCGCCGCTGGCGGCCTGACGCCGGAAATCCACGACCCGCGGCGCTTCGACGTGCCGATCGATCCGCAATCGGTGCATCAGGGCGCCGCGCTCGAAGTCGCCGCGCTGGATTGGGGCACGCTGGCGGACATCTGCCTGCCAGCGGGCGACACGCCTGCGGGGCGGCAGGTGGTGATCCTTTTGGACCGCGTGACCGACCCGCACAATGTCGGCGCGGTGCTGCGATCAGCCGAGGTGTTCGGCGCGCTGGCGGTGGTCGCCCCGGCGCGCCATTCCGCGCCCGAGACCGGCGCGCTGGCGAAAACCGCCTCGGGCGCGTTGGAGCGGCAGCCTTACTTGCGGGTCAAGAACCTCGGGACCGCGATGGAGGAGCTGCGCGACATGGGCTACATCATCCTCGGTCTCGACGGCGAGGGCGAGGCGACCTTGGCCGAGGCGCTGGCGGGCATCAAAGGCGGCGCCACCCGCCCGGTCGCGCTGGCGCTGGGCGCCGAAGGGCCGGGCCTGCGCGAGAAGACGCGAGAGATGTGCGACGCGCTGGTGCGGATCCCGTCCGCCACCTCGTTCGCATCGCTGAACGTGTCCAACGCCGCGGCGGTGGCGCTATACGCCGCCAAACAGGGCTGACGGGGCGCTCTCGGCGCGGTGAGCGTTGGTCACGATTAGCGGTGGGGGGGCGCCGCGGCGGGCGCCTGCGGTGCATGGTGAAGCCATTCCCCTCACCGACCTCGGAGGCTCGCCCATGACCCGTCCCCCCGCCCGTCCCCCCGCCCGCCCGACCCGCCGCGCGCTCTGCGCCGGGCTGCTTGGCGCCGCTATCCTGCCCGCCGCGTTCCTGCCTGCGTCCCGCGCGCGCGCAGGCGAGGCGCCGATTTTCTCCGACTGGCGCGGCCGCGCGATCCGCGGCTTTGACCCGGTCGCGTATTTCACCGAAAAGCGCCCGGTCGAGGGGGCCTCGGACATCACCACCGACTGGCGCGGCGCCACCTGGCGATTCGCCTCGGAGGAGAATCGCGCCCGCTTTCTCGCCGACCCGGCAGCCTTTGCGCCCCAATATGGCGGGTATTGCGCCTATGCGGTGGCCAAAGGCACGACCGCCTCGATCGACCCCGAGGCATGGCGGATCGTCGACGGCAAGCTCTACCTCAACTACTCGCCTTCGGTGCAATTGCAGTGGGCGGCCGACATTCCCGGCCATATCGCCAAGGCGGACGCGAATTTTCCCGGCCTGATCAACTGATCGGGCCGCTGGGCGCCGATCGCAGTTCGGTTCAAATTTAAGGTAATAATTTCGTGCATCACTGGAACTTCGCCTCGTCAAGGCGCATATTGAGAATCGAGCAGGATGGTCCCGTTCGGGATCGCGCCCACTCACTGTCCCTCGTTCCAAACTTCAGCGCCCGCCATCGTGCGGGCGCTTTTTTTCATGTGGCGGCCCGCCGTGCTTCGCGCCCGCTGGCGGGGGCCGCGTGGCGGCGCTATGGTGCCCGCCATGATCACAGATCCTGAACAGCCGACCGACCAAGACCTGCGCCGCGTGCTGAACGCGTCCAAATCCGTGGCCGTGGTCGGGGTGTCCCCGAACGAAACCCGCCCCTCGTTCTTCGTGGCGCGGTATCTCAAGCTAAAGGGCTATCGGATCATTCCGATCAACCCCGGCCATGCAGGTGAGACGCTGCTGGGCGCCACCGTGCGCGCCAGCCTCGCGGACATCCCGCCCGAGGATGGCGAGGTCCACATGGTCGACATCTTCCGCCGATCCGAGGCTGTCGGGCCGATCGTGGATGAGGCGATGGCCCATCTGGCGCCCCGCGGGCTGAAGTCGGTGTGGATGCAGATCGGCGTCGTCAACAAGGACGCTGCGGCGGTCGCGGGCGCCGCGGGGCTTGATGTGGTGATGAACCGCTGTCCCAAGATCGAATACCAGCGCCTGTTCGGAGAGCTGCGCTGGGGCGGGTTCAACACCGGGATGATCTCGTCGAAACTGCGCTGAGCGCCGCCCGCCTTGCCGATCCGGCCGCGCCATGGCATGGGGCGGGCCATGACGCCCCCGTCCCAAAGGCCCGCCCGAAAGGTCCGCTTGATGTCCGATGCGCTCCGCCTCGCCGTCTTTGACATGGACGGCACCTTGATCGACAGCAAGGCCTTGATCCTCGAGGCGATGGGAACCGGCTTCGCGGCCGTCGGTCTGCCGCGGCCGCGCGAGGAGGGCACCCTCTCGATCATCGGTCTGTCGCTGCCCGAGGCGATGCGCGTGCTGGTCCCCGGCGCGCCCGAGGATCAGGTGGCCGCGCTGGCGGACGCCTATCGCGGCGCCTTCGTCGCCCTGCGCGCCCGCACCGGCGCCGAGGCGAACGCCCCGATGTATCCCGGCGCCCGCGCCGCATTGGACCGGCTGGCGGCGCGCGGCGACGTGGCGATGGCGGTGGCGACGGGCAAGGCGCGCCGCGGGCTTGACCACGCGCTGCACGCCCACGGGCTGACCGGCCATTTCCAAAGCCTTCACTGCGCCGACGGGCACCCATCGAAACCGCATCCGTCGATGCTGCACGCCTGCGTGGCCGACACCGGCGTCCCGGCGCACCGCGCGGTGATGATCGGTGACACTGAATTCGACATCGCCATGGGGCGGGCCGCGGGCATGGGCGCCATCGCGGTCAGCTGGGGCTATCACCCGGTGGAGCGCTTGCGCGCCGCCGGGGCCGACATCGTGATCGACCGGTTCGATCAGCTCGACGACGCCCTCGAGGCCCTGTGGACGGAGACCGCCCGATGACCACCCCCTCGCCCGCCAAGCGGTTCTACAAGGTCGCCGCGGCGGAACCGCTGGACGGCGGTTTCACCGTCGCGCTCGACGGACGCCGCATCAAGACCCCCGCGGGCAAGCCGCTGATCGCCCCGACCCATGCCGCCGCCGATGCCGTCGCGCAGGAATGGAACGAGCAGGGCGAGCGGATCCGCCCCACCACCATGCCGGTGACCCGCGCGATCAACGTCGCCATCGACCGCGTGACGCCTGAGCGTGCGGCGGTGGCCGAGATCGTGGCCGAATACGGCGCCACCGACATGCTGTGCTATCGCGCGCCGTGGCCCGGCCCGCTGGCAGCCCGGCAAACGCAGCATTGGGACCCGGTGCTGACTTGGATGGAAACCCGCTATCGCGCGCCGCTGCTGCGGGTCGAGGGGGTGATGCACATCGCCCAGCCCGCGCCATCGTTGGCGGCCTTGCGCGCGGCGGTGGACGGGTTCGATGCGTTCGCGCTGACGGCGCTCCATGAACTGGTGTCGATCGCAGGGTCGCTCGGCCTCGGGCTGGCGGTGGCCGAGGGACGACTGACCGGCCCCGACGCCTGGACGCTGTCGCGGATCGACGAGGATTTCCAGATCGAGCAATGGGGCGAGGATGACGAGGCCAAGGCGCTAGCCGCCCGGCGCCACCGCGATTTTCTGGTGGCGGAGCGGCTGCTGACGCTGCTGCGCGGCTGAGCCTGACGCTCCCATCTTATTCTTCGAAAGGCGATCCCATGAAACGCGCCCGCACCGCCGCCGACCTTGCCACCAGAGCCCAGATCGCCGAGCTGACCGGGCGCGAATTCATCGAGGCGATTTTGGCGGGCGACCTCGCCGCCGCGCCGATCGCCGAGACGCTGGGCCTTGCGCTGCACGAAGTCGGCGAAGGCCGCGTCGTGTTCCGCGGCGTGCCGAGCCTGTCGGTCTATAATCCCATCGGGACGGTGCATGGCGGTTGGTTCGGCACCTTGCTCGACAGCTGCATGGCCTGTGCGGTGCAGACGGCGCTGCCCAAGGGGTTTGCGTATACGACCCTTGAGTTCAAGGTGAACATCATCCGCCCGTTGTTCGAGCATTCCGGCGCGGTGCTTGCGATCGGCGACGCCACCCATGTCGGGCGCCGCACCGGGGTGGCCGAGGGGCGGATCATCGGCGAGGATGACGGCAAGCTTTACGCCACCGGCTCGACCACCTGCCTCGTGATGGAACTGTAATCGGGCTCTCCCGCCCGTCGGCGGCCGGGGGGCCGCCTTCCGTTGGGCCCGGCGCCGCGCGGTCGGGCGGGGCGAGGGCGGCGAGGGAGCGCAACGCGCGGCGTGTCAGGCGGGGTGCGAGCCGCAAGCGCCCCCGCCGCGGGGGACAGGAGCGATGCGATGATCGACGGATATGCCCGCTACGCCCTTTACTGGGCGCCTGAGGCCGACAGCGCGCTGGCGCGGTTCGGCGCAAACTGGCTTGGCTGGGACGCCGAGGCGGGGCGGGAGAGCGCGCCGCCCGAGCTGCCAGGCCTGCCTATGCCCGCCGCTGAAATCACCGCCACCCCGCGCCGCTATGGGTTCCACGCCACGCTGAAGCCGCCTTTCGCGCCGGCGCCCGGCGTATCGGCGGCCGCGCTGTGGGACGCGGCGCGCGCGCTCGCCGCCGCGACCCCCGCCTTTGACGCCCCCGCGCTGGCGCTGACCGGCGCGAACGGCTTCGCGTCCTTGCGCCTGTCGGCCCAGAGCGCGGACATGGCGGCGCTGGGGGGCGCGCTGGTGCGGGGCCTCGACGGGTTCCGCGCGGCGCCTGCCCAGGCCGAGCTGGCCCGCCGCCGCAGCGCCCCGCTGCCCGCCGCCGCTGAAGCGAACCTTACCCGCTGGGGCTATCCGTGGGTGATGGGGCTGTTCCAATTCCACTTAACGCTGTCGGGCGCGCTGGCGCCTGCGCCGCTTACCGCCACCTTGGCCGCGCTGGCCCCCGCCGTGGCCCCGTTTTGCGCGGCGCCCTTGGCGGTGCGCGAGGTCTGCCTGTTCGGCGACCCCGGCGGCGGCGCCCCGTTCCGCCTGATCGGCCGCGCGCCGCTGGGCGGCTGATCCGGCCCTCGCCCCCCAACCTCGCGCCCGAACCCCAAGCCGTCCTCGTCACCGCGCTTGATCGCGCGCAACGCGGCGCCTAGGCTTTGCCGACGCGCCCCGCCGCGGGACGCATGGGGCAAGGAGCCTGCGATGACCGACATCTGTCTGCGCGCCCACATTCTGGGCCATGTCCAGAACGTGGGCTTTCGCGCCTTTGTGGTGGATAACGCCCAGGTGCTGGGGCTGGAGGGCTGGGTGCGCAACATGCGCGACGGCGCCGTGGAGATCCTCGTGAACGGACCGGAGGAGCGGGTGCTCGCGCTGCTCGAGATCTGCAAGGAAGGCCCGCCGCTGGCCGAAGTGACCGGCATCGAGGCCGCCCACGAAGACCCGCCTGAGACGCTGCACGGCTTTCGCACCCGCGCCTGATTCTTCGTCGAGGGACGGGTGCTGATTCGGATGATGACCGCTCGGCTTCAGAATATGCCTAACCTAGCGGCATCTTTCCGGGATCGTGGCGGGCGCGCCTTGATTTCGCCGCATTGAATTTTCGCACCGCATATAATTCAGCCAAAATGGCGCTTTTTCGCCCCCGCCTGACCCGGATGCATAATTTGTTCACAAACAGCGCGACCCAAGGGCCGGGTTAGGGTTGACGCAAATTGATCGCACTGTTCAAACTTGGTGATAGGCCAGCCAGAGGCCCTAAGGGATAAACCGCCGCTCATTTGGGAGTCGCGGGACATCTCCCCGCCCGCTGAGGCAGGGAGACATCAGGCAGAGGTGTGACGACTATGAAACTCAACGTTCTTCTCGGCGCGGTCGCGGCCGTGGGCATGTCCGCAGGCGCGGCCTCGGCCGGCACGCTTGACGATGTGAAGGCCAAAGGCTTCGTTCAGTGCGGCGTGACCACCGGTCTCGCCGGCTTCTCCTACACCGACGCTGCGGGCGAATGGCTCGGCATGGACGTCGCGGTGTGCCGCGCGGTCGCCGCGGCCATCTTCGGCGATGCCTCGGCGGTGAAGTTCACCCCGACCACCGCCAAAACCCGCTTCACCGCGCTGTCCTCGGGTGAAATCGACCTGCTGTCGCGCGTCACCACTTGGACCTATTCGCGCGACACCGACCTCAAGTTCGATTTCACCGGCGTAAGCTATTATGACGGTCAGGGCTTCATGGTCCGCAAGGATCTCGGCGTGACCTCCGCCAAGGAACTCGACGGCGCCACCGTCTGCATCCAGACCGGCACCACCACCGAGCTCAACCTTGCCGACTACTTCCGCGCCAATGGCATGACCTATGAGCCGGTCCCGGTCGAGACCAACGCCGAAGGCCAGCAGAAGTACCTCGCCAACGCCTGCGACGTGTACACCACCGACGCGTCGGGCCTCGCCGCCAACCGCTCCACCTTCGAAGATCCCACGGCGCACATCGTGCTGCCCGAGATCATCTCGAAAGAGCCGCTCGGCCCGGTCGTGCGTCACGGAGATGCCGAGTGGGGCGACGTGGTCCGCTGGGCGTTCAACGTGCTGCTGATCGCTGAGGAAAAAGGCATCAACAAAGCCAACGTGATGGAAATGGCCAAGGGCACCAGCGATCCCGAAGTCAACCGTCTGCTGGGCAGCGAAGGTGAATACGGCGCCATGATGGGCCTGCCGGCCGATTGGGTCGTCAAGACCATCGCGCAGGTCGGCAACTATGGCGAAATCTTCGAGGAGAACGTCGGCGTCTCGACCGCCATCGGCCTCGACCGCGGTCTGAACGCGTTGTGGACCAAGGGCGGCCTGATGTATTCGCCCCCCTACCGTTGATCTGAGATCGACCAAGGCGCGGCCCGCAAGGGCCGCGCCGCTTTCGCGTCCGTAACGGCCGCGAAAGATATTGATGACGCTGCGCCATCCGTGACAGCGAAGCCGGACGACCAACGCAGGCTGCCGGCGTCGCCGCCAGACTGACCGCCGCGACCCGTCTTCACGCGCACGTCGGATCAACCGGCGGCATTCCCCGGGGAAGAAGCGCGGGCGCTTTCCAATGACAGGTTGAGGGGATTTGCGGATGACGAGCGCCGTCACGATTCCGCCGGAGCAGCAATTCCGATTGGGAATGCTGTGGACCGACACACGCTACCGTTCCGTAACGATACAGATCGTCGCGCTGTTCGCCGTTTTCCTGGCGGGATATGCGCTGGTCGGCAACGTGATCGACAACCTCGCCGCCTTGGGCAAGGAATTCGGCTTTTCGTTCATGTCGCAGCCTGCCTCCTACGACATCAACCAAACGCTGATCGACTATAACTCGCGCGACAGCCATTCGCGCGCCGCCGTGGTGGGGATGCTCAACACGCTGCTGGTCGCGTTCTCGGGCTGCGTGCTGGCCACGATCATCGGCGTGCTCGCCGGTGTCGGACGCCTGTCGAAAAACTGGCTCGTGTCCAAGCTGATGACCGTCTACATCGAGGGCGTCCGTAACGTTCCGGTGCTGATACAGATCCTGCTGCTGTCGGCGGCGATCTCTGAAATTCTTCCGCAGCCCAATGCGTTCCGCGGCGATGACGCCACCGCGACGATGTATCTGTGGGACAGCGTGGCCTTCACCGGCCGCGGCTTCTATTTCCCCGCGCCGGTGATGGGCGATGGGGCGGGGCTGGTGATCTGGGCG
>JBLIKI010000115.1:0-8229 GCA_047636235.1 Paracoccaceae bacterium | reverse complement strand
CGCGCCGCCGCGTCGCCTGCGGCGCGCGCAGTCCATGTGCTGGGCGCGCCGGGGACCGCCGTCGCCGGGGCGCTTACCGCTGCCGGGCTGACCGCATCGACGGGGCCGATAGCGCCTGTGGGCGCGGAGACGGTGCTGCTGGGCGGCGCCGGCGACGCGCTGGACCTGATCGACGCGCTGCGCGAGGCGCTGGCCGCCGCCCCGCCGCGCCTGTGGGTGATCGTGCGCGGCGGGATCGTGGCGGGCGGGATGGTGGCGGGCGGCGCGCGCGCGCTCCGCCCTGATGACGCCGCGCTGTGGGGGTTCGCGCGGGTCGCGGCGAATGAGCGGCCGGACATGGATGTCCGGGTGATCGACATCGCGCGCGAGGTGGCGGACGCCGATCTGCCCGCCCTGATCGCGGCGGAGATCGCGCACCCCGCGCAGGACCGCGAACTGGTGATCGCCCCCGGAACCCGCGCCGCGGTGCGCCTGGAGCGGGCGCCGGATCTGCCCGCCCGCGCCGCCGCCGCCCTGATCGGCGATGGCGTGACCCTGCGGCTGGACCAGACCCGCCCCGGCCAGATCGACAGTCTGGTCTGGACCCCGGTCGCGCGCCGCGCGCCGATGGGCGATGAGGTGGAGATCGAGGTCGCGGGCGCGGGGCTGAATTTCCGCGACGTGATGTGGGCGCAAGGCCTGCTGCCCGAAGAGGCGCTGGAGGATGGCTTCGCCGGTCCGACCCTCGGGATGGAATGCTCGGGCGTCGTGGTGCGCGCCGGGGCTGCGGCCCGCCATGCGCTCGGCGCTCGGGTGATCGCCTTTGCGCCTGCGTGCTTTGCGGGCCATGTCACCGCGCCTGATTGTGCGGTGGCGCCGCTGCCGGACGGGGCGGATCTGATCTCAGGCGCCGCCATCCCGGTCGCGTTCCTGACCGCGTGGCACGGGCTGATCGGGCTCGCGGGTCTGCGGGCGGGGGAAACGGTGCTGATCCATGGCGGCGCCGGGGGCGTCGGGCTGGCGGCGATTCAGGTCGCGCTCAGCGTCGGCGCCACGGTGATCGCCACGGCGGCAAGCCCGGCGCGGCGGGCGCTGCTGCGCCATCTCGGGGCGGCGCAGGTGTTCGACAGCCGCAGCCTCGACTTCGCCGATCAGGTGATCGCGGCGGGGGGCGTCGATGTGGCGCTGAACTCCCTTTCCGGGGAGGCGATGGAGCGGACGCTGGACTGTCTGCGCCCATTCGGGCGGTTCGTGGAACTGGGCAAGCGCGACTTTTTCGGTGGGACCGAAATCGGCCTGCGCCCGTTCCGCCGCAACCTGAGCTATTTCGGCATGGACGCCGACCAGCTGCTGACCGCGCGCCCCGATCTGGCCGCCCGCGCTTTCGCCGCGATCGGCGAGGGGTTCGCGCGCGGCGATCTGACCGCGCCGCCGCATACCGTCGTGGCGCCGGAGGACGCGGCCGAGGCGTTCCGGGTCATGCAGCGGTCAGGCCATATCGGCAAGATCGTGCTGCGCCCGCCGCTGGCGCCGCAGGTGGCGGCGCCGACGATGCGGGCGCCGACGGGGGCGTGCCTCGTGGTTGGCGGGCTTGGCGGCTTCGGGGTGCAAACGGCGCTGCGGCTGGCGCGGCGCGGGACGCCGGCGCTATGGCTGACCTCGCGCTCCGGGGTCGCTGGGGATGCCGCGCGGGCGGTGATCGCGGGGATTGAAGCTATGGGCGCGCGGGTCGAAATCCGCGCCGTCGATGCTGGCGACGCCGATGCGATGGCGGCGCTGTTCGCCGAGATCGACCGCGGCCCCCATCCGCTGCGCGGCGTGGTGCACGCGGCGATGACGCTCGACGACGGGTTGATCGCCACGCAGACGCGGGCGCGGATGGCGGCGGTGCTGCGGCCCAAAATAGGTGGCGCGGCGGTGCTGGACCGCCTGACGCGCGGCCGCGATCTGGACCTGTTCGCGGTGTTCTCCTCCGCCACCGGCATGGTCGGCAACCCCGGCCAGGGCGCCTATGTCGCGGCCAATGCGTGGATGGAGGCGATGGTGGCGGAGCGTCGCCGCGCCGGACTGCCGGGGATCGCAATGGCGTGGGGGGCGATATCCGATGTGGGCTATCTGACCCGCGACGCCGCGACCCGTGCGTTGCTGGAGGACCGGCTTGGCGGCGCCTCGATGACCGCGGCGGAGGCGCTGGACGGGCTGGAGGCCGGGATGGCGGCGCAAGATGGCGCGCTGTCGGCCATGATTTTCGGGCGGATCGACTGGGGCGCCGCGCGGCGCGAGCTGGCGCTGACCGCCACGCCCCTGTTCGCCCGGATTGAGGCGCCGGGCGGGCAGGAGGCGCGGGTCGGCGCCTCGGACCTGCGCGCGCGGCTGGCGGGCTTGCCTGCGCCGGAGGCGCGCGCCGAGGTCGTCACGCTGTTGGCCGCCGAGGCGAGCCGCATCCTGCGCCTGCCGCCTGAGGAGATCGACCCCGCTCAGCCGCTGACCGACATGGGGTTCGACAGCCTGATGGCGGTCGACCTGCGGATGGCGGCCGAGGATGCGCTGGGGGTCGACATTCCGCTGATGTCGATCGCGGGGGGCGCGTCGCTCAATGACGTGGCGCTGCGCGCGGTGGCGCGGATCGCCCCGGCGGCGGAGGAGGCGGAGCTTTGCGCGCCCGAACAGGCGCTCGCCGCCAGCCATGGCGTGGCGGAGGGCGAGATCGCTTTGGTGCGCGAGGCTTCGCGCCGCGCTCAGCTTGAAGGGCGGGCGCTGGGCTAGGCCCGGGCCGCCGCGATGATGCCCGCGATCGGCGCGGGCGAGAAAGGATTGATAACGCACATGAACACCGCCGCCGCATCCAGCCGCGCCTTGCGCCGTGGCGCCCTGATCGACGGGCTGCGCGCCGCAAGCGCCGCGCGCGGCGTCGATCCGGCGCCCGCGCCGCCAAGCGCCGCGACATCGTTCGATTTCAGCACGCTGCCGACCCACCGCATGATGCGGGTGCAGCGTCAGGCGGCGGACAGCCTCGGGATCGACATGCCGTTCTTCAGGTCGCAATCGGCCCATGCGGGGCCGGACTGCGAGGTGGCGGGGCGGCGGATGCTGAACTTCTGCGCCTATGACTATCTCGGCTTCAACGCCCGACCGGAGGTGCGCGAGGCCGCCAAAGCCGCCATCGACCGCTATGGGGTGTCCGTGTCCGCCAGCCGGGTGGTGTCGGGGGAACGGGACTTGCACGGCGCCCTCGAATCGCGGATCGCGCGGTTTCTGGGGACGGCGGCGTCGGCGGTGTTCGTCTCGGGCCATGCCACGAACATGAGCGTGATCGGCACGCTGATGGGGCCCAAGGATCTGGTGCTGATGGATGCGCTGATTCACAACTCGGTGGCCGAGGGGGCGCGGCTGTCGGGCGCCGCGCGCCTGAGCTTTCCGCACAACGACTGGGCTTGGGTGGAGGACCTGCTGGCGCGGCGCCGCAACGATTTCAACCGCGTGCTGATCGTGGTGGAGGGGCTTTATTCCATGGACGGCGACCTGCCGGACCTTCGCCGGTTCGTCGACGTCAAACGCCGCCATGACGCGTGGCTGATGGTGGATGAGGCGCATTCGCTGGGCGTGCTCGGCGCCACCGGGCGCGGCATCGCCGAAGCGTCAGGGGTCGCGGCGGCTGAGGTTGAGATATGGATGGGGACGCTGTCGAAGACGCTGGCGTCGACGGGCGGCTATGTCGCCGGATCGCGGGCGTTGGTGGAGATCCTCAAGGGCGCCGCGCCGGGCTTCGTGTTCTCGGTCGGCCTTCCGGCGCCCTTGGCCGCAGCGTCGGATGCGGCGCTGGCGTTGCTGGAGGCCGAGCCATGGCGCGTCGCCCGCCTTCAGGCCAACGGCGCGCGGCTGTTGGCGGCGTCGAAGGCGGCGGGGCTCGACACCGGGCTGGGCGCGGGGTTCGCGGTGATGCCGGTGATCGTGGGGGATAGCATCGGGGCGGCGATGCTGTCGGACGAATGCTTTCGCCGCGGGCTTTATGCGCTGCCGATCACCTTTCCCGCGGTGCCGGAGCGTGAGGCGCGGCTGCGGTTCTTTCTGTCGGCGGACCATTCTGACGTGCAGATCGACGCCGCAGCGGCGATCTGCGCCGAGGCGCAGGCGGCCGCGAAGGTGCGGCGCGCGGCGTTGGGCTGACCGCGCTTGCATCGGGCGCGCGCCGCGGGCAAGAAAACCCCGCACCCCAGAAAGCCGGAGACGCGCCATGATCCTCTATCCCGCGATCGACCTGAAAGACGGCCAATGCGTGCGGCTGCTGCGCGGCGCGATGGAGGAGGCGACGGTTTTCAACGATGACCCCGCCGCTCAGGCCGCCGCGTTCGAAGCGGCGGGCTGCGACTGGGTGCATCTGGTGGACCTGAACGGCGCCTTCGCAGGCAAGCCGGTCAACGCCGCGGCGGTCGAGGCGATTTTGGCGCGTATCACCGTCCCCGCCCAGCTCGGGGGCGGCATCCGCGACATGGCGACGATCGAGGCGTGGCTGACCCGCGGGCTGGCGCGGGTGATCCTCGGCACCGTGGCGGTGCGCGATCCGGGGCTGGTGAAGGCCGCCGCATTGGCGTTCCCCGGCAAGGTCGCGGTCGGCATCGATGCGCGCGATGGCATGGCGGCGGTCGAAGGCTGGGCGGAGACGACCGATATCAGCGCGCTCGATCTGGCGCGGCGGTTCGAGGACGCGGGGGTTGCCGCGATCATCTACACCGACATCGCCCGCGACGGCGCCATGCAGGGCCCGAACATCGAGGCGACCGCGGCGCTCGCCCATGCCGTTTCGATCCCGGTGATCGCGTCGGGGGGCGTGTCATCGATGGAGGATCTGCGCGCGCTGAAAGCCTGCGGCGCGCCGCTTGACGGCGCGATTTCGGGCCGCGCGATCTATGACGGGCGGATCGACGTGGCCGAGGCGGTGCGCGCGCTGCGGGGTTGATCGGCGCCACCGCGTGTTGATGAGGGGCGGCCGATCGGGCAGGCGAGACATGGGGTCGGCCCGGCGCCGCGCTGGAACGCGATCGGCGCGAGGCCCGTCGCTTCGTCCAAGATTGCGCGTCCGTCCAAGGGCGGCAGGCTGCGCGCGCGCTTTGGGACCCTTCGGAACATGTGCTTGCAGCGCATCGCCATGACGCCGCCACCGCGGGCGTGCGCCATCGGGCTGAACGCGGACAGGCGCTGCGGCTAAAGGGTGCGCGGCAAGGCGGCCAGGGCGTCGCTGATCCGGGCCTTGGGGTGGGTGGCGCAATGGCTCGACCGCTTGAGCGGCGGCCGCCCAGCCCATGCGGAGATGTCGAAGCTTTGGGGCGCAAGGTGGTGAACATGGCGGCATGGAAGTCGATCTGCCCGAACCTCGCGTGGAACGCTGACCAGTTGGCGGTCCGCGCGGCCACGAACCGCTCGTATGAGACGCGGCCGACGCCCCGGGGCCTGAACCCGCTCTGATCGGCGGCGCCAAAGGCGGGAGCCCCGAGGATCAGGGTGAGGCGGCCAAGGTCAAGGGCGTGCATCCTGTCAGCACGGCGGATACCCCTCCCCAGCGGCGCGAGCGGTGACAGCTTCGCGGGGCGGTGGCGGAAACGCCTCGGGCGCGCCGGAGGCCGGAGGCGGCGCTGACGCTCTGGCCACCCCACGGCATCGCCGCGCCGGCGGCGATTTTAGAGCTGTGCGGCGACGCCGGCGTCACGTCACGGACGCTGTCGAGGGCCCCGGCGGCGTCCATATCGCTCCCCCCGAAATCGTCCGACGCCGTGCCACTGAGCGCGTTGATGCCGAGCGAGGTCGCCCGCCACCTAGCCGAGCGCTCTCCCTCAGTCGGCGAAAAGGCATCCGCCGCCGCTGCCGGGTGAAAGCGATTCTCTCTGCGCTGGGGGTGGACGGAGCGCTGCCATTGAAACTCCACTGACGGCGTCTCGCGGCATGGCCTTCCCACGGCTCGCTTCGTCGCAGCGTTGAAATGCATTGCGTTGCGATACCGCCGGCATTGATTAACGCTGCGTGAATAATACGGGCGGGTGACTTGGCCGCGCGGCGCCCGCGCCCGTCGGAAGGGGGCGCGCGCGGCCTTTCCCTTGGCGACCGGGCGCGCTATCACCAAGGCCGTGCGCGGCCCTATTTTGCGCACCAGCGCCAAGGATCCCGCCCATGACCCTCAAGACCCGGATCATCCCCTGCCTCGACGTCAAGGACGGCCGCGTGGTCAAGGGGGTCAATTTCGTCGGCTTGCGCGATGCAGGCGATCCGGTGGAAGCCGCGCGCGCCTATGACGCCGCCGGGGCGGATGAGCTTTGCTTTCTCGACATCACCGCCAGCGTGGAAAAGCGCGGCACCCTTCTCGACGTCGTGCGCCGCACCGCTGAGCAGTGCTTCATGCCGCTGACGGTCGGCGGCGGGGTGCGCACCCCCGAGGACGTGCGCGCGCTGCTGCTGGCGGGCGCCGACAAGGTCAGCTTCAACACCGCCGCCGTGAACGACCCGGAGGTGATCGCCGCCGCGTCCCGCAAATTCGGCGCGCAGTGCATCGTGGTGGCCATCGACGCCAAGACCGTCAGTCCCGGCAAGTGGGAGATTTTCACCCATGGCGGCCGCACCGCCACCGGCATCGACGCGGTCGAGTTCGCAACATTGATGGAGGAGAAGGGCGCGGGCGAGATCCTGCTCACCTCCATGGACCGCGACGGCACCAAATCGGGCTATAACCTGCCGCTGACGCGCGCGGTGTCGGATGCGGTGGGCATCCCGGTGATCGCGTCGGGCGGGGTTGGTGCGTTGGATCACTTGGTCGAGGGGGTGACCGAGGGCCACGCCTCGGCGGTGCTGGCGGCCTCGATCTTTCACTTCGGCGAATTCTCGGTGCGCGAGGCCAAAGAGCATATGCACCGCGCGGGCGTCGAGATGCGGCTATGAGCGCGCCCGAGGCGCCCGTCGCCACGCCGGAGGAGCTGGCGGTTCTCGGGCGGCTGGAAGCGGTGATCCGTGCGCGGCGCGGCGGCGATCCGGCAGCGTCGCACACCGCGCGGATGCTGGCGCGGGGGCCGGCGAAATGCGCCCAGAAATTCGGCGAAGAAGCGGTTGAGACCGTGATCGCCGCCGTGTCTGAAGACCGCGCCGCATTGGTGTCCGAGGCGGCGGACGCGCTTTACCACCTGATGCTGGTGTTGGCGTCGCGCGAGGTCGGGTTGGCCGAGGTGATGGCCGATCTGGCCAAGCGCGAGGGGACGTCGGGCATCGCCGAGCGCGCCGCGCGGACCGCTGAGGGAACCCGCTCAGACAGCTGAGGCAACTGCGCGTTAACCTCGCCGGGGCAGGGTGGAGGCCCTGTCCCAGAGTGTTGGCGCGCCATGTCCCTGCCGGTCTATGTAATCAACCGCGCCGTCGATCGCGACCGCTTGCGCGCGTTCGCGGCGACTGCGGCGGTGTATGGCGTGATCCCTACGCGGATTGATGCGGTGGACGCCGCCGCCGAGGGCGCCTTTGCGGGCGCCGCCCCCCTGCTGCCCGCCACGTTTTGGGAGCGCCCATCGATCAAGCCCGGCGCTTTCGCCTGTTTCCTGTCGCATCGCCGCGCTTGGCGCGCGGTGGCGGACGGGGCCGCCCCATGGGCGTTGGTGTGCGAGGATGACGCGGTGCTGCGCGCGGGCGCGTCTGAGATCGCGGCGCTGGCCGCCGCCGCCCCGCCTGGCGCGCGGGTGATCCAGTGCGGCGAGCGGATGCTGGCTTGGCGCGACGCGGCGCTGGGCGCGGGCGGTTTCACGCCGCTCGCTGCGCTGGCGGCGGCGCTGGGCGCGCTTTCGGCAGGGGCCGCGACGCGCGCGCCGGGGGCGGAGGCGACGTTGCTGACGCCGGGCGGAGCGCGCGATCTTCTGGCGCTGACCGCGCGGGACGGGGCCTGTGCGGGGGTCGATTGGCTGCTGTTGTTCCGGTGCTGGGACGGGCGCGGCGACGTCGTCCCGCGGCCTGAATTGGAGAGCTTGCGTCGGATGTTGGGCGCCGAGGCCCCTCGGCTGGCGGCGCTGGTGGCGCCCGCGGCGCTGGCGGGGCTGAGCGGCGCGCCGAGCGTGGTGCGCCACCGCGTTCGCCGTCCGATCGAAGATCTGCGGGCGGAGTGCTGATCCCCGTTGCGCCCCCTCTCGGGCTGCGCTATACGCCCGTCGAGGCACCCGTAGCTCAGCTGGATAGAGCGCTGCCCTCCGAAGGCAGAGGCCACTGGTTCGAATCCAGTCGGGTGCACCA
>JBLIKI010000114.1:0-8247 GCA_047636235.1 Paracoccaceae bacterium | reverse complement strand
GCGGCAGAGTGCGGCCACGGGCAGGCCGCCTGTCGCTTGGCGCAGGACGCCCATGATTTGGGCCTCGGCGCCACGGCTCTTCCTCATTCGCAATCTCCTCGATCCGGCAGGCGAGAAAACTCTACTCACGACCCTCGTTGACCACTGGGGGGATCACTCGGTTGGAAAAGCCCCTTGGCCCTCGAACGCAAGGCGACCTCGACCCGCAGATGGCGGATCGAGGTCGCGATCGGTCCGCGATCGTGCCGCATGACGAGCGGCTGCATCGGGCGATGGCGCGGCGTTAACTCAGCGCTTCGGGCAGGAACAGCGCGATGTTCGGGAACGCGATCAGCAGCGCGACCATCAGCAGCATCATGCAGACATAGGGGATGGTCCCCAGCATCACTTCGCTGAGCGAGCCGGACTTGCGCGCCCCTTGGACCACATAGAGGTTAAGGCCCACCGGCGGGGTGATCAGCGCCATCTCGATCAGCACGATCATCAAGATGCCGAACCAGATCGTGTCATAGCCTTGCTCGGTCACCAGCGGCACGATGATCGGGATCGTGACCACCATCAGCGACAGGGTCTCAATGAAGAACCCCAGCACGATGTAAAGCACCACCACCATCAGGATCGTCTTCAGCGGCGTCAGCCCCATGCCGGTCATGAACGCGGTCAGCTCTCGCCCCATCCCCGCCGAGGCGAGGGTGAAGTTCAGGAACGATGCGCCGATCACGATCAGCATGATCATCGAGGTGATCTTGACCGTGCCGAGGATGCTTTGCGTCATCATCGATGCCGACACTCCGCCGAAGAACAGCGCGATCAGCAAGGCGCCCGCCACGCCGACCGCCGCCGCCTCGGTGGGCGTCGCCCAGCCGCGATAGATCGACCCGACGATCAGCCCGAACAGGAGGATGATCGGCGCCAGATCGACCAGCGCCCGCATCATCTGCGCCATCGGAAAGGTGCGGCGCACGCCGCCCAGATTGGGCCGGATCACGCAGATCAGCACCGTGATCCCCATGAACATGAGCGCGAGCGCAAGGCCCGGGACCAGCCCGGCCAGAAACAGCTGCGGGATCGAGGATTGGGTGAGGAACCCATAGACGATCAGGTTGATCGACGGCGGGATCATGATGCCCAGCGTTCCCCCCGCCGCGATCGCGCCCGAGAACAGCTTGGGGTCATAGCCGAGCTTTTCCGCCTGCGGCATCGCGACGGTCGCCACCGTCGCCGCGGTCGCGACCGAGGACCCGGAGGTGGCCGAAAACATCGTCGCCGTCGCGATGTTGGCATGCACCAACCCGCCCGGCAGCCACGACACCCAACGGTCGAGGGCGGCATAGGTGCGAGTGGCGACGCCGCTGCGCACCAGAATTTCCCCCAGCAGCACGAAGAACGGGATCGCGATCAGCGTGGCGGAATTGGACGACGACCAGACGATGTTGCCAAGGCCCCGGCTGAGCGGAAAACCTGAGAAGAACTGATCCACCCCGAGGCCGAGCAAGAACAGCACGATCCCGACCGGGATCGACAGCGTGAGAAGGCCCAGAAGACCGATGGCGACGGACCCGATCATTGCAGCGTGTCCTTCTCGGCGAAGGCGCCCACGAAGGGCTCGGTCTCAGCATGGCGCCGCTTTGCGATCAGGCTGAGGGCGGCGAGCGTCACCAAGCACGACACCGCCGCGAACCAGGCCCAGCCCGCGAACCACGGCAGATGGACCCACGCGAGCGGGGTTTCGAGCGGGGTGTTGGCGCGGCTGCCATTGGTCAGCGACCGCTCCACCACCGGCCATGCCTTGATGGCGATGAACACCACCACGCCAGACATCACGATCATCGAGAACACATCGAACAAGGACCGCACGAAGCCGCCCGCCCGGCTGCGCAGCAGGTCGATCCGCACATGCCCCAATTCGAGCAACGTGAACGACATCCCCCAGGAGGTCGCGAGCGCCATGGCATAGCCCGCGATCTCCTCGGTGCCGCCAAGGGACGTGGCGACCTGCCGCAGAACGATGTCGAGCAGGACGAACCCCGCGCAGCCCAGCAGCCCGAGGCCGACGACGATCGCCACCCCCCGGTTGATGGTCCGCAACGTCTCGATCAGTTTCAGTTCCATGTCGGCGCGCCCCTTGCGGCTGTGGTTCACTTGATCGAAACGCCGACCGCCGCGCCGACGCTGGCGTTCCAGCGCCGCGCCCAGTCGCCGCCCGCGCGCTTCGCCCATTCGGGCAGCACCACGTCGGTCAGCGCCGCGCGCGCCTTGGCGAAGTCCGCGTCCGACACCGCCACCAGCGTCATCGAGCGCGCCTCCCCCGACGCGCAGACGCCCGTGCCGGTCAGGCAGGCGATGTCGTTGTCGAGCGCGCCTTGGGCGCTGTCCCAGGCCGGATCCTCAAAGCCGGTCTTGATCTGGCCTTGGATCATCGCCTGCATGTCCGGGCCGAGGCCGTTCCACTTGTCCATGTTCATGGCCGTCACCACCGGGTCCCAGCCGCCCAGCGGGATCGGCAGCAGGTGGGTCGAAACCTCCCACCAGCCGGCGCTATAGCCCGACCCGGCGCCGGTCACGGCGCAATCTACCACGCCGTTTTGCAGCGCGCCGGGCACTTCGGCGAAGGACACGTTGACGCCCTCGGCGCCCAACGCCTCCAGCAGCTTGGCGGTCATCCGGCCCGATGCGCGAACCTTGAGGCCCGCGAGATCGTCAAGGCCGTTGATCTCATGATTGCAGAAAACCACCTGCGGCGGATAGGGCGCGATGGCCAGCACCTTGGCGCCGAAACGGGTGGCGAATATGTCGTCGACCATCGGGCGGGCGGCATCGACCATCGCGCGGGCCTTGTCGGCGGTCAGCGCAACCAGGGGCACGTCCAGCCCCTCCAGCTCCGGCGCGTCGGCGACGGCATAGTCGGCGACGGTCATCGCCACGTCATAGACGCCCTGCCCCAGCAGCGGATAGATGTCGCCAAGGCCCAGACCCATCTGGTTGTGGGTGGTCAGTTCGACGGTGATCTTGCCGCCCGACGCTTCAGGCAAGGTCTTGGTCCAGAACGGCGCCTCATATCGGTTGTGCAGCGGCAGGCTGGACCAGCTGCCGACCACCGACAGATTTTCGGCCATGGCGGGGGTTGCCAGCGTGGCGGTCGCGGCGAGAATGGCGAGCGGGATGCGCATGTTGATCTCCTTGTCAGTGGGGGTCAGCGATCGCTGAGGATCGTCGTTTCGGCGTCTTCGGCGACATCGGACAGCAGCATGTGCCCGGGCGAATGAGTGATGCAGAGCGGCAGCCGCGCCTCCAGCAGCACGTTCTGGGGGGTGACGCCGCAGGCCCAATAGACCGGGACCTCGCCGTCTCGGACCTCGACCGCCTCGCCCCAGTCGGGCTGGGACAGGTCGGCGATGCCGATCCGCGCCGGATCGCCCGTCGCAATGGGCGCGCCGTGGGCCTGCGGATAGCGGCCGCTGATCTCGGTCGCCTGCGCGACCTTTTCGGCCGCGATCGGGCGCATCGTCACCACCATGCGCCCGCCGAACGGCCCGGCGGGAACCAGCGGGATAGTAGAGCTGAACATCGGCACGTTGCGGCCCATCTCAACATGCCGAACCGGAATGCCATTGCGCATCAACGCGTTCTCAAAGGTGAACGAGCACCCGAGCGCCACGGTGACCAGATCATCGGCCCAAAGGTCTGCGATGTCGGTGACCTCGTCCGCCAGCGCGCCATCGCGGAACACCCGGTATCTCGACACGTCCGAGCGGATGTCGATATCCCGGCCCAAGGTTGGCAGGAACGGATCGCCGGTGTCGCTGACGCCGACCACCGGGCACGGCTTGGGGTTGCGCTGGCAGAACCGCAGAAAGTCCAGCGCATAGCGCTCCGGCAAGATCGCGAGGTTGCACTGAAGCTTGCCCTTGGCCAGCCCCGCGGTGTGGCCCGCATAGGCTCCGGTGCGGATGGCCGCGCGAACGTCTGCCGCCGAGGCGTCGCGCAATTGCGCGTAGGGGATCGAAGTCGGTGTCATTGAGGATGGCTTTCCCTTGTTCGGAAAAACCTTCCCACATTAACCTGCATCCAGCCAAATTATCATTATATATCAGGTGTGATAGAAAATTTGGAACTACCTCGCCTTGGCCAGATCCCATGCAAGGGCGGTGTCGCGGGCGATTTCGGCGCCGGCCTCCACCAGAAAGCTGCGCGGCTCGGACAGGTAGGAGGCGGTGAACTGCAGCGGTTTGGGGCGGATGCCGGGGTCGAATTCCTCGATCAGGCCCGCCGCCAACAGATCATGGGCCAGCGCGCGCGGATAGGGCCCGACCGCCACCCCCGCGGCGATCATCTTGAGGCTGGCGGACAGCGACGCCGACGAAAACACCCGCACCTTGGGCCCGACGATGCGCGTCAGCTCCGACATCAATTCGCGGTAAGGGCGGGTCTGGCGCGAATAGGAGATAACCGGGATCTGCGTCAGATCGGTCTGCGGATTGGCCGAGGACCGATACCAATGCAGATCGAAGGGCGGCAGATCGATGTTCTCGACCGAGAATTCGGACACCGGGCCCATCAGAAACGCCAGATCGATCCGACGCTCCAGTATCGCGGCCCGGAGGTTGAGAGAGATGTCGACCGTGAGGTCGAGATTGACCCGCGGATAGCGCTCGCTGAAGGCCTTGAGGAACAGCGGCAGCCAGGATTGGGCGATGGTCTCGGACGCGCCGACCCGGAACAGGCCTTCGGTCTCGGCCGGGTTGCCGACGCGCTGTTTGATCTCCTCTTCGACGAACAGCATCTGCTCGGCATAGGACAGCAGCAACATGCCGTGCTTGGTCAGCACCAGCGTTCCGGCCCCGCGGTCGAACAGCGACACGCGCAATTCCTGTTCCAGATTGGCGATGCGGGTCGACACGGCGGGCTGCGACAGAAACAATCGCTGCGACGCTTTTCGAAACCCGCCCAGACGGGCGACCCACAGAAAGGTGCGGATTTGATCGAAGGTCATGACTGATCCAGATAGCTGATCGGTTTCTGACGCTTTCGATAACAGATGCGCTGCGACCTGGGAACCGGCGGGGGCGCGCGCCCCTGCCCCGCCGCCGATTAGATGCCGACCACGCCGCTCATCACCAACGCGATGGCGAACCCGGCCAACAGCACCGTCTCCATCACCACCACAGCGACATGGCCGCCCCCGACCGCGGTCATCGCTTTCAGCGAGGTCTTGACCCCCAGCGCAGAGATCGCGGTGATCAGCAGCAGCCGTGACGCATCCGCAAGGAAGGTGACCGCCACCTGCGGGATCGCGCCGATGCTGTTGAGCCCGGCCAACACCGCGAACCCGATCACAAAGGTCGGCATCTTGGGAGCCTCGCCCTCGCCGCCACGACCGCGCAGCGCGACCATCAGGATCAGCAGCACCACGGGCAACATGCTGACCCGCATCAGCTTGACGATGGCGGCCAGATCGCCGGTCTCTTCGGACACCGAATATCCGGCGCCGACCACCTGCGCGACATCGTGGATGGTCGCGCCGATCAGGAACCCGATCTGCCGGTCTGACATATCAAGCGCCGAGAACAGAATCGGATACAGGATCATCGCCACCGTCGACAGCGTCGTGACCGAGATGACGGTGAACAGCGTGTTCCGCTCCAACGTGTCGTTGCGCGGAAGGGCGGCGGCCAGCGCCAGCGCCGCAGAGGCGCCGCAGATCGCCACCGCGCCGCCGGTCAGCAGCGCGAACCGCCAGCCCCGCCCGAATAGGCGCGCGGCAAGAAAGCCCGCGCCGATGGTCAGCGCCATCAGCGCGATCACCGACAGCGCGACGCCCCAGCCGAGGTCGACGATCTCCGCCACCGTGACGCGCACGCCCAGCAGCGCGACCCCGAGGCGCAGCAGCGTCTTGGAGCTGAATTCAATGCCCGGCGCGAACCGCGGCTCCGCCGCCAAATAGTTGAACGCCATGCCGATCAGCAGCGCGAACAGCATCGCCGGGCCGCCGTAGTGGTCAGACAGGAACCCGGCGGCGGCGGCGATGACGACGGCGATAAGCAGTCCGGGGCCGAAGCGCGCGTAAATCCGCGCCACGTCCGTGTGCAGCGTTCGAGGGGTCATGAGCGGCATCCGGGGTTGGCGCAAGGCAAGGGATCGCGCGGCGGGGAACGCCCCCGCCACGCGGATGTCATCGTAGCATCAAGCCGAGCGATACAGCTTGGTCATCGAGAATTCCCGATGCCCCAACGCCTCGGCCGCGGTGGCGCGCCCGTTGGCGGTGCGGCGGATCATCTCGATCAGCGCGTCGCCGGCCTGCGAGATGGTCATCTCGCGCGTTAGCACGCCGGTCACGTCGACGTCGATATGCTCGGACATCGTGCGCAGCGTGCGCGGATTGCCCGAGATCTTGATCACCGGCACGATCGGATTGCCGACCACATTGCCCTGCCCGGTGGGGAAGGTGTGGATGACATAGCCCGCCGCGGCCATCAGCACCACGCACTCCGCCGCCGCCGAGGACGTGTCCATGTAATAGAGCCCCGGCCCCTTGGTCGGCGATTCCGCCGGGCCCATGGCGTCGATATAGGTGCAGTCGCGGCCGATCTTCTCGAGGTTGCCGAGCGCCTTTTCCTCGATCGTGGTCAGACCGCCGAGGATGTTGCCCTTGGTCGGCTGGCTGTCCGACAGATCGTCGGTCTGGTGCGCGAAGATCACATCGTCCTGATAGGCTTGGAAGATCTTCATGAACTTCTCGGCCGCCTCGGGGGTCGCGGCGCGGGCCTTGCAGATATGCTCGGCGCCGGTGATCTCCGACGTCTCGCCGAAGCAGCCGTAAAGGCCCTCGGGGATCAGCTTGTCATACATGTTGCCAACGGTGGGGCAGGACGACAGGCCGGTGGTGGTGTCGCTCTCGCCGCACTTGGTGGACACCCACAGCTCGGAGATGGCGCATTCTTCCTTTTGCAGCTCGGTCGCCCAGTGGACGTATTCCTTGGCCTTCCAGCTGGCTTGGCGGATGGTCTCGAAATCGCCCTTCTGCTCGATCGAAAAGCCCATGACCGGCTTGCCGGTCGCGGCGATGCCATCGACGATGATCTGCGTCCAGCCCGGCTCGATGCCGATCACCACCACCGCGGCGACGTTCGGGTTGGCGCCCGTGCCGATGATGGTGCGGAAATGCAGGTCGAGATCCTCGCCGAACTGCAACCGGCCATAGGCGTGGGGGATCGCCATGGTGCCTTTGACGTTATTCGCCACCGCCTCGCAGGCCGCGTTCGAGATGTCGTCGACCGGCAGGATCAGCACGTGGTTGCGCACGCCGACGCGGCCGTTTTCACGGCGCCACGCCTGGATCGTCATGTTGGTTGCGTCAAGCATATCACCACCGCTTCGTTTTGAGGTTCTGGGTGTGGACGTGTTCGCCCACGGCGGCGACGCCGATCATCTTGCCGATGTCTTCGCCGTATTTGATCACCGTGTCGCCCACCGAGAGATCCCGCAGCGCGACCTTGTGGCCGATCGGGATGTCGTTCTTGGCGACCAGACGGAAATCGGTGTCGTCGTGGGTGATGACGCACAGCATTTCGGTGCCGGCCGTCAGGCCCTCGACCACCACCACGCCGACATTGTCGGCGGCGTCGTGGACCAGAAGTTGTGGAATCTCGCCCATGGTTGGCTCCTTCAGGGTTTGAGGATGATCTTGGGGGCCGAAACCCGTCCCGCACGCAGATCGTCAAAGGCGCGGGCGCCTTCGGACAGCGGACGGATCTCCGGCCAATCGAGGGCGCCGAGACGCCCGTCGAAAATCGCCTGCGCGGTGTCGCGGAAATCTTGCGGCGCATAGGTGTAGGCGCCGATGAAGGTGATTTCCTGCAAGGTGATGCGGCGCACATCGAGCCCGCCCGCGGCGGAGCCGAGGCCGATATGCACGATGACGCCGCCGCGCCGGACCGCGACCGAGGACGCGGCCCGGGTCGCATCGACGCCGACCCCGTCGATGACGAGATCGGCGCTGTCGGGACCTGGGCCGCCGGCCGCCGCCGGGTCGAACACGCGAAAATCCCCCGCCGCCTCCAGCACCGCGCGGCGCGCGGCGCTGGTCTCGCCGATCCAGATCTCGGTCGCGCCTTGGGCCGCCAGCGACAACGCCGCGCCAAGGCCGATCGCGCCGCCGCCATGCACGAGGCACCGCGCCTCGGCCAGCGGCCCGTGCAGCGCCCGCGCGCCAAGCCGCACCGCGTGCCAGCCGCAGGCGAGCGGTTC
>JBLIKI010000113.1:0-8301 GCA_047636235.1 Paracoccaceae bacterium | reverse complement strand
CAGCAGCGGCTGCAGGCGCGCGAACTGGGCTTCGGATAGCCAGAAGTGGTGGTTGGGCATGGCAAACTCCCAACATTTGGGAGGAGCGAATTACATCGCGGGCGAGCTGCAATCCTGTTTATGGGTCCTTAGCCTAGGGCCGGCCAAAACCTACGTCGTCGCTTCGGATCTGAGCGCCTATCACCCTGCCGCCTCGATCTATGGGGACCATACGACCGGCTCGGGCAACATGCTGGGGGTCAACGGTGCGGCCGATGGCAGCGCGTTCTGGCAACAGACCGTCAGCGTCGCCGCGGGCGCCAGCTACACCTTCTCAATGTTCACGTCGAACTGGAACGGCGGCTTGGCGGAGCTGCAACTGTTCATCAACGGGGCTTTGGTCGGCGCCACGTTCACGCCATCCTCGACCGGCCTCTGGGTTGAGTCCGTGTTTGTTACTCGGGCCTCAGGCGCGGCGACCACCGCGACGCTGGCGCTTGTGGATTTGAACGCCCTCAACTCGCTCGACTTCGCGGTGGACGACCTCTCGTTCGCGGCGGCGCAGGTTCCGGTCCCGGCGGCCTTGCCGTTGATGCTCGGCGGTCTCGGCGTCCTCGCGTTCGCCAGGCGCAAGCGCGCTGCCTGACAGGCGGGGCGCGGAGCGGCCGTTCAGCCCCCCGCGCCCATCCCCATCTTCATCACCGCGCGGCGCACCGGGGCCAGCCCATAGATCGCCGACAGGCCCATGGCGCGCAGGTCGCGCAGCGGCTGCGTCTCAGCCAACGCGGCGCGGTTGAGCGCGTCGATCCCCGCCACCCGCGCCGCCATTTCCGGCCAGCGGGCGCGGTGATAGCGCGTCAAGGTCGCGGGGGCGCCGATATCCTCGCCCTTGGCGCGGGCCTCAGACGCGATCTTCGCCAGCATGGCGGCGTCGGCGATCGACATGTTCAGCCCCTGCGCGCCGATCGGGGGCACCACATGCGCCGCCTCGCCCATCAGCGCCACCCGCGGACCGTCGAGCCGTTCCGCCAGCTGGCTGATGATCGGCCACATGCCCCGCTGCGATGCCAGCGTCAGCGGGCCGAGCACGCCGCAGGACCGCGCGGTGGCGGCGGCCGAAAAGGCATCATCGTCCAACTCCGCCAACCCGTGCACGTTCGGCCCGGTATCCATCCACACGACGGATGACCGATGCACCCCGTCCCGATCCGGCAGCGGCACCAGCGTGAACGGGCCGCCGGTGCGGTGAATCTCGGTCGACACGCCGTCATGGGGCAGGGGGTGCGATACCGCGAACACCAGCGCCTTTTGCCCATAGCCCCAGCGCCGCGCCGCAATCCCCGCCAGCGCGCGGGTGTCGCCGTCGCGCCCGTCGGCGGCGACCACCAGCTGCGCGCGCACCCGGGCGCCGTCTGACAGCCACGCGATCGCCTCGGCGCTGCGCAGGGTCAGGCGGGTCAGGGCTGCGGGGGCGCGCAGGGCGGAGCCGAGATGCGCCGCCAACGCCGCGGTGATCGTCGCGTTGGGCAGGTTCCAGCCAAAGGGACGGTCCTGCATCTCCGCCGCCTCGAAATCGGCGCGGCGGCGGATTTCGGGGGCCTCGCCGCCCGCATCCACAAGGCGCATCACCCATAGCGGAGCCGCAACCCCCGCCAGCGCGTCCCACGCCCCCGCGGCATCCAGCGCGTCGACCGAGGGGGTCAACAGCGCCGCGGTCCGCAGATCCGCGCCGGGGGTGTTCGCGGGCGCCGGCGCCGCGCGGTCGACGCACAGGGTTGAGAGCCCCGCGCCTTGGAAAATCGCCGCAGCCGCCAGTCCGGCCGGGCCGCCTCCGACCACGAGGATGTCGACGGCGATATCGTCTGCGTGGGAGGTCATGTCCGCTCCTGCGGTTGGTGGGCCGGGGCGGGGGGGGGCGCCAGCGGGTCTGCCAGCCGGCCCAGAAAATCCGCCAGATCAGGGGTGACATAGTCCACATGGTCGGGGGTTTCGAGCGGGGGCGGCGCGATCGCCCCCGCCGCGGCCAACCCCTCGGGCTGGTCTGCGGCGCTGCGGGCCGGCCCGAGCGGATCGCCCGGACCGCCGCGCGATGCCGCCCCCGGGGGCGGCGCGGGCCGCACCAGCACGGTGACGGTGCCGAGGCCGTGGGGGTGTTCGAGGTTGCGCGGATCGTCCTCGAAAAACGCGGCGCGCGCGGGGTCCAGCCCGTCGGCGCCGAAGATCCGGGTATAGGCGGCTGCATAGGGCTTGGGGGTGTAGAAGGCGTGCTCAATGGACCAGACCCGCTCGAACACCCCGGTCAGGCCAAGGGCGCCGAGCACGTTGTGCGCATAGGTCTCCGCCCCGTTTGTGTAGACGATCTTGCGGCCCGGCAGCGCGACAATCGCCGCGCGCAGGCGCGGATCCGGGGTCAGCACCGAAAAATCGACCGAGTGCACTTCGTCCAGAAACGGGTCCGGGTCGATCTTGTGGTGGATCATCAGCCCGGCCAGCGTGGCGCCGTGGTCATGCCAGTATCTGCGGCGCAGGCTGTCGGCCTCGGGCTTGCCGATGCCGAGCTCCCGTTGCACATAGGTGGAGATGCGCGCTTCGATCTGTCGGAACAGAAGCTCATGCGGTGGATACAACGTGTTGTCGAGGTCGAAAATCCACGTCTCGACCTGATCGAACGGAGGAAAAATCATGCTCCCTTACATAGCGCGCCAGTGGTTAACGGTCCATGCGCGCCGCACAGCCCGCGACGCCGCGGCATGACCGGCAAGCTTGATTGGGAGGGCCGGGTCGGCGCCGAATGGGCCGACAAGGCCGACGCGCTGGACCGGCTTTTGGGCGCGTCCGGGGATGCGGCGCTGGCGGCGTTGGCGCCTGCGGTCGGGGCGCGGGTGCTGGACCTTGGCTGCGGCGCCGGGGCGACCAGTTTCGCGCTGGCCGGTCGGGTGGGTCCGGGGGGCCAGGTCTGGGGCGTCGACGTGTCCCACGACTTGCTGGCACGGGCGCAGGATCGCCAAGCGGCCCGCGGCGACGCGGCCGACCCGGTGCGGTTCGTGCTGGCGGATGCGTCGACCTGGCGGCCCGACGCGCCGCTGGACGGGCTTTATTCCCGCTTCGGTGCGATGTTCTTCGACGACCCGCAGGCGGCCTTCGCCAATCTGCGCGCCTGCATGGCGCCGGGCGCGCCGCTGGCCATCGCGTGCTGGCGCAAGCCGTCCTTGAACCAGTGGGCATCGTTGCCGATGCGGCTGGCGGGCGATCTGGTCCCGCCCTCGGCCCCGTCCGCGCCCGGCGAACCCGGCCCGTTCGCCTGGGCCGAGACGGAAGCGTTCCTCCCGATGCTGACCGCCGCGGGCTGGCGGGGCGTGCGCGCCACCGCTTTTGATCACGACACGCCCATCGGGGCGGGGGATGACCCCGACCCGGTGGCGCGCGCCGTGCTGTTCGCCTGTCGGATCGGGCCGCTCGCCAGCCGAGTGCTCGCCCTGCCGCGCGACGGGCGCGAGGCGGTCAAGGCCCGGTTGGCGGCAGGCTTCGCCCCGCTGGTGCGGGACGGCGCGGTGCGGGTCGCCGCCTCGGCTTGGATCGTCGAGGCGACAGCCTAAGCGCGATCAGTCCGGCGAATTCAGTCCTCGGGGACGAAATCGATGGCGACGCCATTGATGCAGTACCGAAGGCCGGTGTCGGTCGGGCCGTCGGGGAAGACATGGCCGAGATGCGCGTCGCATTTGGCGCAGACCACTTCGGTCCGGCGCATGAAATGGGACGAGTCGTCGTGCATCTGGATCGCGCCATCATCTGCGGCGCGGTCGAAACTGGGCCAACCGCATCCGGCGTCGAACTTGGCGTCCGATTCGAACAGCGGGGCGCCACAACATGTGCAAAGAAAGGCGCCTGGCTTCTCAGGGAAGTTATCATGGGTTCCGGGACGCTCGGTGCCCTTTTTTCTGGTCACTTGGTAGGCAAGGTCAGAAAGCGATGCGCGCCATTCTGCGTCGGTCTTGACGATCTTATCGGACATGGTGTCTTGTCTCCGCTGCATGAGGGGCCATCTACGCCAAACTGGTCATGACCACGTCGCTGTCTAGGTGTATCTAATACGAATCGGTGCGATTTGGAGGGGGCGTCATGACAGCCCAGGCGACAGGACGGCTTCGGGCCCGCTTCAGCGAGGCGCCCGAGGACATTGAGGCGGCCCAACGCCTGCGCCATGAGGTGTTCATCGCCCCCCGTCTTGGCGCGCGCGCGGACGGGGTGGACGCCGACGCGTTCGACCCGCTGTGCACCCATGCGTTGATCGAAGAGGTCGCCACCGGGCGGCTGGTGTGTTGTTTTCGCATGATGCACCTTGCCGACGGCTCGCAGATTGCGCGCAGCTATTCGGCCCAGCATTACGAATTGTCGGGCTTGCTCGATTATCCCTCGCCGATGGTGGAGATGGGGCGCTTTTGTGCGCGCCCGGGCTATTCCTCGCCCGATGTGCTGCGGGTCGCGTGGGGGGCGATGTCGGACTATGTCGATGCGAACGGGGTCGGCCTGCTGTTCGGCTGCTCCAGCTTCGATGGGGTGGACGAGGCCGTCTACATGGACGCCTTCGCCTATTTGCGCGCGCGCCATCTGGCGCCGACATGCTGGCAGCCGCGGGTGAAATCGCCGTCGGTGTTCAGCTTCGCCACGCTGCTGGGGCTGCGGCGCCCGGACATGCGGCTGGCGATGAAGCGGATGCCGCCCCTGCTGCGGACCTATCTGACCATGGGCGGCTGGGTGTCGGATCATGCGGTGATCGACCGCGATCTGAACACTTTGCACGTCTTCACCGGGGTGGAGATCGACCGCGTTCCCGCCGCCCGCCGCCGTCAGCTTCGCGCGGCCCCCTCGCAGGTGGCGGCGGGCTGAGGCGCGTGGCCCGCACGCTCCGCCATAGCCCCCCGTCGACGACAAGGCCTGACGCCCGCGCGGCGGCGCCCCCGCGCGGCCCCTGCCGCGGCGGAACGCGGGGGCGCAAGGCGCCTGCGGGCCGCGGCTTCCTCTGCGCTATTTCGCGGTCTTTTCCTTGACCATCACCTGATTGCCGTCCGAGCGGCGCAGATCGAACACCCCGGTCTTGCGGATCAGGTCCGACAGCTTGCCGCAGCCATAGCTGCGCGTGTCGAAATCCGGCGCCATGTTGCCGAGCCGGCTGCCGAGCGCGCCGAGCGGGGTCCACCCGTCCTCATCTGCGATGTCCGCCATGGCCTTTCGGATGATCGGCGCCGCGCGCGAGGGTGATTCCGGCGCGGATCCATGGTGTTCGGGGGCCGCGCCAGCCGCCTCGGGCGCCACAAGGGGCGCGGTCTGCGGCGGCGTCAGGTTCTCGGTGAAGATGAACCGCTTGCAGGCCTGGCGGAACGCCTCGGGGGTGGTGCGGCGGCCGACGCCGAACACGTCGACGCCCTCCTCGCGGATACGCGACGCCAAACGGGTGAAATCGCTGTCCGAACTCACCAGCACGAACCCGTCGAAGCGGCCTGAGTGCAAAAGATCCATCGCGTCGATCACCAGCGCGATGTCAGATGAATTCTTGCCGACCGTATAGGCGAATTGTTGGTGCGGGATGATCGCGTGCTGGGCCAGCACATCCGCCCAGCCCGAAAGCTGTTTCGACGAAAAATCCCCATAGATCCGCCGCACCGAGGCTTCGCCAATCTTCGCCAGCTCCAGAAATAGCGGCTCCGCCAGCTTGGCGGAGGTGTTGTCGGCGTCGATCAACACCGCGAGGCGGGGCAGGGTTTCTTTGGCCATGGCGACGGTTCCTTCACATCGGTCAGGGCGCCGGCCGTCACGCCGGGGCTGCGCGCGCCATTCCGTCGGCGCGCAGCAGACGCCCGCGCGCCTCGGTCAGTCGCATCAGCATCGCGGCCAGGATGAAGAACCCCGGCGCCGCGTTCCACGAGGTATGCGCGCCCATCACCATCATGCGCAACACGAACGATGCGCACAGCGCCAGCCCGATTGGCGCGAACCAGCTTTCACGAACCGAGCGGGACGCGAAATAGACCAGCAGCGACACCCAGAACAGGGTGAACACAAGGCCCGCCACCACGCCGGTTTCAAAGAACGCCAGCAAAAACGCATTGTCGAGCGGCGTGCCGAATTTGGGGATTGTCATTTTATACCCAATGCCCATCAGCACGTTGTCTTGAAAGGTGTCGATGAAATAGCCGATCAGCCGCAGTCGCCCCGAATCGCTGAATTGCGCCTGCCCGGAAATGTTCAGCAGGTCGAGCCTTAGCAACTGCATGAACGCCGCGCTGTCGGTGTTGATCCTGATCGCGCCCGCCATCACCGCGAAGGTCGCGACCAACGCCGCCCCGAGGCCGGTCAGCACCGTCCCCACGCGCACGCGAACCGCCCCCGAGGCCAGCCCCAGCCCCATCGCCGCCGCAAGCTGCAGCACCCCGCCCCGCGACGCGGAGGTATAGAGCGCGAGCGCCGTGGCAATGATCACCGCCGCGCTGATCCACGCGGGCAGCTTCTGGCCCAATGCGGGGCGCACCAGAAACCAGGCGGTGAACCACAGCGCGGTCTGCAAGCCATAGCTGCCGGAGTTGCCGACCAGCCCGCCCGCGCGCAGCACCGGCGAGGCGCCGCGCTCCAGCCACAGCATCTGCTGACTGTCCTGCACCTGCACGCCCAGATAGTGCAGCATCAGCCCGCCGAACACCGCCACCGAGCCGCCGATCACGAACCGCGTGTTCGCCTCGCGCGCCAGCGTCAGGTCGAAATCGCGCACCCCGAACACCAGAATGAACGGGCTGAACAGCAAGAATTGCCGCAGCGCCGCCGCAAAGGTCCGCACCCCGTATCCCGCGCCGTCGAGCAGGAACACCGCCACCGCCGACACCAGCGAGAGCGCGCAATACACCACATAGAGCAGCGCGAATTTCGGCAGCGCACGCGATCCGCGCAGGGTGACCCACAGCAGCAGCGGGGCCAGCACCTCGAACACCGTGATCGCGGAGCCGCCGATATAGAACCCGCCGAACGGCGACACCAGCGCGATGAATTTCACATAATCGCGCGAAAACTCGCTTTGGCCGAGGCGCAGTTTCACGGCCAATAGCCTCGTGCGGTCAGTGCGTCGGCGCACACGCCAAGGATCGCGTCGCGGTCGGCGGGCTTCATTTTGGCGAGGCTGCGGGCGTTCATGTCCTGCACCGCGGATTTGGTCTTGTGGATGGTGAACTCGCCCGCCACGTCGACGCCGCCGCGCTGGATGCCGACGAAATCCTCGACCGCGCCCAAAGTCGCCTCAGGGGCGGCGCACAGATTCTCATAGGTGATCTCAAGGAAATTGGTCAGGCGGGGGCGCGCCTCTTCGACCACCTCGAGGCTACGGCGCCATTGCTCGGCGCACAGCTCGATCGGATAGCGGTCTGGGTGTTGGCGGTTTGGAAAGCGTTTCAGCTGCGCCTTGCGTTGGATGCCTTCGGCCACCGCAAAGCCGTTGCGCACGATATGCACGAAGCAGGCGGGGGCGAAGGCGGCTTGCAGCGCCTCCATCCTCAGGACGTTGGGGATGGATTTTTCCAGATAGACGTCCACCGGGCCCTTTTTCCAAAACCCCCACTGGCGGCGGATCGCGTCGAAATCTGCGTCGGTCATGGCGGCGTCGCGGGCGCGGATCTCAGCCTCGCACTGGCTCCACATTCGCGTCCAGCCATGGTTTTCGGGCATGTCGAGCCGGTCGGTGAGGAACATCCCCTCCTCGGTCAGGCCTGAGATCTGCGGGTGGCCCAGTAGCAGCCGCGACAAAAGCGTGGTGCCGGAATTATAGCAGCCGACCACGAACAGCCATTTGCGCGGGGCCAGCGGCGTGCCGAGCGCGCGGGTCAGCATATGGCTGGGCGCTGATTGGGTGGCGCGCCGCCAGGCGACTTTGTGCAGGTCTGAGCGCATGTCCCGTGCCGTTCGTTTTCGCGCGGGGCCGTGTCCCAGCCGGCCGGGGCAGGGCTGGGTCCGCCGCGCGGCGTCAATCCAATATGATTCGATACCAGAGGGCGCTCGCACGCGCCATCCCGGCGCGTGGTCGCATCGCACCGGGATGGCGCGTGGTGGGATCGCGCCGGTAGGGATGGCGCCGGTAGGGATCGCGCCGGTAGGGCGGCATGCAAACGGGGGCCGCGTCGCCGCGGCCCCCATTCGTTTGCGCGACGATGCGCGTGTCAGGCCATCCCGCCCATCGGCAGGGCGCGATGGCGCTTGCCGGTGGCGTGGAACAGCGCGTTGGCGATGGCGGGCGGCACTGGGGGCACCCCCGGCTCTCCGATCCCGGTCGCGTGGACGTCAAAG
>JBLIKI010000112.1:0-8307 GCA_047636235.1 Paracoccaceae bacterium | reverse complement strand
CGCTCAGGTTCTTGCGGGTGTCCAGCTGATCGCGGCTATCGTAATGGAAACGTTTGACGGTTGCGTCCTTGTTCGTGCGGTTCATGCGCTCTGCCTGACCGTTGGTCCACGGGTGGTTCGGCTTGGTCAGCCGGTGCTCGATCCCATTCGCCTCACAAATCATGTCGCAGCGCATCGGCCTTAAATAGATAGTGTTGCGGTTCTTGGGCAGCTCTGCAAATTGGATGAGGTCGCCAGTGGTTGCTCGAACAGGTGGCGCAATCATTGGCAACTCCATGACAATAGTATTAACTTTATTGGGCACGGCCTCGAGCATGTGTTGCAAAAGCTCCCAGGCAGTGCGCCTGTCCGCCTTTTTTAACGCATTAGATTTCGGCAAGCTTACTTGTTAAATCGATTCTGACAAATAGATGTATCGTTCCATCCGCCGTTTGCACTTCAGCAATATCAATATGAAATAAGCCAATGGGGTAGCGCTTGAACTCTTGGCGTTTCGGTTAGTCCCGCTTGATTTCGGGCAGGCGAGAGATGCCATGCCGCTGCAGGCAGCGCCGATCGCGTCAGATGCAGGATCCACGGCTGCAGGGCGTAAAGAAAATCGCCCAGCGGTAACAGCGTGTGGCGGCGGAACGCCACGATCGCCGCCTCTTCGGCTTCGGTTGGAACCGTTGAGCGAGGCTCTCTCCGGCCAGTCTTGAGGTCCTCAATCGTCGCCCGCTTCCGCTACTTCGCAACGGTCTTCGGGTTGATCCCCAGCTCCCGGCTCAGCTGCGCGAGCGAAGCTTGCAATCGTTGTATTGCAGCTCTGACGGCGTGCGTGGTCGTGGCGCTCCCGTGACGAACTTGGCTGATAATGCTTCCTTCCATGCTTGAGAAAGGATCGCACCATCAAGCCGTGGGATCAGACAGCTAGACGAGTACAATACCAGCTTACCCAAGGGTGCGATCAATAAGAAATATTATCACAACAAATGGCTGCCGATCATCCGGGACGGCGGCGGCAACTATATAGGCATCGACCTTGACCCGGGGCCCGAGGGCATGGTCCGACAGGTGATCGTGTTAGGTCGCGACGAGGACGCCATGTTCGTGATCAACAACATCTCACGCGCATTCCTCGACCGCCTGATCCGCAAGGTCGACGACGGCGGCGCGGACTTCATCGTCAAGACGTATCGGCATGACCTGCCGAGGTCAGAGATCGTTCAGGGCTGAACGGTCGGCGCCAGGCGGCCCCCGCCCGGCGCGCGCCCTTCAGCTATAGGTCACCGCACCGGGCCGCAGGTCGAGATGCGGCGTCTCGTTGAAGCTCGCCAGCGACAAGCCCCCCCGCCCGGCCATGATCCGCGAATAGCCGCCGTTGCGCACCTGCATGTGGACCTTGATCCACGACGCCGGGGGCGCGCCGACCGCCTTGCGGATCAGCTCTCCGATCACCCCGCCCGAGGTCGCGACCAGCACCGGGCCGGTCGCGCCCTCGACCAAGCGCGACACCTCGGCCATGGCGGCGGAGGTGCGGGCCTCGAACGCGGCCCAGCTCTCCTCAGCCTCGACCTCAGCACGCTGCCAGGCGGCGAGCGCCTTGGTCAGGTCGCGGAAGTGGTCGCGTCGGTCGGCATGAGCCGGCGCCGGGCCGCCGCCGCGCCAGTTGGCGGCCATCAGCTCAGCGTCGTATTCGTTGAAACCCGCGTGCTCTTCGCGCTCGGGCCAGTCCTGCGCGGCGTCGCCCATGCCGATGCGGATTTCGGCGGCGGTGTCGATCTGGCGGCTGAGGCTGCCGGTGATCACCCGCGACGGACGGACCCCGAGGGCGGCGAAATGTTCCCCCAGCCAGCGCGCCTGCTGGCGGCCATGGTCCGACAGCGCGTCATAGTTGGCGGCGCCGAAGCTGGCCTGGCCATGGCGGATCAGCAGGATCTCGGTCATGCGGTCGCCTCGGCCAGCGTCCACATCGACAGCCATTGCGCCGACAGGCCGGGGCGAGAGGCGCCCTCGATCTCCAGCGTCACCGTGGTCAGGATCGAAAGGCGGCCGGGGGTGCGTTCTTCGACCTTGTCGCGCAAGAAATGGCCGCGGATGCGGGCGCCCGCGGGCACAGGCGCCAGAAAGCGGATCTTGTCGAAGCCGTAGTTGACCTTGGCGGCGATCCCCTCCACCGGGCGGATCACGTCCATCGCAAGGCGCGGCAGCAGCGACAGGGTCAGAAACCCATGCGCGACTGTCCCGCCGAACGGCCCCTCGGCGGCGGCGCGCACCGGATCGACATGGATGAATTGCAGATCGCCGGTCAGCTGGGCGAACGCATCGATCATGTCCTGATCGACGGTCAGCCAGCCGGAGGCGCCCAAGTCCGCCCCGGCGCTGGCCATGAAATCGGCCAGCGCCATCGGCGCGCCAAGCTGTGGCGCGCCGGGGCCCGGAAGTCCCGGATAGGTCTTCATCACGGCGCGTCCGGCGCCACGCGCACCAACTGCTTGCCGAAATTGCCGCCCTTCAGGAGCTCGATGAACGCCTGCGGGGCGTTCGCAAGGCCCTCGGCGATGCTCTCGCGATAGACGACGCGGCCATCGGCGATCATCGGCGCGACCTCGGCCACCATGTCCGGCAAGCTGCCCCAATGGTCGGAGATGATGAAGCCCTGCACTTTCAGACGGTTGACCAGAATGGTGCGCCAGGCGCGGGGGAACTGATCCGCGCCGGGGCCGTCGCCCATGCCAAGCCCGCCCATGTCGTAATACGAGATCATGCCGCAGATCGGCATGCGCCCGTAGACGTTCATCAGCGGCAGCACCGCCTCGGTGGTCTTGCCGCCGACGTTCTCGAAATAGATGTCGATGCCTTTGGGGCAGACTTCGGCCAGCTGCTTGCGCAGCTCGCGCGAATCGGCGGCGGCGCGGTGGTCGATGCACGCATCAAAGCCGAGGGTGTCGACGGCGTAGGCGCATTTCTCGGGGCCGCCGGCGACGCCGACCGCGCGCAGGCCGCGGGCCTTGGCGAGCTGGCCGACCAAGCTGCCGACCGCGCCGGTGGCGGCGCCGACGACCAGCGTCTCACCGGCCTTGGGCGCGCCGATCTTGGTGAAGCCGTGCCATGCGGTCAGGCCGGGCATGCCGAGCACGCCGAGCGCGGTGGAGATCGGCGCGACGGTCGGGTCGACCTTGACCAGCTCGGCGCCCTTGGCGACGCCGTGGGTGCACCAACCGAAGCGGGTGGAGACGAAGTCGCCGACGGCGAAGTTCGCGTCATGGCTTTCGATCACGCGGCCGACCGCGCCGCCCTCCATGGCGCCGCCGATCGGCACTGGGGCTGAGTAGGACTTCGCGTCATCCATCCGCCCGCGCATGTAGGGGTCGAGCGAGAGCCACTGCACCTCAACCAGCACCTCGCCGTCGCCGGGGGTGGGGATCGGCGCGGATTCGAGCCGGAAATTATCCATCGTCGGGGCGCCGACCGGGCGGGACGCGAGGACGATCTTTTGCATGGTCTCAGTCATGGAACCTCCCTGGATCCGCCCCTGCCTGCCTGCGGTCCGGGGACGGAGCGGGGGCGGGGCGGTTTGGCAGCGCGTGGGGTGCGGAACAATGTTTCACGGCGCCTGCGGACCGCACCTTACAGACGCGGGCGCGGGGGGCAAGGGGGCTCTCCCGCCCGTCGGCTGCGCCTCCCGTTTGGCGCCCCGCTCGCGGCGGGCGACGCACCTGCCGCGAGCGGGGCGCCCGCGGCGCATTGCGGCGGGCGGGCCGAGGGGCGTCGCGCCACAGGCCCGCCACGGGAGGCGCGCGCTCGACGCGGCCTTGCCGCTCGGATAGGGGAAGGCGATGTCAGCGCGCCTCGTCCCTCCGCCCGAGCTGGGCCCGATTCCGCCGCGGATCTATGCGCCGCCCGCGGACCTGCGCGTGGTGCACCGCGACGCGGATGTGCTGATCGTCGACAAGCCCGCGGGCCTGCTGTCGGTGCCCGGCAATGGCGCCGGAATGGACGATTGCGTGGAATCGCGCGCGCGGCTGATCGATCCGGCGGCGCGGATCGTGCATCGGCTGGATCTGGATACCTCGGGCGTAATGGTGCTGGCGCTGAACCCGTCGGCGCTGCGGCACTTGGGCATGCAGTTCGAGCGGCGGCATGTGCGCAAGACCTATGAGGCGCGGGTCTATGGCCGCATGGCCGTGTCCGCGGGACGGATGCGGCTGGCGCTGCGCGGCGATTGGCCGAACCGACCGCGGCAGATCGCGGATGAGACGCTTGGCAAGCCCGCGGTCACCGACTGGGAGGTGATGTGGCGCGAACCTGACGCCACCCGCGTGCGGCTCAAACCTTATACCGGGCGGACCCATCAGCTGCGGGTTCATATGCTGTGGCTCGGGCATCCGATCTTGGGCGATCCGCTTTATGCCACCGGGGCGGCGCTGGCGGGGGCGGCGGGGTTGCAGCTTCATGCCGCGGCGCTGGCGCTGAGGCGGCCCGCCGACGGGCGGATCGCGCGGTATCAGGCGCCTGCGCCGTTCTAAGCCTCAGGCTCTGGCGCGGCGCGGGGCTGCTTGCGGCGAGGCGTCCTCAAGGTTCGGGCGATACCCGATCCTGAGGCCGCCCCAGTGGCGGCCGCGCACCATGATCGGCGCGCTCACGTCCTTCATGATGGCGAACACGCCGCCCCCCATGTCGCGCCGATAGGCCTGCATCAGCACCGGGGCGGTCGACCGCCCCGCCGCCAGACCCACCCGATCCGCAAAGAACCGCCGGTTGCGGGCGTTGGCCATATCCCACACCGCATCGCCGCGCGGCGGTTTCGAGAACGCCCGGTTGTGCGTCGGCAGATAGCCGTCGCGCGCCACCGCGGCGCAGAACACCACCCCGTCATGGATGATCAGCGCGCTTTCCAGCAGGCTTGGCAGCACCGTGTCGGTCAGCTTGGTGAAAGGCGCCATGTATTGCGGCGGTCCGTCGCCGAGGATCAGGGTGCGCCGGTCCGAGAAAAGATCCTCGGCGGTGATGCGCCCGTCTTTCACCGCCCCCTCGAACAAGGCGCCGATCGCCTCGGCGCGATCTCGGGCCTCGCGCTCCATCACCTCGTCCGCCAGACGGAACCGCGACAGTTGCGATTCGAGCGCGGAGGCCACGTCGTCTAGCTGGTGCGCGGTGGTCTGGCCGCGCTGGCTCAGGCGCTCTCCGGCCGCGGCGATCTCCGCCAGCGCGTCCATCTGCGCGGCGCCTTCGGCCAAGGCGTCACGTTGGCGCGCGCAGGCGTCCTCGATCCCTTGCGAGGCGGTCTCGGCAGCCTCCACCCGCTCCGCGATGCGGGCCAGCAGGGAGGAGCAGTCGCCGACATGGCGCGCGCAATCCTCCACCGTCCTGGCGCTGCTTTTGACGATGGAGCGGATGTCGGCGGCGGCCTTGGCGGTGCGGCCTGCCAGCGCCTGGACTTCGGCGCTGACCACCGCGAATCCCTTGCCGGCATCCCCGGCGCGCGCCGCCTCGACCGATGCGTTCACCGCCAGAAGGTTGGTCTGCTGGGCGATCGAATTGATCACGTCGAGAATTTTCGCGATTTCGCGCGAATCGCTTTGCATCCGCACGATCGCCGTCTCGGCGCGTGACGACACCTCGCGCCCCGATCGCGCGACCTGTTCGGTTTCGTGGGTTTGGGCGCGCATCGCCCCCGCCGCATCCCCAACTTGGCGGATCGCGGCGTCGAGCGTGACATCCGCCTGCCGCGCGGCCGCCACCGCATGGGCCTGCCGCTCGCCATTGGCGAGGGTTTCCTCCGCCGCCTCGCGCATTTCGGCGGAGCGGCGGCTGATCGCCTCGGCCGAATCGAGCGCGGATTCGACGATCGCCCGCAGGCCGGTCAGAATGTCGTTCACCGCGTCGCGCAAAAGCGCCAGATTGCCCTCATACCGGCCGCTGGCGGCGGTCGAGAGGTCGCCTTGGGCCAACAGGCTCGCCAGCGCCAAAATCTCATCCACCGCGGTCTGGACCGCCGAAAGGCCCTTGTTCGCGCCTTCGGCGTGCCGCGGCGACACGTCCTCAGTCAGGCGCGCAGTGAAATCGCCGCGTTCCAAGGCCGCGAGGCGGGCGCCCAGCGCGGCGGCCTCCGCCATCGCGGCGTCGAGGTCGCGCGCCATCGCCTCGGTCGCCGCAGGCGTCTCGGCGGGGGGCGCCTGCGCCGCCTCGATGTCGCGCGGGGCGGGCGGGGGCGGCGCGGGGCGGCGCAGCGCCAGCGCCAGCGCCATGGGCGCCAGGGCGGCGGCCCCGCTCCATGCCTCGGGCCAGGGCGCGACGCCGACCGCGCCCATCGCCGCCGCAACCGCCGCGAGGACGACGCACAGCGCGCTCCACCATATTCTGCCAACTGGAATCACAGCGATAGCTCCCCTTGCACGGACAATTGCCGGGGCAGTGTCGGCGCAACAGATTGCCGGGGCCTTAACCAAGCCCGTCGCCTCGGCGCGGCGGACATGCGAATTCGGGCCGGGCGCTGTTGACGGGGGGCGCGGCGCCGACTATAGACCCGGCTTCGAATTCACGGTCGCGGGCAAGCGCTGCGCGGTCAGGATCAACTGAGCCAACACGTACGGAAAAGGGGCTTCGACCATGTCTCGTCGCTGCGAACTGTCAGGCAAGGGCGTGCTTACGGGCAACCGGGTCAGCCACTCCAACATCAAGACCCGCCGTCGGTATCTGCCGAACCTCAACACGGTGACCATGCTGAGCGAATCGCTCGGCCAGGCGTTCCGCTTCCGTGTGTCCGCACACGCGCTGCGCAGCGTCGATCACCGTGGGGGCCTGGATGCCTTCCTCGCCAAAGCCCGCGAGGAGGAACTGTCCCCGCGCGCGCTGAAGGTGAAGCGGACGCTGGAGAAGGCCGCCGCCGCCGCTTGATCCACGGACCGCCTTGCGAGGCGATCGGTGCATCGGCAATAGAACATCACCCCGCCCGGGCCAAGGCTCGGGCGGGCGTTTTCGTGTATGCGCGCCGGACCTGGCGGGCCTGCGCGCCCGGGACGCATGGCGCCGCGGGGCGTCCTGCCCTTGATACATTTCATGCGCACGATGTTTGACATCCTGCGGGCGCTGACGCTCGCGCTGCTCGTGTTCCACTCCGCCGCGCCGGTCGCGGCGGCGGGTGCGGGCGGCTTGGCCACAGTCAGCTGCCTTGGCGCCGTGGCGCCTGCGGGGGATGACCTTCCGGGCGGCCACGCGGTCCACGCCGCGTGCTGGTCGTGTTGCACCACCCCCAACGTCTTCGCGCCCCCCGCCGTGCCAACCCGCGCTGCGCCGACCCTGACAATTCGCCAGCGCATCGAGGCTGGCATACCCGCGCCGCGCACGGCCACGCGGCAAAGCCCACCTGCGCGCGCCCCTCCCGCCCTGATCTGATCCGCCCTTTTACCTTCGGACACGATCTTTCAGGACAGGACACCCCTATGCTCCGCAGCCTTTTCGTCGGCGCGATCGCCATCGCCGCCGCCGCCCTGCCCGCCCATGCCGAGATCATCGCCATGGACGCCTACGCCCGCACCGCCAACCAAAAGACCGGCGCCGCGTTCGTGCAGATCATGAACCACGGCCCCGCCGACCGGCTGATCGCCGCCGAGGCGGACGTCGCCCGCAGGGTCGAATTGCACACCCACATCTTTGACGGCGGCATCGCCAAGATGCGCCAGGTCGATGGCGGCGTCCCCCTGCCCGAGGGCGGATCGGTGTCAATGGAGCGCGGCGGCCTGCATGTCATGTTCATGGGCCTGACCCGGACGTGGACCGATGGCGAGACCTTTCCCCTGACCCTGCGCTTTGAAAGCGGCGCGGCGCTGGTGGTGCCGGTCACCATCGACAGCGCCCGTCGCCCCGACGCGCCGATGCAGGGCATGGGCCATGGTGCGGGCCACGGCGCGATGACGCCGAAATAAGCCGCGTCTAGCCGCGCAGCATGTCCTCCACCCAGTCCGGCACGATCTGCGACGCCGGACCGTGGCGCGCGGCGTCGAACAGCCGCGCGCCCGCCGAGGGTTCCATATTCAGCTCCAGCGTCCGGGCGCCCGCCGCGCGGGCCTCGGCCACCAGACCGGCGGCGGGATAGACCGCGCCGCTGGTACCGATGGACACGAACAGGGCGCAACCCGCAACGGCGCCGGCGATCTCCGCCATGCGGTACGGAACCTCGCCGAACCACACCACATCGGGGCGCACGCAGCACGACCGGCATTCGGGGCATTCGTCGGTGACGTGCATGTCGCCGTCCTGCCGCCAGCGGGCGTCGCAACCGGCGCAGAGGGCGCCGCGCAGCTCTCCGTGCATGTGGATCAGGCC
>JBLIKI010000111.1:0-8382 GCA_047636235.1 Paracoccaceae bacterium | reverse complement strand
TGGCGGGGGGCGTCGCGCCCCCGGCCCTTCATCTGTCTTGGCGCAGGTTCGGGCTAGCACCGCTGTGGCCGCGATGCGTCGAATACCTATCGCCCCCGAAGACGCTTCGTGGGGAGGCGGTCATGTCAAAGCGGCGGCCGGTCCCCTTCTGGCGCGCTCTCAGCGTTTCGCTGCATCTTTGAAAGAAGCGAGAACGCGAGGCCTTGCTCTTCGGGCGGAAGGTCCGCGAAGAGCATGGCGTTGATCCTCTCGTGGAAGTCAAACAGGGGCCGGAGTTCCTCGCCCTTCCGCGTCAGTCCGACGACGACGATCCGGCCATCTGTTTTGTGTTTTTGGTGCGTCACCAGATCTCGGTCGGCTATGCGGTCGACAATGCGAGACGCCGCCGGTAGCCCGCTGCCGACACGGCAATCCCCCCATTTTGGTGGGAGTTGGCCTTAGAATGCACGTCGCCGCGTTTGGCTTTTGGGCGGGGGCGCAACCGATCCGACGATCAAGGCCCCCCGCAAACGCAAAACGCAGCCCCGGGGGGCTGCGTTTTGCGTAAAAGGAGTCGCGGCTCGGTCAGTGGCGGTTGATCGCGTCCCACTGATATTGACCGTCGGTCAGCTCATCGAAATATTCTTCCACCTCGGGGTGGTCCACGGGTTCCCCGCTGTCGTCGGGCACGAGGTTCTGCTCGCTGACATAGGCGTGGTAATAGGTGGTCTCGTTCTCCGCCAGCAGGTGGTAGAAAGGCTGGTCCTTGCGCGGACGCTTGTCCTCGGGGATCGATTCCCACCAATCCTCGGTATTCGCGAATTGCGGGTCCACGTCATAGATCACCCCGCGGAAGGGGTGGAATCGATGACGGACCACCTGCCCTATGGCAAATTTGGCCTGCGCGCTGATCGGTGATGCCATTTCGGTCGTCCGGATATCCATTCGCGTGACATAGGGCGCCGCCGAGGCGATGTCCACTTGCCCAAACGCCGCGCGCCGCGCATATTTTTCTTCCCTCGCGCTTTTCGCCGGGCGGGGGCGACAACGCGCTCTCCTCCGCTCCGTGCCGCAGGTGCGAACGATTGAGCCGCGCGGCCCTCCATGCTACCCCCGAGGGAGGCCGCCGCGCCGGACCCATCGTCCCGCGCGGCCTGCCATGAGGGTCGGTGATGCAGGACGTGCTGTTGGTTCTGGGGATCGTCGCCCCGGTGTTCCTGCTGGGGCTGGCAGGCTATGTCTGGGCGCGATCGGGGACTGAGTTTCCGACCTCGTTCGTCACCCGCATGTCGTTCACCATCTCGGTGCCGTGCCTGATCTTCGTGTCGCTGGCGCGCGCGGACATTGATGTCCAAGTGCTGAAAGACCTGATGGCGGGGTCGCTTGCGGCCTATGGGCTGGCGGCGGCGGGCATGTGGGTGCTGCTGAAAATCGGTGGAATGTCGCAGCGCACCTGGCTGGCGCCGATGGTGTTCGGCAACACCGGCAATGTCGGCCTGCCGCTGGCGCTGTTCGCATTCGGCCAGCAGGGGCTGGTCTATGCGGCGGTGATCTTCGCGGTGATGGCGATGCTCAGCTTCACCATCGGGGTGTGGCTGGTGTCGGGGGGCGGGTCGCCGCGTGAGGCGCTGAAACAGCCGATCTTCTATGGCGCGGCGCTGGGGCTGACGTTCAACCTGCTGCATATATCGCCCCCCGATTGGCTGATGAACAGCCTTGCGCTGGCGGGGCAGATGGCGATTCCGTTGATGCTGATCACCCTCGGCGTCTCGGTCGCGCGGCTGTCGGTGGCCGGCGTCGGGCGCGCGGTGGTGATGTCGGCGCTGCGGCTCGGGGTCTGCGGCGGCGCGGCTTGGGCGGCGGCGTGGTGGTTCGGGATGGACGCGCTGACCGCCAATTCGCTGATCCTGCAGCTTCTGATGCCGGTCGCCGTCACGTCCTATCTGATGGCGGAGCGCTATGACGCCGAGCCGGTGGCGGTGGCAGGTCTGGTGGTGGTGTCGACCGTGCTGTCGGTCGCGGTGACGCCGCTGATGCTGGGCCTGATGCTGGCGGGCGGCGCGCCGTGATCGCACAACCCAAGCGTTGGAGATCGGGCCGCTTTGCGCTACGATCTTCCGAAAGGGACGACAGATCCCCCGGATATGGCACCGAGCATGAACCTAACCCGCATCGCGCTGATCCTGCTGGCGGCCGCCGCAGTGTCGAACTGCGCCGCCCCCGGCCCGCCTGGCAACGTCGAGAACGCGTGCGCGATTCTCGACGACCGTCCCCAATGGGGCGAAGCGCTGGACCGTGCGGCGATGCGCTGGGGCGCGCCGCCCCATGTCGCCATGGCGATCATCTGGAAGGAAAGCAGCTTCAAGGCTGAGGCCAGGACGTCGCGCACCTATTTCCTCGGGGTGATTCCCAATGGGCGCCGTTCCTCGGCCTATGGCTTCGCGCAGGCGATCGACGGCACGTGGGATTGGTACCGCAAGGACACCGGCAATTCGCGCGCCAACCGCGAGGATTTCAACGACGCCGCTGATTTCGTCGGCTGGTACATGGCCCGCAGCCGCACGTCGGCCGGGATCGACATGGACGACGCGTTCAACCAATACCTCGCCTACCACGAAGGCCATGCGGGCTTTAACAAGCAAAGCTGGCGCGCCAAGCCGTGGCTGATGCGCGTCGCCGCCGAGGTGAAGCGCAAGGCGGCGGAGTATGAGCGCCAGATCGCGGTCTGCCGCAGAACCTGACCCCGCCACCCTGCGCCGCCATCCGCGGGTCGCCGGCGCGCCCCGACGCGCCGCGGGTGGCGGAGCGGGGCCGAAACGGCCCCCGACGTCGCCCGCCCCCCTCGCGCCGCCACCGAAACCCCGTCCGGCGCCCACAGCCGCTTGCCCCCGCGCCCGCGCTCGCCTACACCCATCACCGCCTTGCACATGATCAGGAGCGCGCGACAGATGATCTCCGGCAACCAGATCCGGTCCGACTTTCTCGGCTTTTTCAACGACCGCGGTCACCGCGTGGTCTCGTCGTCGCCGATCGTGCCGCGCAACGACCCGAGCCTGATGTTCACCAACGCCGGGATGGTGCAGTTCAAGGACGTGTTCACCGGCGCGGACCGGCGCGATTACCTGCGCGCCACCACGTCGCAAAAGTGCGTCCGCGCGGGCGGCAAGCACAACGATCTCGACAATGTCGGCTACACCGCACGCCACCACACCTTCTTTGAGATGCTGGGCAATTTCAGCTTCGGCGACTATTTCAAGGCCGACGCGATCGAGCAGGCGTGGACCATGTCCACCAAAGTGCTCGGCTTCGCGCCTGAGAAAATCCTCGTCACCGTGCATTCCTCTGACGAAGAAGCCGCGGGCCTATGGCGCAAGATCGCCGGGCTCAGCGATGATCGGATCATCCGCATCGGCACCGACGACAACTGGTGGCGCATGGGCGACACCGGCCCGAACGGCCCGTGCTCCGAATTGTTCTATGACCACGGACCCGAAGTCGCAGGCGGCCCCCCGGGCAGCCCCGATGAGGACGGCGACCGGTTCATCGAATTCTGGAACCTCGTGTTCATGCAGTTCGAGACGCACAGCGACGGGACCTCGACGCCGCTCCCCAAACCGTCCATCGACACCGGCATGGGGCTGGAGCGGGTGACGACCATCCTGCAAGGCAAGCACAACAATTACGACACCGACCTGTTCGCGCCGATCATCGCCGCGTCCGCGGATCTGACCGGGCAGGCGGCGGACGGCACGTTCGTCACCTCGCACCGCGTGATCGCGGACCACCTGCGCTGCGCGTCGTTCCTGATCGCCGAGGGCGTGCTGCCGTCCAACGAGGGCCGCGGTTATGTGCTGCGCCGGATCATGCGCCGCGGGATGCGGCACGCCCATATCCTTGGCGCGCAGGACCCGCTGATGCATAGGCTTGCGCCCGCGCTGATCGACCTGATGGGCGGACATTACGGCGAATTGCGCGCCGCCGAATCCCTCATCAAAGAAACCCTGCGGGCGGAGGAGGAACGCTTCAAAGCCACCCTCGACCGCGGGCTGAAGCTGCTGGATGCGGAGATCGAGGGCATCGAAGAAGGCGGGGCGCTGAAAGGCGAGACGGCGTTCAAGCTCTATGACACCTTCGGGTTCCCGGTTGATCTGACCGCCGACATCCTGCGCGGCAAGGGTCTGTCGGTGGACACGGCCGGATACGACGCCGCGATGGCCGCCCAGAAAGCCGCCGCGCGCGCCGCGTGGTCCGGCACCGGCGATGCGTCGAACCAAAGGGTCTGGTTCGACATCCGCGACCGCGTCGGGACGACGGAATTCCTCGGCTACGCCTCGATCACCGCCTCGGCCAAGGTCGCGGCGTTGGTGGCCGACGGCGTCGAAGTGCGCCATGTCGCCCCCGGAACCATCTTTGAGATGGTGGTCAACCAGACCCCGTTCTACGCCGAGCAGGGCGGCCAGACCGGCGACCGCGGCATCGCGGTGACGCCGACCGGCGCGGTGATCCAGATCATCGACACGCAAAAGCGCGCCGATGGCGTCTATGTCCATGTCTGCGAGCTTGCGGGGGATGAGGCCCATGTCCTCAACCTCGGCGATGCGGTCGCGCTGACCGTGGACCCCGAGCGGCGCGGCGCGCTTTGCGCCCACCACTCCGTCACGCATCTGTTGCACGAGGCGCTGCGGATCGAGCTTGGCGATCACGTCGCGCAAAAGGGGTCGTTGGTGGCGCCGGACCGGTTGCGGTTTGACATCTCGCACGGCGCGCCGATGACCCCGGCCCAGATCGCGGCGGTGGAGCGTGAAGTGAACGCCCGCGTCCGCGCCTGCACCCCGGTCCAGACCCGCGTGTTGGGGATCGAGGCCGCCAAGACCCTCGGCGCCCGCGCGCTGTTCGGGGAGAAATACGGCGACGAAGTCCGCGTGGTGACCATGGGCGGTATCGACGACGGCGCGAACCGCCCGTGGTCGATCGAGCTTTGCGGCGGCACCCATGTCGCCAACACCGGCCAGATCGGCGCGTTCCGGCTGATCCGCGAAGAAGGCCTTGCGGCCGGTGTCCGCCGGATCGAAGCGGTGTGCCATCTGGCGGCGGAGCAGCACTTTGCGGCCGAGGCCGCGGTGGTGGCCGAGGCTGGCGATCTTCTGCACGCCAAGCCCGATGAGATCGCCGCCCGGATCAAATCCTTGCAGGCCGAGCGCAAGGCGCTGGAGCAAGAGCTCGGCGACGCCAAGCGCAAGCTGGCGACCGGCGGCGGCGGCGCTTCGGCGGCGGAGATGATCGGCGATGTGGCGCTGACCTGTCGCGAGGTCGAAGGCCTCAGCCCCAAGGCCCTGAAAGTCGCGGTGGATGAGATGCTGGCCCAGGCGCCCGGCATCGTCGCGCTTGGCGTGAACGATGGCGGCAAAGGCTCGATCGTGATCGGCGTGTCGGAACCGGCGCTTGGCAAGGGCGTCGACGCGGCGGCGCTGGTGCGCGCGGCGGCCCCGGCGGTCGGCGCGGCGGGGGGCGGCGGGCGCGCCAACATGGCCCAGACCGGCGGGCCGAACGGCGCAGGCGTCGGCGAAGCGCTAAAGGCGGTCGAGGCCGCGGCCCGCGCCGCGCTGGCCTGATCCGGCAACGCGACGAAAGGGGCGGCGGTCGCAGGGGCCGCCGCCCATTTTGCGTGGCTACTGCGCCCCCGCCTCGGCGCGCAGCGCAAGGCAGGCGGCCAGCAGGTCGGTCATCTCCGGGTCCTCGATGTCGAGGGTTCCCAGATGCTCCACCAACTGCGCCAGATAATCGAGATTGGTGCCGAGCGAGCCTTCGGCGAAGGCGATCCGCCGCGCCGCCTCGGCGTCGCCGCAGTCGCAATACCGCTCATCGCCGTGCTTGACCAAAAAGGCCAGCGCCTCGATCGGGCCTTGCGGGGTCGCCAGCGGGATGAAGGCTGGGACATAGGCGCCGGTGATCATCTCGCGCATCCACATCACGCGGGTTTCCCCATCCGCCACCGAGGCGGGAAGGCGCAGCGCGACGCCGTCGCAGATGTGGCCCTCGGCGCGGTCCAAGGACGCCATCAGGCCCGGCCGCTCGGGCGATCCGCGACCGCCTTCGAGGTGAATGCAGAACCGGCGGCGAAAGCCGGTGGCGGTGGCGCGGCGCACTTCGTCGAAATGCACCGCCGGGTCCCAGATCAGCGATCCATAGCCGAAGATCCACAGATCCGCCCCCTCGCGCCCCTGCAACGCCTCGCGGCGTGTCGCCTCGCGGTCCGCGTGGCTCAGGCGCCAGTCTTCGCGGCCGATGGCGGCCATCTCAGCGTCAAGCTGGTCATAGCGTTCCTCCATCCGCCGAAAGCGCGATGTCGCGGGGTCCTGGATCTTGCCGTGCAGCATCGGGCAGTGGCGAAAGGCGTGGGCGTCGGTCATGGGCGCATCACTCCAAGGCCAGCGACACCGACCCGAGGGGGCCGAGATCGAAGGTCAGCGTCGCGGGGCCAGGCTCCGCCTGCGGTGGCAGATGAGTGCCGCACAGCAGGATTTCGCCCGCCCGCAACGTGATCCCGCGGGCCGAGGCATGGGTCGCGATCAGCGCGACCGCCTCCAGCGGGTGCATCGTGGCGGCGCCGACGCGGTCCAGGATCACGTCGCCGTTCAGCGTCACCACCGAGCGCAGCGCGGCCACGTCGACATCCCCGGCGGGCAGGCCTGGACCGCCAAGCGCCAGCCCTTCGTTGAACACGCCGCTTGCGATCACGCCATGGGCCGAGGGCGCGCCGCATCTCCGCCGGTCCATCAGTTCGAACGCCGGGTGCAGGCGGATCGCGCGGCCCGTCAGATCGTCGGCGGTATAGCCGCCCTCACGCGGGGGCAGGTCCTCGCCCAGCACGGCGGCGATCTCCGGCTCGAAGAAAAATGACACCCAGTCGGCGGCGAACAGCCGGGCGGGGGTTTCGCGCACCCCGGCGGCGAAGATCGGCGCGATGGCGGGGCCGGGCAGGCCCATCGCGGCGGCCTGACCCGGCCCGTTCCACGCGATCTTGCGCCCCCCGATCCCGCCGCGGCGAGGCCCGAGGATCGCGGCCATCCGGTCCTGCGCGTCATAGGCGCCCGCTACGGTCGGCAGCGCGTCGCCGTGGTCGACGAACGGCGCGCGCGCCTCGATTTCGGCGGCGATAAGCGGTGCGATGTCTGGTGCGATTTCGGGGGCGACGTCGGTCATGGGCGGGGCTCCGGTGCGGTGGCGGCGGCGGCGAGGGCGCGGATGCGGGCGAGCAGGGCGGCGTTGACGGCCAGCCCATGGGTCAGGGCGCGGGCGCGGGCGTCAAGGCGGCGCAGGCCCGGCAGGCGCGCGCCCTCAGCGGCGCCGAACGCGTGGGCGAGCGCGGTCATCCGCCCCGCGAACGCCCCGCCCGACAGCGTGCCGGGGTCCATCACGATCACGGTTTGCGCCAGATCAGGGGCGGGGCCGTCGGCGTCGAACAAGGACGACGCCTCGGCCCCCAGCGCGCCGCCCGCGAGGCAGGCTGACAAAACCTCCACCATCAGCGCGAGCGCGGCCCCTTTGGCGCCGCCCACCGGCGCGACCGTGCCCGCCAGCGCCTGCACCGGGTCGGTGGTGGGGCGGCCTTGGGCGTCAAGCGCCCATCCCTCAGGGATGCTGGTCTGACCGGATTCGCGCGCCGCCAAAATCTTGCCGCGCGCAACCGCCGATGTCGCCATGTCGATCACCAAGGGCGCGCCATCCGGCATCGGCGCCGCAAAGGCGATCGGGTTGGTGCCGAGCAGCGACGTGGTCGCCCCCCAAGGCGCCATCGCTTTGGGGGAGTTGCCGAACACCAGCGCGACGCGGCCCATGTCGGCCAGCGTTTCCGCATGCATCCCCGCGACGCCGAAATGGTGGGAATGGATGATCGTGCCGACCGCGATGCCGGTCTTTGCGGCCAGATCCGCCAGCGGCGCAAGAATCAGATCGAAGGCCGGGAACGCGAACCCGTGGCCCGCATCGACCCGGAGCGCGGCGGGGGCCACTTGCGTCAGCGTCGGGACCGCTTGGCCGCGCACCTTGCCGCTTTGGCTTTGGGCCGCATAGGACGGGACGCGCGACAGCCCGTGGCCGCCATGGCCGTCCGCCTCGGCGCGGGTTAGGGCGCGGGCGGTCGACGCGGCGGCGATTTGGCCGGTGTCGGCGGCGCAAAGGGCTGCGGTGATCAGCGCTTCGGCCTCGGCCAGGGTCAGGGTCACAGGGTCGGTCATCGCGGGGGACGGTCCTTTGCGGCGGAAATGTCTGCGCGCATCAAACAGGACCGGGCCGCCCGGCGCCATGGCGAAACATGCGCCGCGGCGCCGCGGGCGGGGTTTCCTCGGCCCCGCGCCCGGTGCACGATGCGCGCATTGTCGCCAAACGCCCCCTCGAAACGCC
>JBLIKI010000110.1:0-8404 GCA_047636235.1 Paracoccaceae bacterium | reverse complement strand
GGATCTTCGTGCCGGAGCCGATCGAGTATCTCGGCCGGCGGGAAGCCGGCGGCATCCGGCACGCTCGCCGGGGCGCTTGAGCCGGCCTCAGGCGTCTACCGAGGATCGCGCAGCCATTTGAAGATCATGTTGGCGTTCGTCGCGGAGCGCCGCGCGGCCTGCGCGACGGACACGCCCGGCGCCGTCGTCTGAAGGCAGATCGACCGCTTCTCCTCGTCCGTCCAAAGCCGCTTCGTCCGACGCGTCATCACGAGGCCCGATAGTGTCCGCTATCCAAAGCGGACGCTATGGGGCCCGCGCTACGCGCGGCAGGGCGGTGGGGCCGGACGCTTACGCCGCGCCTAGGGCCGCATCGCCTCGTTTATCCGGACCTGCAACCTCAACGGCGTCGATCCCCTCGCATCGCTCGCGAGCAAGTCGGAGGCCATCGCGGCGGGCCGTTTCCAGCGCGGGATCGGCGATATCCCGCTGCCGGGAAACGGTTTTCAGCTCTCTCTTGCCGCAGAGGAATCGTTCCTTGACATCGAGATCCGTTATGTCGGCGCGCGCGCACCTCGATCGATGCGCCGAGTCGATCCAGACGCCTTTTCGCGGCCGGGGCCTCCTCCGCTCAAACGGCCCGGCGCTGACCGCTCTCTGAAAGACCGCGGTCAGCGCCGCGCCGGATCACGTCGCTCAGCCGAGACGACAGGCCATCGGGCCCGCCCGGTTCGATGCCGGGCGAGGTGACCAGCTGCGGGCGTGGGCCGTTCAGAGCGCCGGACGGTGGGCGCCCCAGTCGGTCATCCGCTGATAGGCGTCGCAGACTTGGATCGCGGTCGCCTCGGCGAAGGGCCGCGCGATGGCCTGGAACGCCACTGGCATGCCGCCGCTGGTGAACCCGCACGGCACCGCGATCGACGGCAGCCCGGTCACGTTCGCCGGCGCCGACAGCCGCACGAAGGTGGAGATCACCGGCTCCACCACGCCTTGGCCCCAGTCGATGGCCTCCTGCCCCCGGGGGGTTGCGGCGGACGCGGTGGCGGGCGCGATCATCACGTCGATCCCGTCATAGATCTTCGCCCAGGCCCGCTGCATCAACTGGCGCACGCGCAACGCTTGGATGTAGCGAGTGGCGGGCACCATCTCGCCGGCCTCAAGCGAGGCGCGAACGTCCGGTTGATAGAGATCGGGAGAGTCCCGCAGCATCCGGCGATGATATTCCGACGCTTCGGGGAAGCAGATGCCGAATTCGACCGCCATGATCTGCTCGGCGTAGGGGATGTCCACCGCCGACAGGATCGCTCCCTCGGCCTGCAGCGCGGCGATGGCGGCGCGGACCGCACCTTCGACCTCAGGGTCCACCAGGTCGAAGAAGAAGGAGGTCGGCACGCCGATCCGCATACCCTTCACCCCCTTGCCTAGGGCGGCGGTGTAGTCCTCGGCGGGGATGTCGACGCTGCCCGGATCGCGCGGATCATAGCCCGCGATCGCGTTGAGGCACACCGCGGCGTCGGCCACCGTGCGCGTCAGCGGCCCGACGTGATCGAGCGACCATGCCAGCGAGGTGACGCCCGCGCGGCTGCACCGCCCGAAGGTCGGTTTAAGCCCGACGGTCCCGCACAGCGCCGCGGGGATGCGGATTGACCCGCCTGTGTCCGAGCCCATCGCCATGAACACCGAGCCCGCCGCCACCGCGGCGCCCGACCCGCCCGAAGACCCGCCCGGGATGTGGTCGTCGCCCCAGGGATTGCGGCTGGTGGGGGTGGAGATGCCGTAGGCGAATTCATGGGTGTGGGTCTTGCCGAGGATAACCGCGCCCGCGCCGCGCAATTGCGCCACCGAGGCGGAATCGCTGGTCGCGACCCAGTCGGACCGCACCGCCGAGCTGGACGTGGTGGGCTCGCCAGCGACGTCATAAAGCTCCTTGATGCCGACCGGGATGCCGTGCAGCTCACCGCGCCATGCGCCGGCTTTGATCTCGGCCTCGGCGGCGCGGGCCTCCGCCATGGCGCTGTCGGCCATGAGGTTCGAAAACGCGGCCAGCCTGCCTTCGGTGGCGGCGGCGCGGTCGAGACAGGCCTGCGTCACCTCAACCGGCGAGACGGCGCCGGATTTGATCTGCGCCGCGACCTCGCGCAGCGACATTTCGGTTAGCGCGGTCATGACAGATCCCTCCAGCGCGGGTCGAAGGAGTTGGTCGGCGGCGTCTCGCCCAAGTCCACGGCGTCGAGCGCGTCAAAGCTGAGAAGCGTGCCCGAGAGGAGCGGCGCGATGGCTTCGCACCGGTCCGGGGCCAAGGGCAGGCGGGCCGCCTTGGCCAAAGCGGCGATCTCGGCCGCTGAGAGGGTTTCGCCTGAGTCGCTCATTCTCTGCTCCTGATTTGGTTTGGCATCCCGGATGCTACGTGCGATGATCATTCTATAGAGAGTTATTTTTATGCACTATTCCAGCAGGTGGCAATGATTATGCCCAACCTCTTGGCATGGTTTTTTTATGGGCGCGAACTTAGGCAACCCACTTGATTGGGGCCGCTCTCCATGCGCAGAGTGCGTTCAACCGCCTCAGAGGCCGGATCAAAGACGCGAGGTCGGCATGGACGTAACGATAAAGATGATCTTCGACGTTGCGGCCTTCGCCTCGATCATGGTGCTGGTGGTTTCGGGCCTCGCGGTCATCGCCAGCCTGATGGGGATTTTCAACCTCGGACACGGGGAATTCGTGCTGCTCGGCGCATACACGGTCTATCTGTTCCGCGAATGGGGACTGCCGATCTGGCTGGGCATGCTGCTGGCGCCGTTCTTCGTCGGCGCAGTCGGCGCGGTGATCGAACGGGGGGTGATCCGGCGGCTATACGATCAGCCGGTCATCGCCATGCTCGCGACCTACGCCATCGGGCTGATCATCCGCGAAACGGTGCGCGGCCTGATCGGCGGCCAATATTATGCGATCGAGGAACCCATCGTCGGGTCCTTTGAAATCGGCGGGCTCAACTTCTCGATCTGGCGGGTGGTGATCATCTGCGCGACCGCACTGGTGATGGGGGCGAGCTATGCGTTCCTCACCCGCTCCACCTTGGGCCTGCAGATGCGCGGTGCGCTTGAAAACCCCGCTCTGGCGCGCGCCTCAGGCGTCTCCACCACGCGGCTCTATGCGCTGACCTTCGCCTTCGGCGCGGCGCTTGCGGGGTTCGCTGGGGCGCTGATGGTGCCGCTGTTCTCGCTGTCGGCCGATCTGGGCGTGCGCTTTCTGGTGCAGGCGTTCCTATCGGTCATGCTCGGCGGGGTCGGCACCTTCGAGGGGCCGCTGCTCGGGGCCGCGATAATCGGCTCCATGGTCCCCGGCTTCCAATGGCTACGCGAAATTCCGGGTGTGACGGGCGCCGTCAGTCCGGTTGTGGCGGAGGTGCTCGTGTTCCTCGTGGCTCTCACCATCGTCAAGTTCCGCCCCCAGGGGCTCTTCAACGCAGGGAAGAAGTGACATGACCAACCGCAACGGCGTTTCTCGCCGAGGATTTATAAAAGGTTCGGGCGCGCTCGCCGCGGCGGGCTGGGCGGCCGCGGGCACGGGCTGGGTGCTCCGGCCCGACTGGGCCAATGCGCAGGCCGGCCCGATCAAGATGGGCATCGCCACCGACATCACCGGCGCCATCGCGCCGTCGGGCAACGCCAACTGGCAGACCGCGCAGTTCACCGTGAAGCGGATCAACGACGCGGGCGGCATTCTGGGGCGCCCGATCGAGCTTTATCTTGAAGACACCGCCTCCGATCCGGGCACGGCCGTCGGCAATGTGCGCCGCCTGGTGCAGCAGGCCGAAGTGAACGTGGTCCTGGGCGGCATCACCTCGGCGATGCGCGAGGCGATCAAGAACCCGATCGTGCGCCGGGGCAAGACGCTCTACATCTACCCGCAGCTTTATGAAGGGCAGGAGTGCACCAAGTACCTCTATTGCACCGGCCCGACGCCGGCCCAGCAATGCGCGCGCCTGCTGCCCTATCTGATCAAGGAAAAGGGCTTCAAGCGGTTTGCCATGCCCTCGGCCAACTACATCTGGCCGCAGCTGCTGAACAAATGGGCCCGCAAGGTGATCGAGGATAACGGCGCCGAGGTGGTGATGGAGGATTACTTCCCGATTGACCAGCTGGAATACTCTGCGACCGTGGCCAAAATCAAGTCCGAGGGCGTCGACCATATCTTCAACACCACGATCCCGCCGGGCCTTCAGGGGTTCACCAAGCAGCTGTACGAATCCGGCTATTACGAAGTCGGCGGACAGAGCTGTGTGTATTTCGATGAGAACTCGGTGAACTATGTCGCCCCGCGGGAGCTTGAGGGCGTGTACTCGTGCGTCGACATGTTCCACACCGTGGACGACGCCTTCACGCAGTCGTTGCTGACCGATTACAGCGCCATGTTCCCCGACACCCAGTACCGTTTCACCGCGGGCACCGCTGCGACCGGCATGTATCGCGGCATCAAGCTCTATGAGCAGGCGGTGATCGCGTCGAACGGCGATCTCGCGCTCGACGCAGTGAACGAGACGATGAACACCGCCGCCATCGCCGAGGGCCCCGGCGGCCCCGCCCGCATCGTGCCGGGCACCAACCACACCGAGATGAACATGTACATCGCCCAGTCCAAGGGCGGCGTCTGGGACATCATCTCGGCGGAATCCGCGGTGCCGCCGCAGGAATGCGCCTGAGCCATACCCAGACGCCGGCGGGGCGCTCCCCCGCCGGCGTTCCTTTTCCGCAGCAGGACACTCGCGCATGAGCACCCAACCAGACCGGCAGAAACGGGCGATACGCGTCATCCCGATCCTAGAGATTCTGGGCCTGATCGGACTGCTTGCGGTGCCGCATATCACCAGCGACTTTCAGACCATCATCGCGACGCGGATGCTGTTGCTGGCGATTCTGGCGATCAGCTTCGACATGTGCTGGGGCTATTCGGGAATCATGACCTTCGGGCAGGCGCTGTTTTTCGGCGTGGCGGGCTATGTCGCGGCGCTGATGGCCAACAAGGCCGGCTTCGTGCAGATCTGGGGCGTGGTGCCGATTTCGATGCTGGTGGGGCTGTCGGCCTCGTTCCTGATCGCCTGGTTCCTGCTGCTGGGCAAGCGCACGCCCACGATCATCTTCGTGGCGCTGGGCACGCTTACCGCGTCCTATGCGGCGGAGCGTTTGGTGGCCGGCTGGCAATGGGTCGGCGCGGGCAACGGCATGTCAGTCTATGATTTTCTGATGATCGGCGACACTGAGATTGAGCCGGGCCCGATCTTCTACCACATCATTCTGGGCTTTTTGATCGCAGCCTATCTTGGCTCGCGCTGGATCGTTCGCTCGCAGCTTGGCCTCGTGCTAGCGGGGATGCGCCAGAATGAGGAGCGTCTGGCTTTCTTCGGCTACCGCATCCAGCGCTACAAGGCGTTGGTGTTCTGCTTCGCAGGGATGCTGGCGGGGCTGTCGGGCGGGCTTTACGCCTTTCACGAAGGCTTCATCGGTCCGTCGAGCATGGGCATCGGGCTTTCGACCAACGCGGTGCTCTATGCGCTGTTCGGCGGGGTCGGCACCCTGTTCGGCCCGCTGATCGGAGTCGCGGCGATCGAGACCCTGACCTTCGTGCTGTCGGACATCGACGTGCTGAAACCCTATTGGCCGGTGATCCTCGGGATCATCATGCTCATCGTGGTCGCCTATCGCCCCACCGGGCTGCTGGGCCTGCTGGTCAGCCCGCGCGAACGGATCGGGTCGTTCGGCATTTCGCCCGCCGCGCGCCGCCGGAAGCGGGCCGCGGCGGCGGCGGATTCCGAGACCAAGACTAAGACCAAGCCTGCGGAGAGTGTCGATGGCGCTGCTTGAAGTTCGCGGCCTGGTCAAGACCTACGGCTCGCTCAAGGCGCTGGCCGGGGTGGACGTGACCGTGTCGGCCAACACGTTCCACGGACTTATCGGCCCCAACGGATCCGGCAAGAGCACGCTGCTGAAAGCCATCGCGGGGGCGCATTTCGCGACCTCCGGAACCATCGCCTTCGAAGGCGCCGACATCACCAATGCCTCGCCGGCGGAGCGGTCGCGCGCGGGCCTCAGCCTCAAGTTCCAGATCACCGCCGTGCTGCCCGAACTGTCGGTCTATGACAATGTGCTGCTGGCGCTGCAGGCGCACCGCCCGCTCTGGTCGCTGCTGCGCTCAGGCTCGCGCGCGGAGCTGGACGACACGGTGATGGAGGCGCTCGAGCAGTTCAGGCTCGCGGGCCGCGCCGACGATCTGGCGAGCGAGCTGAGCCATGGCCAGCAGCAATGGCTCGAGATCGCGATGGCGCTGGCGCAAAAGCCAAAGCTTTTGCTGCTGGACGAACCCACCGGCGGCATGAGCCCCGAAGAGCGTCGCGCCACCGGCGCGCTGCTCGTCCCGATCAAGGCCCATTGCGCGATGGTGATCGTCGAGCATGACCTCGATTTCATCAAAGACATCTGCGATCGGCTGACGGTGCTCGACAACGGCAAGGTGCTTGACGACGGCACGGTGGCCGAGATCGAAACCTCGGCCAAGGTTCAGGAGGTTTATACCACCCGTGTCTGACGCCCCCGTTGTTTCCCCCGATCCCGCGCCGGTCGACGCCTTGGGCCATGTGCTGACCGTCGAAGGTCTCAACGCCGGGTATGGCCGCAGCCAGGTGCTGCGCGACCTGTCCTTTTCGGTCCCGACCCGCGGCGCCGTCGCGGTGCTGGGCCGCAACGGCGCGGGCAAGACCACGCTGCTGAAAACCTTGATGGGCGAGATCACGCCCATGTCCGGGCTGATCCGTTTCGACGGCGCCGATTGCGCCGGAGAGCTGACCGAGCGCCGCGTGCGCCGCGGCCTCGGCTATGTGCCGCAGGAGCAGTCGGTGTTCGCATCCCTGACGGTGCGGGAGAACCTGGCCCTCGGCCTGTCGGCCCATGGCGGCAAGGGTGGGTTCGACATGGCGCTCGATTTCTTTCCCAAACTGGCGGGGCGCCTGTCGCAGCAGGCCGGGACCCTTTCGGGCGGAGAGCGCAAGATGCTGGCGGTCGGCCGCGCGATCCTCGGGCGGCCCAAGCTGTTGCTGCTCGATGAGCCGACCGAAGGCGTCTGGATCGGCGTGATCGAGGAGATCGCCGACCGGCTGGTGCAGCTGTCGAAGGAGATCGCCCTGATCATCGTGGAGCAGCATGTCGAGCTTGCGCTGCGCGTCGCAACCCGAGCCTGCGTGATGGACCGCGGGACCATCGCGCTTGAAGGTCCTTCGGACGCAGTGCGCGTCGATCCGCAGCTGGTGCGGTATCTCGCCCCCTGAGCTTGCGGGGGTATCGCCGGAGCGACGCTCCATCGACGCCCGTCGCGGCCCCTGCGGATCGACTTCGCCGGAGAACGGCCTTCCCCGCCGAGGTCGGTTCCCGGCGGCGGGTCCGCCCTGCTCTCAGTCCAGCGCCAGCGGGGCTTGCGCCGCGTCCAGCGGCTTGCAGGAAATCTCGGTGCAGGTTTGCAAGATGACCGGTCCGTCGATCAGGGTGTCGGCCATGGCGAAGAACCGCGCGACGGCGTCCGACCCGTTGTGCGCGTCCTTGGCGGCCTCGGACGCGAACCGCTCATAGGTCGTGAAGACTTGGCGATCGGCCAGATCCTGCGAGATGTAGAACCCCACGGTGTCTTGCTCGAAGCGCGCCACATGCTGCGCCACCGCGCACAAAGCGTCGCGCAGCGCGTCGGCCCGCCCGGGCAGCGCCCGGATGACCGCGGTGATCGTGATCATGACATGCCTCTTGAAGCTTGGTGTCGGGCGCCGGGTTTCGGTCGGGCCGACCGCCTTGTCGCGGTCGGCCCTCAGGCAGTTGCGCCGAAGCGCGCCGGGTCAGGGTCGGCTCGGCTTATTTGGCGCCGCCGGTCCAATCCACCGTCGCCTCGAACGCAGCCGCCGCGGCGTAGATCGTGCTTTCGCAATAATCGCCGCCCGTCAGCATCAAGCCGACCGGAAGCCCGTCGACCACCCCGCAGGGGATCGACATCGACGGGTGGCCCGTCACATTGAACTGCGAGGTGTTGGCGATCATCTCGAAGGCGCGGGTGATCACCTCGGTGATCGACGCGCCCGGCTCCGGCAGCTTCGACGCGACGATCGGCAGCGTCGGCATCAGCAGCAGATCGTAATTGGCGAAGACCGCGTCGTAGCTCGCCTTGACCTTGCGCGCCAGGTTTTGCGCCTTGGCATAGTAGCGCCCGTTATAGTGATCGATGCCATACTGACCGACCAACATGCAGACCTTGAGGCTTTCGGATAGATCGTCGGCCTTGGCGCGCCAGCCGGCATGGAAATCCATCAGACCGACGTCATAGGCGCCTTTCCAGTTCATGCCCATGCCATTGCCATGCATCATCTGCCACTGCAGACCCTCGATCGCGATCG
>JBLIKI010000109.1:0-8454 GCA_047636235.1 Paracoccaceae bacterium | reverse complement strand
GCGGCAAGCGTGCCGGTCCCGCGATAGCCCACGCCGAACGAGCCATCGTCCTGCGGAGCCAGGCTGTAGGACGCCTCCGCAGTGTCGAGCATGAAGGCGCGAAAATTGGCGGCGGCACGAGCGGCGGCCAGTTGCGAGACCGTCATTGGAAAAGCTGAGGTGTCGTATTCGGTGACCATCGAGATCGCGCCGCTGAACGGATAGGCGATGTTATTGTGCCTGCCGCCCAGCAGCGTATTCAAAGGCAGCGTGTCGGCGGTGGAGGTGTTGTTCGAAAACACTTCGACGCCGTTGATGTATCCCGCCGAGCCATTCGGACGAATGTCGAACTCTAACACTTGCCACTTGCCTGCGTCGGGGGAAACGCTGGCGACGTTGCTGTTTGCGGTGGGCGCGTTTACCTCAGGACCGTAAGCAGTTTGGATGCTGGGTCTACACGACGCATAACGCCCTCCAACCTGAACGGAAGATGCACCAGTGGAATTGCCGAAGATCGGGCGTTGTGCGCCGGAACCTATCCCGTCAGGTCGGCAGACGACGAAGATCCGGCGGTTCTGCTTGCTGATCCCCCCCGTGGCGACGAGGGGCTTATAAGCGAGGCTGTCATCAATGAACCGCAGCCCGTTCTTCGCGCCGATCGTCGGCGCGGTTCCGAGCGGGGTGTAGACGGCGCCGCCGGCGACGGAACCCGACCAAGAGCTGACAGGATCGCCAACGGCGCCCGCAATGGTCATCGCGTCGTGCAGGCCGGAAAGCACTGCGCGATTGGCGCCCCCGAACGAAACATTAACCGCAAGGGCGGCAAGCGAAAGATTGAGGCCGAGCATTACTGTTCCTCCTGAGCAATTAGCTCCCACGCCTGCGTCGGCTGGGGCGCGCGCGGCGAGCGGACCACGGCGCCGTCGTTCACTGCCACCGCTTCGTTCGGCGCGATTGGATCGTCGGTGGTTTCGATCAGGGTCTCGCCGAGGGCGACCACAGGTTCGCGCCCGGTGGTGGTCACCAACGCCACCCGACCGTCCGCAGACCGCTTGACGAACTGTCTCATCGCTTGATCGCCCTTAAAAATAGCCGGGTTTTATCAGTGGTCGAGGCGCTGACCCCCCCGAAGGTCGAGTAATATTTGGCGGCAACGGTGAAGGTGTAAGTATGGCCAGAGATGATCTCCGCCCCCGTCGCAGCCGCATAAACGCGGGCGTTGCGCCGATCCGCAAAGCTGCTTCCCGAATTTACATCGATGCGCTCTGAGATTGTCTCGCGCACTTCAACGTCAACCGCGTCGGTGTCATCGCGCAAAGTGACGCGATAGTAGATATAGATGGTGGCATCGACGCCGGTGGTCCCGGTGGTCGGGGAGGGGTCTACCCCGCACTCGATCACCGACTCCGACCCGTCAGCGACATAGCTGATGCTGTCGACGGTCGTATAGGACGCGCTGAGCGATGCCGGCCCAGGCGCTGAAACGGTGGTGTCGGTGACTGCATCGGCGGCGATCTTCTCGGTGATCACCACGCCGTCAACCAGATCGACCACGGTGACGCCGACGACCGTGGCGCTGACCGGCCCGGCCCAGGCGGAGACGTTGCCGGTTCGATCGACCGCCGCCACCCAGAAATACCGCAGCGCGCCGATCACCAAACCCGCCGCCTCAAAGCTGGTGGCGGCGGCCTCGCCGACCTGAACCGATGCGCCGAAGGTTGCGCTCGGCCCCTCGCGGATCAGCACTTTGGAAAAGTCCGCGTCGGGCGGGTTCGCCCAAGTCAAGACGAGGCGATCGACGCCGCCGATCGCCGCAAGCCCGGTCGGCACGCCAGGCGGCGTGGTGTCGGCCTCGGGCGCCGCGTCGGCGGTTGGAACGGCGGCGGGGCTTTCATAGCCGAGGGTGTTGATGGCGATCACCTGAACCGCCAGATCGATCCCCTCGGCCTCGCCGAGGATCTCGTAGCGCGAGGCCCCGGCGCCCAGCACGATCGAGCGCTCGGCCCCGCCCGCGGGCGTCCAGCGGACCTCATGGCTTCGCAGGTAAAAATCCTCGCTCGGCGTCCATTCGACCAGCAGCCCGGCGGTGGTTCCGCCATCGCCTGCGATCCGGGTCGCCACCGCCAAGGTGACGCCGGTGGGCTGCTCAACCGTCGCCGGGGAGGGCAGGTTCGACGGGCGGGCGACCGGCGCCTCGGTGGCGTTCCCGGCGCTCCACGCCCAATAGGCGGGGTCGTCGATCAGCAGCTCCAGCTTTACGCTCGGGCCGAAAGGGGAGAGCGTCAGGGTGGCGGATTGCACCTCGAACACCGCCGATAGGCCCATCGCCGGGTGATAGACCTGCACGCGGTCCCCGGCCTCAAGCGCGGCGAAACCCACCATCACAGTCACGTTGAGCGCCACCATGCGCCGGTTCGATCGGCCAGCGAGCAGGGCGAGGCGCTGCGCGCGCTCGGCGTCGATCTCGCGCTCGAACTGCAAATCGAGATAACGCGCCAACCCGTCGGCAGGATCATAGTCGCTGAATAGGACCGCCGGGGCTTCGTCCATCGCATATTGCGCGCTGGGGTTGGCGTAGGTCGCCCGGACCCCATCGATCATCGCCTCCATATTCACCGCGCCCGAGCGTTGCAGCGGGGTGATCATGTCAGCGGGGGAGATCGTGGCGACCGGCGAGGCGTAGGCCCCCGGCAGGAGCGCGAACACGCCGCCGGTATCGATCAAGACGCCGAACCCTTGGGGCATCATCGCCGCCAAGGTGTCGGCGGGCGCCGCCGCGGTGGAAAACGTGCCATTGATCTCGTAGCGGGCCTGTGTGCCGGCCAGCGTGGCGACGGTCTCGTCGCTGATATTGGCGGCGGCGATCAGCGCGGCCTCGTCAAGATCGCCCCAGACAAGGCCCGCCCCGCCGCGATCGAGGGTCATGTAGTGGGCCACGCAGAGCGCCCAGTTGGCAGACCACGCCGTGGTTTCTGTGCGCGGATCATATAGCGGGGCGCCGCGAACCACCGCCGAGAGGTTCGGCAGGCCCTTGGTCCATGCTTTGTTGATCTTCTCAAAGTGCATCACAACATAGGCGTGGCCGCGCAGGCGGAAATCATTCCCGACCGCCCCGGCCAGCGTGGTCGGCAGCTTCGAGAGCAGATGCGCGTCGGCGGTCTGATCCTCGGCCCCGGCGTGGAACCCGACATAGCTGATATGGCCGGTGTAGTCGGAGGCGACCCCGCCCGCTTCGGTCCAAAGCACGCGGTCGCCGTCATAGATGGTTTCGACGCCATCGATCTCGTGGCAGGCCAGCGCCCAGACGACAAGAAGATCGCGGTTGGAGTCGCCGGTTTCTCCGCGGTGGTAGATGGCGAGCGCGCCGCCGACGCGGGCGCGGCCATAGATGACGCTCGCGTTCGGCACCGCCTGAGCGACCACGGTGGACGGCGGGGTGGGACTGGCCTTGGGCGAAAGGGCGAAAGACAAGACGGCGCCCGCCGCAGAAACCGCCGCCGATACCAGCGTGGCCGTGGATGTTAGCGCGGCAATGCCCGCCGCGAAGCTGCCGCTGATCACCGTGCCGCTGGCTGTCACGAACAAGGTGCCCGCTGCCGCTGCGCTTGCGCCCGCGGTGATCCCGGCTGTGGCGAACGCGCCTGCCGCGGCTGTGGCCGCCGCCGCTATAACAGGGGGCATCGTTCAGCCCTCCTTCGGATCGATCGGCCAGGCGGCGACGGCCCGGCGCATAGGGAAAAGCATGGTGCCGAACGGATCGGCGGCGAGGATCAGATCGCGCCCGAGGCAGATGCCAAGCGCGGGGGCGGCGACGCCGTTCTCGATCACCGGCATGGCGACCAGATCGCCGCGCTGCGCCGCTTTCGGCGAGATCCGCGCGGCGCGCAGGTCCGCGGCCTCGTCGATCCGCGCCGCGCCGAGGGCGCGCAGCACGCGCAGCGCGCCGACCGCGGTGCTGTGGCGCCCGAGCAGATCGTCCCAGACGGTCGGCCCGTTCAGCACCGCGCGGGCGCAGCGGGCCGCGAAGGTCGCGCAATCGTGGCTCCCCCAAGCCCACGGCCGATCTGCGGCGGCGAGGATCTCGGCGGCGAGGCGCTGCTCCCAGCCGTCAGGGCGCGCGGGGCGGATCATCCGAACGGGTCCGCGTTGGCAAGCCCGGCGACGAAATCGAACCCGGTGTCGCCCGGATGCCAGCGCGCCTGATCGGCGGGGGTCAGCCGAACCGGGCGCGCGCGACCGAGGCGCAGCGCCAGGCTCTCGGCGGTCAGGGTGATGCTCGGGAAGGCCGGGTCGAAGTCGATCGACGGCTCCTCGCAGATGCCGCGCCACTCGGTGATCAGACCATCGACCTGCGCGCCGGTCTCGTCGATGAAAGCCAAGAGGCGGTTCAGCCGCGAGCCGGCGACCTTGCCGTCTTGCGCGGTGGCGAGCAGCGCCTCGTCGGCCCCGTTCCAAGTCACGGTGACGGCGCCGCCCGCGGTCCCCCGCTGGGCGGTGGTTGCGCCGAAATCCAGAACCGAGGCGCCGCCGATCCACAGCGCGGCGGCGGCGTCGGTCCAGTCGTAGACGAGCGACGACATGCGGATCGCCCCGTCCGGGTGGTCAAGCTGCATCAGAAGGGCGATGATCCCCGGCGCCGCGCCGTTGAGGATCGCCTGCTGGCCCGCGGTGATGTTCCGCATCAGATCGCCTCCATGAACTGCAATTCAACCGGCGCGGCCAAGGCGGGCCGGTCGGAGATCGCGCTGCGGGTCGGGCGGCCTTGCAGGCGCCAGAGGCTGCGCACCCCGGCCCCGATCTCGACCACGGCGCCCAATGCCGCGGATTCGCGCAGCGGCGGCCATATCTGCATCTGCTCGCCGGAACCGCCCGCCACGGTGGCGCGCACGCGGTGCAGGTGATCGGCGATCGAGACAAAGCTGCCCGCCGCGATGGTCAGCCCGGCGCCGAGGCCGTTGACCGCCAGCAGGCTCGCCCCCGCGGCGCGCGCTGCGGCGAGGGTCAACGTCTCCGCCGTCGTGGTGCCTTGGGCGGCATAGCCCAGCGGCGGGCCGAGGCGGGCGACCGCATCAGCGCCGCGCAGCGCGTCGCACCATGCCTCCAAGGCGGCGGCGTGGGCCTGCGTCTGATCGCGGGTCGCCAGTTTAAGCGTCCAAAGGTTGCCGCCGAAGTCGAGCCGCTTGGCGGCGCCGGTGTAGACGCTTCGTTGCTCGGCCACGGTATCGATCGCGCCAAGATCATAGGCGTGCCAGCGCATTGCCGCGGGGGCGTCGAGAAAGGTAACCATCACGCGCGCCTCCGTCGCTGCATATCCTGCACCGTCTCGCGGGAGATCGCGGCGGCGATCGGCGGCACGGCGCGGCGCACCGCGGCCTCGATCGCCGCCGGGTCGCTGGCCCCGCGGGCATCGACATGGATGGTCATGCCGCCGCTCGGCAGGCGGTGGTTCGGGATCACCTGCGCGCCTTGCGGCAGGTTGAGCAATTCCGGCCCGCGCTCGCCCACCAACGAAAGGCCGCCGGGAGCGAACTGCGTCCCGACCGCGAAGGGGCGCGGCGTCGGGATCGGCGAGGTCGCCGGGGCGGCGCTGCCGATCGAGCCGAACGCGGCGCCGAGCGCGTTGCCGACAAGGCTCTGGATCAGCTTGTTCCCGGCGAGCTTTAGCAAATCGAGCGCAAGGCCCTTGAGCGCGTCGCGGAACTTCATGGTCCCGTCGACCAAGCCGTCGAAGGCCCGCGAAAATGAGCCGCTGATCGTGGTTTCGATATCCTGTTGCAGCGACTTGAGGCTCTTGGCCGCCTCGTCGATCTCGGCGCGGAACTTGGACGGCTTTTCAGCCTTGCCGGGCTTGCCTTCGCCTCCGCCTCCGTCGCCAAGCGCGGCGTTGACCTCCCGCACCCCTGCGGCCAGCCGCGCAGAGGCGTCCTCGCCCTCGTCCGCCGAGGCGACGTAGGCGTCCTGCACCGCCTTGATCGCGGCGGTCTGCTCGTCCCAAGCGCCCTTTAGCTTTTCCAGCTTGCCGGCGCGAAGCCGTTCTGCCGCGGCCTCTGCGCGGATCACCGCCGCGTCGAAAGAGGAAGCCCAAGCCCCGACCTCAACGCCGTCGATCCGCAGCGCCGATCCCGCGCGTTTCGAGATCGCGTTGAATGTCACGCCGACGCGGTTGACAAAATCGGACCAGGCGTTGGCGAGAATTTTAATTACCCGAAACCAGATTGCCTTGAGATCCTCGCCGAACGCGCGCCAACCGTCTGCGACGGCGCTGACCTCTTTGAGCATCCCCTTGAACGTGCCGGCGACGACGCCGCCGAGCAGGCCCAAGGCGGCGCCGACACCGCCTGCGCCATCGACCAGCTTGGTGAACCGATAGACCAACTCGCCCGCGCCGACGATCAGGGCGCCGATCCCGGTGCGGATAATGGCGAACCGGAGCAGTGCCATGCCTCTGACCAAGGCGAGAACATGAAAAACCGAAAGGGCAAGCCCCGCGGCAAGCTTCGCGACGAGCAGTCCGGCGACGGTCGCCAAATAGACGGCAACCCTATCGAGGTTCTCGCTCAGGGTCGCAATCGCGCTGCCGAGCGGCGCGGCCTCGTCGAAGGCCGCGGCCAACGCCTCGGCCATCGATCGCAGCGCGGGGGCGACCTGCAAGCCGACGAACTCGGCGGCGCTGCGCACCACGCGTGCGAACACATCGACGATGCCGCTGTTGGCGAGCGCGGCGCCGACCGAGGTGACCGCGGCCCCCATCAATATCATCGCCTCGCGCATTTCCCGGCCCGAGGCGGCGGCCTGCTCGTTCAGGAAACCGAACCGCGCGGCCTCGGAGCCGAGCCGATTCATTTCGGCCCCGCCGTTCGCCAGCAGCGGGAGCAGCTTCGAGGCATCCGACGCCATCGATTCGAGATAGAAAATCATCTCTTGCTGGCCGACGCCCGCCTGCTCAAGCGAGGTGACGAACAGTTGCAGCGATTCCGGCCCCGATAGCTTGCGGAACTGCTCGGCGGTGACGCCCACCTTGGGCGCGATCTGCTCGAAGAAGTCGGCCATCTCCCCGCCGCCCGTCGTCAGGAAATCGCCGACTCGGTCGTTCACGTCGCGGTAGATATCGGAAAGCTGCTCGGTCTCTATCCCGACGATCTTGGCCGCGGCGGCTGCGCGCTGGAACTCCTCCATGCTTGCGTTGGCGCCGTTGGCCATGCCCTGCAAGTTGACGGCGGTTTCAGCGGAGGAAATCGCCATTGCGCTCAAGGCCACGCCAAAACCGGCCACGGCCAAGGCGGTCGCCTTGGCCGCGGCCCCGATCGCGGCAAGATCAGCGCGCGCAGCTCTCGCGCCGAGGCCGAACTGCGCCGAGTCCATCGCCAAGTTGACGCGCAGAAAGCCAAGAATGCTCGACGCCATGTCCTATCCCCTTTGATCCTGCGCGATGCGCGCGGCCCATTGCAGGGCCTTGGATTGCAGCTCCGCCTGGCTCGGCGGGGCGTTCCGCGCAAACTGATCGAAGCTGGGTATGCGTTCAGCCCGGGCCAGCGCGGCGCCGTGCCAAACTTGCCAGCGCATCAGATCTTCCTCGCCTGCGCGGCGGCGGGCGGCGCCCGCCATGTGGGCGCGGAACTCGGCGGGGCAGAGGGTCCAGAAACCGCCGGGGTCGAACCCGGCGGCGATGTAGCCCTCAAGCACGCCTAGCCATCCCGTCGCTTCCGCCGGCGGGCGTTTCCCAACGCCTCCCCCTCGCCCTCGCCGCCGCCATCTTCTTCGGCGCCGACCAGACCGGCGGCCCTGAATAGCCGCGTGATCTCGGCGGAGATCTCCTTGATCCCGACCTCGCTCGCCAGGTCGCCGGCGTCGCGTTCGGTGGCCTCGGGGCGGTGCTTGAGCATCGCGGCGTGGAGAATCCGGCGCATCGGGAGCAGCTTGCCCGCCTGCGCCTGCGCGGCCAGCGTCGGCAGATCGTGGCCCTGTTCTTCAAGACCGCAGAGCGCGTTGAAATCGATGGCGAGGGTGACGCGCCCGCTGGGCGCCGCCACGGAGATCTCGCCGCGGTTGAGGTTCGCCATGGTCGCTCCTTAATATAGCGCGAGGATATTCGTCGCGGTGGTGCCGGTCGCCAAGACGCGGGCCGGGCGGAGGAAGTGATACTGGCTGTTGCCAGAAACGAGGATGACCTCGTGTCCGTGCTTGTCGCGCATCTTTACGTCTCCGCCGACGCCGACGAAAAACGCGCGGCAGACGCCGCCGGGCAGATCCGCGCCGTCATTGGGAATGACGGCGCGGATATCATCGGAGGGGCCGAGCAGCCCCGGCGCCAAGGTCTCGAACGGATCAGGCATCGCAGGTTCCTCAGGTGATAGCGGTCGCGCCGCTCGATTGAATGGTGATCACCGCGGTCATGCGGTCGCCGATCGGGGTGGAGGGCGCGAACCCTTTCACATAACCGTCGAACGTCCAGATCGTGCCGTTCGGGAAGGTCAC
>JBLIKI010000108.1:0-8457 GCA_047636235.1 Paracoccaceae bacterium | reverse complement strand
ATCCTCGGCTCCGGCATGGTTCACCCCAAGGTGCTGGCGGCGGCGAATGTCGACCCCGGCGTCTATCAGGGGTTCGCGTTCGGCATCGGCATCGACCGGATCGCGATGCTGAAATACGGCATCCCCGATCTGCGCGCGTTCTTTGATTCGGATCTGCGCTGGCTGCGCCATTACGGGTTCCGGTCGTTGGATGTGCCGACGCTGCATGGCGGGCTGACGGCGTGATCCGATGATCTACCTCGCCGTTATCGTTATCGTCGCGGGCTGGCTGGCGTTCCGCCGGGCTAGGATGCAGACGCGCGACACGACCATGACGGCGTTGGTCGCGGGGATGTCCCGGGCCGAGGCGCAGGCCGACTATGATGAGTGCCGCGCGCGGCTGTCGGTCCGGCTTGCGGCCGCGGACACGGCGCCGGCGGTGGCCGCGCAGATGGGCGCGCGGATGGACGATGCCGGGCCGGACGCCGACACCCACGCCTTGGCGGAGCGGGGCGCATGGATGATGGACCGGATCCGCGGGCTTGAGGGGCGGCAAACCGGTCCTGCGCCGCGGCTGCGCGCCAAGCTGGAATTGATGGATGCGGCTGCGCGCGACGCGCAAGGCGGCGGAAAAAGGGACTGAGACGATGACATGCCCCAGCGCCTGGCGCAGCGCACCCTTCCCTATGGGACGCGCCCTATGACCGCCGCGCTCAGGGCCTCGGTGCGCCACGGGGCGTTCCCGGCGATCACCGCCGTATCCACGCCGCCGTCGATCACCTGGATGGCCGACTGGGGCATGTCCGCGACATGGATCGCGGTGGCGCTGGCGGGGGTGGCGGCGCTCTATGCCGTCGGCTCTCGCGGGGTGATCGCGCCGGAAGAGGGCGACACGCTCAGCCAACTGTTGCCCAGCAAGGCGGCCTATTTCGTCTCAGCGGCGCTGCTGCTGGGGTTCGCGGCATTCACGGGCTGGCAGGGCGCGTGACGCGCCGACCGACACACTTGAACTGATCGACGCCGTGGCGCAGGACGCCGGGCGCGGACGACCGAAGGGCTGACGCGATGAAATTCTCTCTCTCCTGGCTCAAGACCCATCTCGACACCGACGCGAGCGTGGCTGAGATTTGCGACACCCTCACCGATCTCGGGCTTGAGGTCGAAGGGATCGCAGACCCGGCGGACGTCCTTGGCGCCTTCACCATCTGCCGCGTGCAGTCGGCGCAAAAGCACCCGGACGCCGACAAGCTGAACCTGTGCAAGGTCGAGGCATGGGTGAACGGCCCCGACGCCCCGCCTGAGATCATCCAAGTGGTCTGCGGCGCGCCCAACGCCCGCACAGGCCTGATCGGCGTGTTCGCCAAGAACGGCACCTATGTGCCGGGGACGGAGCTGTTGCTGAAGCCGACCGTGATCCGCGGCATCGAATCCAACGGGATGCTGTGTTCGGAGCGGGAATTGATGATCTCCGACGATCATAACGGCATCATCGAATTGCCCGCCGACGCGCCTTTGGGCGTGCGCTATATCGACTATGCGGGCCTGAACGATCCGGTGATCGAGATTGCGATCACCCCCAACCGCCCCGACGCGCTGGGCATCGCCGGGATCGCCCGCGATCTGGCGGCGCGCGGCATCGGCACGCTGCGCACCCCGGCGATTGCGCCGGTTCCGGGCGCGTTCACGTCTGCGCTGACCGTCACGCTGGCGCCTGAGGTCGCGGACAAAGCCTGCCCGCTGTTCATCGGGCGCGAAATCCGAGGCGTCAAAAATGGCCCCTCGCCCGATTGGCTGCAAAAGCGGCTGCGGGCGATCGGGCTGCGGCCAATCTCGGCGTTGGTGGACGTCACCAACCTGCTGACCTATGACCGCGGCCGCCCGCTGCATGTGTTCGACGCTGACAAGGTGCAGGGCGGGATCACGGTCCGCTCGGCGCAGACCGGGGAATCGCTTCTCGCTCTCGACGGCAAGACCTATGCGCTGGCCCCCGGCATGACCGTGATCGCGGACGATCATGGCGCCGAAGGCATCGGCGGCGTGATGGGCGGCGAAGCGTCGGGCTGCACCGAGGCGACCACTCGCGTGATCGTCGAAGCCGCCTATTTCGACCCGATCCGCACCGCGATGACCGGGCGGGCGCTGAAAATCAACTCTGACGCGCGCTATCGGTTCGAACGGGGCATCGACCCCGCCTTCACCGAGCCGGGGATGGAGCTTGCGACCGCCCTGATCCTAGAGCTGTGCGGTGGCGAGCCGTCGGAACTGATCGTCGCGGGCGCCGTGCCGGACCATGCCCGCGCCTATCGCCTCGACCCCGCGCGCACCGAATCGCTGGTGGGCATGGACATCCCTGAGGCTGAGCAGCGCCGCACCCTGACCGCGCTTGGCTTCCGGGTCGAGGACACCGCCGACGGCATCATGGTCCACGTCCCCACCTGGCGCCCCGACGTGCTGGGCGAGGCGGATCTGGTTGAGGAAATCGCCCGCATCGCGTCGCTGAGCGGCCTTGTCGCCCGTCCGATGGCGCGCAGCACCCCCGGCGTCACCAAGACCACGCTGACCCCGATGCAGCGCCGCCAAAGCGCCGCGCGCCGCGCGCTGGCGGGGCAGGGCTTCAACGAATGCGTGACCTATTCCTTCGTGTCGGGGCCTGAGGCGGCGCTGTTCGGTGGCGGGACCGATGCGGTGCGGCTCGACAACCCGATCAGCTCTGAGATGTCGCACCTGCGCCCCGATCCGCTGCCGGGCCTGCTTGCCGCCGCCGCGCGCAATCAGGCGCGCGGCTTCGCGGATCTGGCGTTGTTCGAGGTCGGACCCGGCTTCACGGGCGGCGAGCCCGGCGAGCAGCGCCTTGTCGCGTCCGGCATTCTGGTCGGCATGGCCGATCCGCGCCACTGGGCCGGCCCGCGCCGCTCGGTGGATGCATTCGACGCCAAGGCGGCGGTGGAGGCGACGCTGGACGCCATCGGCGCCCCCGCCAGCCGTCTGATGGTGCAGCGCACCGCCCCCGACTGGTTCCACCCCGGCCGGTCCGCGATGCTGTCGCTCGGCCCCAAGAACATGCTGGCGGCGTTCGGAGAGGTGCACCCCAAGGCGCTCTCCGCCATGGACGTCAAAGGGCCTGCGGTCGCGTTCACGATCTATCTGGAAAACGCGCCCTTCCCCAAAAGCGCCAACCCGTCGCGCGGATCTCTGCAGGCTTCGGACCTGCAGGCGGTTGAGCGTGACTTCGCTTTTGTGGTGGATGAGCGGGTCGAGGCTGAGACGCTGCTGAAAGCCGCCCGCGGCGCTGACAAAAAGCTGATCGACAGCGCGTCGGTCTTCGACGTGTTCGGCGGCGCCAAGGCGGTGCAAAGCCTTGGGGAGGGTAAAAAGTCGGTCGCGCTGTCGGTCCGCCTTCAGCCCCGCGACAAGACCCTGACGGATGAGGAGATCGACGCCGTCGCCGCCAAGGTCGTCGCGGCGGTCGAGAAAGCCTCGGGCGGCACGCTTCGCGCCTGATCGGGGCGCCTCTTGCGGCCTGCGGCCTGCGCGCGGCAAGAGGCGTTTCTTGCCGCAATTATTTCCCATTTCGGTGCACAACCGATCTTAGGCGCATTTTGCCGCAGATGCCGGACCGCCCTTGGCGGACCGCCGAGGGGAGACGATCAATGCTTCAGGAATTCAAGGATTTCGCCGTCAAAGGGAACGTCGTCGACATGGGTGTCGGCATCGTGATCGGCGCCGCCTTCACCACCATCGTCAAAAGCTTCGTCGCCGACATCGTGAACCCGATCTTGGGCGTCTTCACCGGTGGCATCGATTTTTCGGGCCTGTTCTTCAACCTGTCGGGCGAGGAGGTGGCCAGCGCCACCGCCGCCAAGGATGCCGGCCTCGCGGTCATCACCTATGGCGTTTTCATCAACGCGATCATCAGCTTCATGATTGTCGCGTGGATCCTGTTCTTGGTGGTGCGGACGGTGAACAAGCTTCGGCGCGAAGACGTGCCCGCCCCCGCGCCCGCGATCCCGCCCGCCGACGTGCAGTTGCTGACCGAGATCCGCGATCTGCTGAAAGCGCGCGCCGCCTGACGTGCCGCGCGCCCTCGCACTGGCGAGGGCGCGCCTGCATCACAGCGCCAGCGCGTCGCGGGGCGAGATCGCCTCGATCCCCAGCGCCTCGCCGGCCACCGGCAGCGTCAGCTTGCCCGCATGGACGTTGAGCCCCGCCAACAGGTGCGGATCGTCGCTGCACGCCTGACGCCAGCCCTTGTTCGCCAGCGCGATCAGGAACGGCAGGGTGGCGGCGCCAAGCGCCTCGGTCGCGGTGCGCGGGGCGGCGCCGGGCATGTTGGCGACGCAGTAATGCACCGCGCCCTCAGCCATATAGATCGGGTCGTCATGGGTGGTGGCGTGCGACGTCTCAAAGCACCCGCCCTGATCGATGGCGACGTCCACCAGCACCGCGCCCGGCGCCATCGCGGCGATCTGCGCGCGGCTGAGCAGTTTGGGCGCCGCCGCCCCGGCCACCAGCACCGCGCCGATCACCATGTCGGCGGCCAGCGCCACTTCCTCGATCGCCGCTTTGCTGGCGTATCGGGTGCCGAAGCGCCCGCCGAACATGTCGTCCAAAAGCCGCAGACGGGGCAGGGACCGATCCAGCACCACCACATCGGCGCCCATGCCCGCGGCGACCCGCGCGGCCTGGGTGCCCACGACGCCGCCGCCGATCACCGCAACCTTGGCCGGGGTGGTGCCGGGCACGCCGCCCATCAGCACCCCGCGCCCGCCATTCACGGACTGCAACGCCCATGCGCCCATCTGGGGGGCGAGGCGGCCCGCGACCTCGGACATCGGGGCCAGCAGCGGCAGGCCGCCGCCGGGGGCGGTGACGGTTTCATAGGCGATCGCGGTGACGCCGCTGGCCAGCAGGTCGCGGGTCTGGTCCGGGTCCGGCGCCAAGTGCAGATAGGTGAACAGCACCTGGCCCTCGCGCAGCATCGCGCGCTCCGTCGGCTGGGGTTCTTTGACCTTCACGATCAGGTCGGCGGCGGCGAACACGTCGGCGGCGGTGGCGGCGATGGTGGCGCCGACCGCCTGATAGGCCGCGTCCGCATAGCCCGACCCAAGGCCCGCATTGGTCTCGATCAGCACCGAATGGCCATGGGCGATCGCCTCATGGGCGGCGGCGGGGGTCAAGCCGACGCGGCGCTCCTGCACTTTGATTTCTTTGGGGCAACCGATCAGCATGGTGAGTCTCCTCAGGCTAGAAATGGGTGTTGCAATAAGGATCGCGCAAAGTGGCTCGAAGGTGCATGCGATTATCGGTTGTGCGGCGCCGAGATTGCGCAATATCCTCCGGCGTTATGACCCAAAAACGCATCGAAGTTGCACAGCTTGATCGGATGGACCGCGCGATTCTGCGGATCCTCCAACACGAAGGGCGCCTGCCCAACGCCGATTTGGCCGAGCGGGTGAACCTCTCGGCCTCGGCCTGCCATCGCCGGGTGGCGAGGTTGGAGGAGAAGGGCGTCATCGCGTCCTATGCCGCGCTTTTGAACCAGCGCGCCGTCGGGCGGGCCAGCACCGTGTTCGTGGAGATCACGCTGCAAGGCCAGACCACTCAGATGCTCGAGGCGTTCGAGACTCATGTAGCGCGCATCCCCGACCTGCTGGAATGTCATCTGATGGCCGGGGCGGCGGATTATCTGCTGAAGATCGTGGCGCGGGATGCCGATGATTTCGCCCGCATCCACCGCGAACACCTGTCGCGCCTGCCCGGCGTCGCGCAAATGCATTCGAGCTTTTCGCTGAAAGAGGTCGCACGCACCACCGCGCTGACCCTTGACTGACCTTGGACTGACCTTGGACTGGGGCCGCGCCTAGCCGAGCAGCGCCGGCAGCGTCCACAGCGTCGCCAGCCCGGTGATGATCGCCGCCAGCGAGTTGCGCGTGACCGCCCCCACCGCCAGCGCGACCATGGCGGCGATCAGGCGGACGGGGTCGGTCTCCCCTCCCGTCGCGCGGGGCCAGACCACCATCGGGGTGACCAGCGCCGGGATCACCGTCACCGGCACATAGCGCAGCAGGCGCATCATCATGGGCGGCAGCTGCCGCGCCCCGACAAGCCCGAGGAACGAGAACCGGATCAGGAACGTCCCGATCCCGAGCGTGATGATCGTCGCCCACAGCGTCGCGTCGGAAACGTCGGTCATGCCGCGTCCTCCTTGCCGGGGGTTTGCAGCCCGAGGCGCGCGCGCGCCGCGGCCACCCGGCCCTCGACCAGCACGCCGACGGTCATGCCGATCATGGCGCTGACGATCAGCCCCGAATTATACGGCAGGCCGTTCAGCATCAGCGCGGCGGCGATGGCCGCCCCCGCCGCCAACAGGTTCGGCAGGCCGCGCAGCATCGGCGCCACAACGGCGACGAACATGATAGGCGCCGCGAAGTCGAGCGTATAGCTGGCCGGGATCGCCTCGCCCGCCACCACTCCGAACCAAGTGGCCAGATACCAAAGCGGGCAGATTGGCGCGACCACGCCGAAATAATAGCCGGTCTTTTCGGTCAGCGTCATCTCAGGCCGGTCGGTGAACCGCTGGATGGTCACTGCATAGACCTGATCCACTAGGAAATACGCCGCGAACGCCCGAAGGCTGAGCGACGCACGGCCGATATGCGCGGTCAGCGACGCGGAATACATCGCCATCCGCATGTTCACCGCCAGCCCGGTCAGCACCGCGATAAAGGCGGGGGCGCCGTCGCTGAGCAGCTCCAAGGTGGCGAATTGCGACGCTCCGGCGATGACCAACGAGGTCATCACCATGGTCTGGATCACATCCAGCCCCGCGGCGGTCGCGACCACGCCGAACAGCGTGCCGAACGGGATCACCGCGATAAAGAACGGGGCGCCGTGCCGCACCCCGGTCAGGAACGCGGTGCGGGCGGGAGAGGTTGACATGGGGGCGCTCCTGCGACGGATATCTTACGTGAGGCTTATCATCCGCCGCTGACCCCGCGCCAGCCATGCAGAGTGCGACATGGCTTCACCTGCGGTGATATCGGCGACCCTGCGCGCCGCTCGCTTCGCCCGCCCGCCGCGAAAACGCGTCCTTGACTGAAAGCCCGCCTGCCATGACCGACGACCCTCGATCCGATCCCGCGCCGGTGTCCGAGCCCGCCCCCGGCGCCACTATGTCGCCGCCTCGGGTCGAGCCGCTGGCGCCGGTCCAGCCGCCGATGTCGCGCCTGCCCGCCGCGCTGCGGCCGATGGGGCTGCGGACGGCTGCGTTCTATGCGGCGGTGTTCGGCGCGTTCGGGGTGCATCTGCCGTTCTGGCCGCTATGGCTGGCGGGCGAGGGGCTGAGCGCGGCGGAGATCGGCGTGTTCGGCGCCGCGGGCATGGCGGCGCGGGTTGTGGCGGGGTTTGCGCTGCCGGCGCTGGCGGATCGGTGGGATGCGCGGCGCAACATGCTGCTGGCGCTGGGGATCCTCGGGGTGGTGGCGACGCTGGCGCATCTGGTCGCGCCGGACCGCGCGTGGCTGATGGCGGCGACGCTGGCGCTGTCAGCGGCCTTTGCGGGGCTGGTGCCGATCGGGGACGCGCTGGGGGCGGCGGCGTCGCGGGTCCATGGGTTCGAATACGCCCATGTGCGCAGCATTGGCTCGGCGTCGTTTCTGGCGGTTAGCTTAGCGATGGGGGTGGTGATCGGGGCGGCGGGGCCGGGGGCGGCGCCCTGGGCGATCGCGGGGTTTTTGCTGATGGCGGCCTGGACCGGGTTGACCCATCCGGGCGGCGGGCGCGCCCGCGCCGCACGCCGCCCAACGATGACCGAGATCCGCGCGCTGGCCGCCGCGCCAATGTTCATGCTGTTCGTCGCGGCCATCGGCCTGTCGCAGTCGAGCCACGGGATCTATTACGCCTACGGCTCGATCCACTGGCGCGACCTGGGGCTGTCGGACGCGCGGATCGGCGCGCTGTGGGCGTTCGGCGTGGCGGTGGAGGTGGTGCTGATGGCCGCCTATGGCGGGCTGTTGATCCGGCGGCTGGGGGCGGCGGGGGCGATCGCGCTGTCGGCGGCGGCGGGGGTGCTGCGTTGGTCGGCGATGGCGTTCGATCCGGTTGGACCGGCGCTTTGGGCGCTGCAAACCTTGCACGCGCTGTCGTTCGCCGCGGGGCATTTGGGCGCCATCGCCTTCATCGCCGCGGCCGCGCCGGAGCGGCTGGCCGCCGCCGCCCAGGGCGTGTTCGGCGCGGTGGCGGGCGGCCTGCTGACCGCGGCGGCGATGGCGCTGGCGGCGTGGGTATATCCCATCGCCGGGGGCGCGACCTATGGGTTGGCAGCGGCCATGTCCGCGGCGGGGCTGGCGTTGGCGCTGTTGCTTCGCCGGCGCTGGGATGGCGGAGCGCTGGCGGTGTAAGTGACGCGCGGGAGGTCGGTCCGGCCCTCGCGCCACGCTGCGCGGGCGCATCGGCCCCGCCCGCACTCCCGCTTTTCGC
>JBLIKI010000107.1:0-8547 GCA_047636235.1 Paracoccaceae bacterium | reverse complement strand
CGACGGCCCCCCGCGCGCCACCCTGACCCCCGACACCCTCGCCCGCGTCTATGGCGTGCGGGCCGAGGTGATCGACCGCCCCGACGGCCCGGTGGCGGTGATCCTCGGGGATGCCGCTCCCGCGCCCATCCCGGGCGAGCTTCCCGCGCCCGTCCCGGGCGACCCTCCCACGCCCGTCCCGGGCGGCTCCCCATGACAGCGCTGATGGTGCAAGGCACCTGCTCGGACGCCGGGAAATCGCTGCTGGTGGCGGGGCTGTGCCGCGCGGCGCTGCATCGCGGCCTGCGCCCCGCCCCGTTCAAGCCGCAGAACATGTCCAACAACGCCGCCGCCTGCGCGGATGGCGGCGAAATCGGCCGCGCCCAAGCCTTGCAGGCCCGCGCCTGCTTGCTGGCGCCGCATACCGACATGAACCCGGTGCTCCTGAAGCCCCAGTCCGACATGACCGCGCAATTGGTGCTGAACGGCAAGCCGGTGGGCGTGATGCGCGCCCGCGATTTCGGCGCGCAGGCATCGCTGTTGCCGCAAGTGCTCGCCAGCTTCGCGCGCCTGAAAGCCGCCCACGGCATCGTCATCGTCGAAGGCGCGGGCAGCCCGGCGGAGACGAACCTGCGCGCCCGCGACATCGCCAACATGGGCTTTGCGCGCGCCGCCGACGTCCCGGTGCTGCTGGCGGGGGACATCGACCGCGGCGGAGTGATCGCGGCGCTGGTCGGGCATCACGCGGTGCTCGATGACGGCGACCGCGCCCAGATCGTCGGCTATTGCATCAACCGGTTTCGCGGCGACGCGGCGCTGTTCGATGCGGGGCTGACCACCATCACGGAACGCACCGGCTGGCGCAGCTTCGGCATGGTCCCATGGCTGGCCGCCGCCGCGCGCCTTCCGGCCGAGGATGCGGTGGCGCTGGATCGCCCCGATGCGGCCCGCCCGGATGCAACGGTTCGACTCGCCGTGCCAATGCTGCCGCGGATCGCCAATTTCGACGATCTCGACCCGCTGCGCGCAGAACCGCGCGTCGAGGTGATCTTCGTTCCCCCCGGCCGCCCCCTGCCCCGCGATGTCGACGCGATCATCCTCCCCGGCACCAAATCCACGCTCGCCGATCTGGCGTTTCTGCGCGCGCAAGGATGGGACATCGACATTCTCGCCCATGCCCGCGCCGGGGGCCGCATCTTGGGCATTTGCGGCGGCTATCAGATGCTGGCGCGGCGGATCGACGACCCCGACGGCCATGACGGCGCGCCGGGCGAGGCCGAGGGGCTGGGCCTCCTCTCCATCGACATCGCCATGGCGGCGGACAAGACCGTGCGCCCGGTGCGCGCCGCCTGCGCCCGCACCGGCGCGCCGATCGAGGGGTATGAAATCCATTCGGGCCGCGCCTCCGGCCCCGGGCTGTCGCGCCCGTTCGCGTTCCTAGGCGGCGCCCCCGAAGGCGCGATTTCCCCGGGCGGCCGCATCGAGGGCGCCCATATCCACGGCCTGTTCGCCGCTGATCGGTTCCGGCGCGGCTGGTTGGAGCGTCTGCGCGCCGGGGCGGGGTCGGACCTTGATTTCGACGCCTCGGTGGACGCCGCGCTGGATGAGGTCGCGGCGGGGCTGGAAGGCGCGCTCGATCTGGACGCGCTGTTCGCCGCCGCGCGCTAGTTCCGCCGCGCGCGCTAACGCATTCTAAACCAGACGCCCCTACCGTCCGACCTGATAACCGGGCGCGACGTCGTCCTGCATGGGACTTGGGCATGACTTGGCCGCCGCAACGCATCATCTGCTTGTCGGAGGAAACGGCGGAAACGCTGTATCTTCTGGGAGAGGACGCCCGAATCGTCGGGGTTTGCGGTTATGCCTCGCGCCCTGCACGCATCCGCGACGAAAAGCCAAGGGTGGGGGCGTTCACCGCCGAAGACATGTCCTCGATCATGGTCCAACGGCCCGATCTGGTGCTGACCTCGTTCGACATTCAGGCCGACATCTCCGCCCTGCTGATCCGGGCCGGGGTGGCGGTGCATTCGTTCAACCAGCACGACGTCCAAGGCATCTTCGACATGACCGCCTGCGTTGGCGCCATGGTCGGCCGTCCCGACCGCGCCGCAGCCCTGATCGACGGGTGGAGGGAGAAGATCGAGGCGATGCGCGCCAACCCTCCCGCCCGCCGGCCCCGCGTGTGGTTTGAGGAATGGGACGAGCCGCTGATCGCAGGCCTCGGCTGGGTGATGGAGCTGATCGAGATCGCGGGCGGCATCGACATCGTCTCGCATCTGCGCCATGTGCGATCGACACGGGAACGTATTGTGACCGCCGCCGAAATCGCCGCCGCCCGGCCGGAATTGATCCTCGCCTCCTGGAGCGGCAAGCGCGTCCGCCCCGAACGCATCGCCGCGCGCCCGGGCTGGAACCTGCTGCCGGCGGTGCGCCACAATCTGGTGAAAGAGATCAAAGCGCCACTTTTGCTCGCCCCGGGCCCCGCCGCGCTGACCGACGGGCTGGACCTGATCCGCACCGCGGTTCTGGAGGCGGAGGCAACGGCGCAACAAGACGGCGCGGCGCGCGTGTCCGCCTGATCCGCGCTCAGCCCCCTGAGGCCCGCAGCGGGATCGGCGACGCGAAGGGCGCGGGGGCGGCGAAGGCGGCGGCCAGATCGATCCCCTCGCGCAGCATTCGCGCCCCGCGGATCACGCCCGAATGGGTGACCAGCACCGCGCCGGGCGGCGCCTCGGCCAACGCCTCGGCGACGCGGGCGGCAAGGGCGCCGAAGGTCTCGCCCCCCGGCGGGGCCAGCCGCCACGGATCGGCGCGCCACGGGTCGCAATGATCGGGCGACAGCGCATCCCAGCGCAGCCCCTCCCACGCACCGAAATCCAGTTCCATCAATCGCGGATCGGGCAGCACCGGCACCCCGAGCGCCGCGGCCAACGCCTCGGCCAGCGCCATAGCGCGCGGCGAGGGGCTGGCGCGGATCGCGTCAGGCGCGAGCCTGAGCACGCGCGCCCGGCGGATCGCGCCGTCGATCTCTTGCGCGGCGGAGGGCGCAAGCGGCGGGTCGGTGCGGCCATAGACCAGCCCCTCCGCCATCACTCGCGGATGGCGGAGCAGCGTGATGGCGGGTCCGGCGGCGCGGGCGCGCAGGGCGGCGAAATCATGGGGCTCGGGCATGTTCATGGGGCGACGCTGGCGCCTTGGCGCGCCAAGCGCAAGTCAGATGCAAGGCCCGCTCAGCCCCCCCTTCACGCCATAGGGCCGTGGACGAACCAGCCGCCGGGCATCTCGGCGCCCAGCGCCTCGAACAGCCAGATGCGGCGGCCATCGGCGGTCTCCACCCGCCAATAGTCGCGCGGCCCCGACCGCCAGGCCGGATCGTCAAGCCACCATTCCGGCGCGATCCGCTCCGGCCCCTCGGCAAGCGCGACGACATGCTCGCCGCGCCGCCAGCGGAACGCGGCGGGCGGGCGGCCGGGGGCCAGCGGCGCGATCGGCTCGGGCGACCACAGCAGGATCGGGCGCGGGCGGCCCGGCCCCGGCCAGCCCGGCGGCTGCGGCGGCGCATGGGCGGCGGAGGCGAGATGCGCGGTTTTCTCCGGGATATGGCTGTCGGCGGCGCGGTATCGCAGCAGCCGCTCCAGCCCGATTCGGGCGCCGAGCCGGCCGAGCAGTTCGGCGAACGCCTCGCCCCCCCCCGGAGACATGTCGCGCGCCATGTCGGGGCTTGGGGGCGGCGCCGCGCCCGGCGACACCCGCGATTGCGCCTCGGACAGCGCGGCGGCATGGCCCGAATGCTGGACCGCCGACAGCGGTTCGGCCTGCACCGCCTCGGCGCGCACGGCGTCGATGCCGAAGCCTGCGTCAAAGCGCGCCACGATGCCGTCCAGCAGGCGTCCGATCCGCTCTGGGTCGCGGGACGGGCGGGCGAGGCCGATCTCCTCGACCTGCCCCCCGCCATCGGCGCGGCGGATCGAGAACCGGACCCGCCGCGCCCCCAGCCCTTGGGCGTCGAGCCGCACGCACAGCGCCGCCAGCACCCGCGCGAAGGCGGCGTCCAGATCGCCGCGCAGGCCGATCGGTTCGGGCAAGGTCAGGCGCGCCGACAGCGGCGGCGCATGGCGGATCGGCGACACCGGTTCGGGCGTCACGCCCAAGGCCTGGTCGAGCCGCAGCATCAGGTCGGCGCCAAAGCGGCGCGCGAGGGCGGCGCGCGGCATCCCCATCAGATCGCCGATGGTGGTCAGGCCGAGCCGGGCGAGCGCCTGCGCGGTCGCTTCGGGCATCCGCAGCGCCGCGATCGGCAGGGGCGCAAGGGTCTGGCGCGGCGCCCCCGGCGGCTGAATCGCGATGACGTCGCGGCACGGCGGCGGGCCGTCTTCGGCCCGCGCCGACCGAGGGGGGTCGACCCCCCCGAGGGCGGCGGCCCCCTCAACGGCGTAGGCGGCGGCCCCCCCAACGGCGCGGGCGGCCCCCTCAATGGCTCGCCCCCCCGCAGACCCATGGCGACGGGCGGAGCGGACCCGCGTCGCCGGCGCCTCCGCCCCCACATCGTCGCCGGACCGCCCGCTGGCCGCGCGGCCCGACGCCACCCCGAATCGCACCCCATGTCGCGCCAACGCCCAGGCCCCGCCGCGGGTGTCGGCGATCCCGGCCTGCGCGGTCAGGCCCAGCGTCGCCAGATCCTCGATCATTCGGGCGGCCATCTCCCGCTCTCCGCCGAACAGATGCGCGCAGCCGGTGATGTCGAGCGCGAGCCCGCCAGAGCCCTCAGGCCGCCCCGCCTCCCCTCCCGCCGTGCCGCGCAATTGCGGCGCCGCGCCCGATTCCAGCGACGCCCACGGGGTCCAGCGCCCCGACCAGCGCAGCAGCCCGGCGCGAAACCGCGCCTCCGCCCCCGCCGCCCACATCGCGGTGCGCAGCTCCGGCGCGATCGCCCGCGCGTCGGCCAGCACCATGCCGGCGCGCAGGCCCAGCGCCTCGGCCCGCGCGCAGGGGCCGACCAGCGCCAGCGCGCCGCGCGACTCGGCGATCACCGCGAACGGCGCGCAGGACGCGGTTCCGTCATGGCGCAGCGCCCGCTCCGCCGACAGGCGCGGCAGCCAAAGCGACAGGATACGGCGACTGCGGGGCGGGGACATGGGCGGCCTCGGGCATGGGGGCGCGACTCAGCCCTCGGTAAATGTTCTATGTTTGTTCTATATTGATCCATCCCCTCGCGATGTCGAGTCCCCCCCGCCCCGCGCCCCGACGCCGCAGCGGCAACGGCTGTTCATAAGGGCCCGGGACGCTCACTTTGCGCCACGCGCCCGCACCGCCCCTCGCATTCAGGAATCGCTCCATGACCCACCCCACGCCCCCCCGCGCCGTGATCTTCGATGTCGGCAACGTGCTGGTCGGCTGGCGGCCCGAGCGCGTCTATGAAGACCTGATCCCCGACCCCGCCATCCGCGCCGCCCTGTTCGCGCGGGTGGACTTCGACGCGATGAACCTGCGCGGCGACCGCGACGGGCGTCTGGCGGACGAGGTCGCCGCCCTCGCCGCCCGCCACCCCGACGACGCGCCCGCGATCATCGCCTGGCACGATCGGTGGGCTGAGATGTTCTCGCCCCCCATCCCGCAATCCTTCGCGCTGCTCGCGACCCTGAAGGCGGCGGGGGTGCGGGTGGTCGCGCTCACCAACTTCGCCGCCGACACCTGGGACCGGGCGGGCGACATCTATCCCGCCCTCACGACCTTTGACGACGCCATCGTGTCGGGCCGCGAGGGCACGGTGAAGCCTGAGCGACGGATCTATGAGATCCTCGAGCGCCGCACCGGGCTGAGCGGCGCGGATCTGTTCTTCACCGACGACCGGGCCGACAACATCGCCGCCGCCGCAGCGCGCGGCTGGCGCACCCATATGTTCGAGGGGCCGGACGGCCTCGCCACCGCCCTGCGCGCCGAGGGCCTGCCGGTCTGAGCCCCGAACGCGAGTCGCACACCGACAAGTCGCGCCTATTGCGGCCGTCGCCGCCCCTGACAGGCGGGCGCCGGGAAAAAAATCGCCCCCCACCTGCGTTTTTTTTCCCGCCATACCCCAATCCGGTCACATCGCGGTCACGCTGCACATGCTTAGTTGGTATTGCAGTGCATCATGATCGTAGGAACCGTCTCCATGGCCGCCACCGACCGCCACCGCCGCTTGCGTCTTGTCGTTGCGATCAGCGCCGCCGCCGCGCTGCTCGGCGCGGCGGGCCATGCGACGACGCGCGACGTCGCCTTGGGGACGTTGGACGGCGATCTGCTGATACCGCTGCTCAGCGTGATTTTCGCCGTGGCAGGGATGACCCGGGTGATCACGCACAAAGGGTGAGGCCGACCTGGCGCCGCATGGCGTCTGCGATGAAACCGGCGTCGGCATGGGTGGGGGCCCGTGCCGACGCGCCCGCTTGGCCTCGACGCCTCAGCCCGGATAGGGTGGCGCGAACCACAGGCGAGGGGCGGGCATGCACGGCAGAATCGCAATCATCGGCTGGGGATCTTTGATCTGGGACCCTGAGATCTTGGGCCCTTGGATCACCGGCGACTGGCGGATGGGCGGCGGTCCGGCGCTGCCGCTGGAATTCTCTCGCATCTCGCCCAAACGGCTGATGGGCCTTGCGGTGTGCATCGACGAAGATGTCGGCGCGCCCTGCACGACCCATGCGATCGCGTCGGTCCGCGGCGACGTCGATCTGGCCCGCGCCGATCTGGCGGCGCGCGAACGGGCGCCGTTGGACCTGATCGGCGTGGTGTGCGCGCGGTCGGGCCGGGCGACGGGCGCGGGCGCCGCCCATGTCGCCGCCTGGGTCGCCGCCACCGGCGCCGCGGGGGCGGTGTGGACCGCGCTGCGGCCCAATTTCCGCGACCATGCCGGGCGTGATTTCGATCTGGCGGCGGCGGAGGCATGGTTGCGCTGCCTGACCGGCGCCAGCCGGGACGAGGCGGTGCGCTATTTGCAAAGCGCCCCCGGCGCCACCGACACGCCGCTGCGCCGCCTGCTGGCGAGCCGCGAGTGGTGGGGGGCCGAGGCGGCGCGGGTCGCGGCGCTGGACGCCTCCGTCGGCCGCGGGGCCTAGCCCAAATCCTCGGTCAGCAGCGCGATCACCCCCAGCGCGACCATCGCCGCCATGGTCAGGTTGAACGCGCGCAGCCGCGGCCCATCCCCCAGCCAGCGCGCCGCCTGGCGCCCGAACAGCGTCCAGCACGGGCTGGAGGTCAGCCCCGACACCGTGAACACGCCCGCGATCACCGTCGCCTCGACCAGCGGCGCGGCGCCGGTGGCGAACTGCGCCAGCACCCCCAGCGACATCAGCCACGCCTTGGGGTTGATCCATTGGAACCCGGCGGCCTGCAAAAAGGTCAGCGGTCGGGCGCCGACCCGGCCCTTGCCCGGCGCGGCGGCGCGGGCGATCTTCCACGCGATCCACAGCATCGCGGCGGCGCCGACCCAGCGCAGCGTCTCGCGCAGCAAGGCGGAATGGCGGAACACCTCGCCGAGGCCGAGGCCGAGCGCCAGGCACATCGCCCCCAGCCCCAGCGACACCCCGAGGAAATGCGGCGCCGTGCGGCGGAATCCGAAATTGGCGCCCGACGCAGCCAGCATCGCGTTGTTGGGCCCCGGCGTCCAGGTGCCCGCCAAGGCGAAGGCCGCCAGCGGGCCGAGCGTATCGAGGGCGATCATGTCAGCGCTCCGGGCGCGAGGGGGACGGACCGGCAAGGTGCCTCTCGCGGCGGGGGCGCGCAAGGTGGCGGGCGATGATGATTGGTGATGGCCCGGATCAAGCCTTCGAACGTGTTTGAGAAGGGTCACGCCCGTCGCCTGAGGAGGGTTGCGAATGCTGCGATGGTGATGAGGGTTCCGACGACGGACGGGAGCTGCTCGTAGTCCCGCGCAAGGCGGCGGCACTTCATACTTTAGGGATCAGTCCGCTCGACGACCCATCGACGGCGGATGACGACGAAGCCCTTTATCCAGGGCATGCGCCTGACGATCTCAAGCGTGACGTGGGCCTTATCCCTCGCCCATGCGACGAGGCGCCCGGCGCAGGCGCCGTCCGCGAAGACAGTTTCGACGAAGGGGAATGATCGCCGCGACCGCTTCAGCACGCCCTTGGCGCCGTCGCGATCTTGGATGTCGGCGGCGTGGACCTCGACCGCGAGCAGTCGGCCGTCCATGTCAGTCAGGGTGAGGCGGCAAGCGCCACCGGTTCGAGCGAGCCGCCGAACGCGCTTGCGCCCGTGGATCTTCTCGCCGTTCGAGGCGCTTACGCGGCCCCACTGGGGCCACGGTCGCCCTTCACCATAGCCTGTGAGCCCCCCTTTTGATCCGCCGTCCTGACGGTCTGGCTGTCGATGATGGCGGCGGAGGGCGAAGCTTCGCGACCGGCGCGCGCGCAGCAGATACAGGATCGCCTCGACGATCTCGCGCGGCGCAGGCGGCCACCCGGCGCCGCGTCAGGCATCATCGGCTCATCACCGCCCATTGGCCGTTCGTCAGGTCGCTCGGATAGGCGCGGCGCTTGCGTCGGGGCATCGGCAATCGTCTCATGT